>NZ_JBFTOG010000014.1:0-115060 GCF_056397865.1 Arthrobacter sp. 05L417
GGCTACGACCGCGCCATCGAAGTCGCCCACGAACGCGGCGTCCGCATCCCCATGGACCCCCTAGCCTCGCAAGCTCGGCCAGGGAACCCTGTCCACGGGGCCCCAAGCATGACGGAAACCAACTAACCAGACCCCACACCCCCAACTAGCTCGCATTAGTTGTCGTTATGGGACCCCAAAACGACAACAACTGCGAGCTAGTTGGGAAGAACGAGGAAAAATGACCATCACAACCCACGAACCGCTGACCGTCACCCTCGGCTCCAGCGGAGTCACGCCGGAGGACGTCGTCGCCGTCGCACGCCACGACGCCAAGGTGACCATCTCCCAGGAAGCCCTGGACACGGTCGCCAAGGTCCGCGCCCACATCGACGGCCTCGCCCACAGCGAAGTTCCGGCGTACGGCGTCTCCACGGGCTTCGGTGCCCTGGCCAACCGCCACATCCCCAACGAACTCCGCACGCAGCTGCAGAAGTCGCTCATCCGCAGCCACGCCGCCGGCATGGGCCCGGCAGTGGAGCGCGAAGTGGTCCGCGGCATCATGTTCCTGCGCGCCAAGACCCTGGCCTCGGGCCGCACGGGCGTTCGTCCCGTGGTCCTGCAGACCATGGTGGACGTACTCAACGCCGGTATCACCCCCGTTGTCCGTGAATTCGGCTCCCTGGGTTGCTCCGGCGACCTCGCCCCGCTGTCCCACTGCGCACTGGTCCTGATGGGCGAAGGCGAAGCCACCGGGCCCGACGGCGAGCTCTACGGCGCCGCCGGAAGGAAGCCGGTTGCCGAGCTCCTCGCCGCACACGGCATCGAGCCGGTGGTCCTCGCGGAAAAGGAAGGCCTGGCCCTGGTCAACGGCACCGAGGGCATGCTCGGCATGCTCCTGATGGCCATCGCCGACCTGCACCTGCTGCTTACGACGGCGGACGTCACCGCCGCGCTCAGCGTCGAGGCGCTGCTCGGCACGGACCAGGTGTTCCTGCCGGAGCTGCACGCGGCCCTGCGGCCCCACCCGGGCCAGGCTGCAAGCGCGGACAACATGCTGCGCGTGCTTTCCAACTCGCCGATCGTTGCTTCGCACCGCGTCAACGACACCAAGGTCCAGGACGCGTACTCGCTGCGCTGCGCACCCCAGGTTGCCGGCGCGGTCCGCGACACCGTGACGCACGCCGAACTCGTGGCCTCCCGTGAGTTGGCTGCAGCCATCGACAACCCCGTGGTGCTCCCGGACGGCCGCGTGTCCTCCAACGGCAACTTCCACGGCGCCCCGGTGGCCTACGTGTTGGACTTCCTGGCGATCGCGGTGGCCGACTTGTCTTCCATCGCCGAGCGCCGCACGGACCGCATGCTGGACCCGGCCCGCTCACACGGTCTGCCGGCGTTCCTTGCCGACGATCCCGGCGTGGACTCGGGCCTCATGATCGCCCAGTACACCCAGGCCGGCCTCGTCTCGGATAACAAGCGCCTGGCCGTCCCGGCTTCAGTGGACTCCATCCCGAGCTCCGCTATGCAGGAAGACCACGTCTCCATGGGTTGGCACGCTGCCCGGAAGCTCCGCAAGGCCATTGAGAACCTGCGCCGCGTCCTGGCTGTGGAACTCGTGACGAGCGCGCGTGCCCTCGACATCCGCACCAAATTGTCCGGTGGCGAACTCACTCCGGGGCCTGCCGGCACCGCCGTGATCGAGGTGCTGCGCGGCGTCGTCGATGGTCCCGGAACTGATCGTTTCCTCTCACCTGAGCTGGAAGCGGCGGACCGGCTTGTAGGCGCCGGCGAGGTGCGAGCAGCGGCCGAATCCGCCGTCGGAATTCTCGCCTGACGCCGAACAAAATGCTGTTCGAGTGAACAATAGGAAGCGCCCCGGAAATGTTTGGCAATACGTGCCCCGGGGCGCTTTCTGTGTAGTAGAACTTATGAGGTACGGCATGTCCACGCCGACGATGTCGTGGGCCTGCCGGGGAATATCCGTTCACAACTGAAACAACGAACATCCACAAAGGGGTAGAAGTTCAATGAAGGCACGCGGGACAGTCCTGTCCAGGCGAATCGCACAGTCCGCCGTCGTTTCCAACTGGGGAACGTTGAAGGTGGGGGAGCGGATCGAAGTCGTAAGGCACGCACACGTGGTCGCGGCGGGGGAGGTGCAGGAAGTCTCGGGCAGCGGCAACGTTGTGTGGCTTGAACCCGCAGGACCTGGCGCCGATGAAGCCGCCAAACAGCTTTTCATGAAGTCCGACGGCGTGGAGCTGCGCCGGGTGTAGTGACCGCTTAACAACCGAGATAAAGAACCGGGGCTTGTTTCCCATTCCGCGCCGTCCTGGCGTGGTCTGGGAAACAAGCCCCGGTTCTGTTGTCCGTGCCTGTTTCGAGGACCTGTCCTAGGCGGCGAGGACCTCGCGGGTCTGGCCGAACGGGACCGACTCGTCCAAGGCAACCGTGTAGCTTCCGGGTTCCCGGCGGGTCACCAGGATCCCGCAGCGACCGTCTTCGGCAGCGGCTTCGATGAGCGTGCCGACGGCTTCGTCAAGTCCGGCGTGGACTTCGTCGACGGACGCAAAGGACAAATGGATTTCCTTGGGTTCTATTGTTGCGGTGTTCATTGGGGGGCTCCTTCTGCAGGGTGCCGCAGGGGGGAGCGGCAATTCCTGCATAAAAAGATAGCAAAGAGTCGTCGGATGTCTGTCATTCTGGGAGCTGGATCACCGGCGGACCATTGCGCGCAAGAGCTTCACTGCGACGGAGAGTGCCGCAATGTCCACCGGGCCGGGTTTGATGGCTTCCTTGATGGTGTCCTGGATGCGGGCGAGTTGTTCGATGTTTCCGCGCTCCCAATCCATGATCCGCTCCACCGGGTCGGCGGCCGCCTCCGAGGAGCGGGGCGTGTGCCGGACAACGGCCTTGGTCATGTCGGCAAGGACCAAGTACATGTCGTCGCGGAGGGCTGCCCGCGCCAAGGCCTCCCAGTGGGTTTCGCGCGGCAAAAGCGTGATGTGTTCCAACAAGGGAATGGCCGAGATCCGCTCAAACACGGCGAAGTAGACCTCTGCCACGTCCTCAACGGGTTCCTGCAATTCCTCGGCAATCGCGGAAATATCCAAAAGGCCGTAGCTGACGAGGAGCTCGGAGGCCCGGATGCCCAGATCGTGTGGCAGGCCGACAGAATCGGAGTGGGCAAGGCGCGTCAACGAGTGTTGCAGGTTGATCCCGTGCAGGAAGCGCGTGAAATTTGCCCGCATCAATGACATCGGCCGTTCGAGCCGCGCAAAGGCGTCCGCAAGGGGCTTGTCCCGGAAATCGTGCGTGACATACCAGCGGGTGGACCGGTCGAGGAGGCGGCGCATATCCAGGGCGACGGCGCACCCATGTTCGCTGGGGATGCTTGCGGGTACTTGGGCCAGGGCCTCCGTGACCGAATCGAAGTCCCAGATTCGGCGCATGACCACGAATCCACGCGCCACCGCGGCCGCCGAAACGGTGGTCTCTTCCATGGCGCGGAACGCGAAGGCTATGCCGCCGAGGTTGATCATGTCGTTGGCAACCACCGTGGCGACGATTTGGCGGCGCAAGGGATGCGTGGAGAGGTCCTCGCCGAACCGTTCCGAGAGCTGGCGGGGGAAATACTCGCGCAGCGTTTGCGAAAACCATGGATCGTCCGCGAGCCCGCCTTCAGTCAGCTCCCGGGCCAGCTCGATCTTGGCATAAGCCGCCAGCACGGCCAGTTCGGGCGATGTCAGTCCGACTCCGGTCCCGACTCGTGCCTGGATTTCCTGGGTAGTCGGCAGGCATTCGAGCTCCCGGTCCAGGTCAGTGGCCGAGTCGAGCCAGTCCATGGTCCGTTCGAAGCTCGGGCTCCACTTGAGGACCAGTTGCCTGTCATTGAGCAGGAGGACGTTTTGGTCAACGTTGGTTTTCAGGACGAGGCGCCCCACCTCGTCCTGGAGTGAGTGCAGGAACTTCGTCCTTTCGTTGGGGGACATCTTGCCCGCGGCGATCATCCGGTCCAGGAAAATCTTGATGTTCACCTCGTGGTCCGAGCAGTCCACGCCGGCGGAGTTGTCGATGGCATCGGTGTTCACGAGGACTCCGGCCAGTGCGGCCTCGATCCTGCCGCGTTGGGTGATGCCGAGATTGCCGCCCTCGGCGATGATCCGGGTACGCAGTTGGGCGGCGTCGACCCGGATGGCATCGTTTGACTTGTCTCCGACGTCGGCATGCGTCTCGGTGGAAGCCTTGACGTAGGTGCCGATTCCGCCGTTGTACAGCAGGTCGACGGGGGCCGTGAGGACGGCCCTGAGCAGATCGGGCGGGCTCATCGCCGTTGTGCCTTCATCCAATCCCAAGGCGAGGCGGACCGGTTCGGTGATGCTGATTGACTTCTCGGCCCGGGAGAACACTCCTCCGCCGGGACTGAGCTTCGCCGGGTTGTAGTCGGCCCAGGATGAGCGGGGGAGCTTGAAGAGCCGTTTCCGCTCGGTGAAGGAAGTGGCCGGGTCCGGGGCGGGGTCCAGGAAGATGTGCCGGTGATCGAAGGCCGCCACCAGCTTGATGTGGTTCGAGAGCAGCATGCCGTTGCCGAACACATCGCCGCTCATGTCGCCGATGCCCACCACGGTGAAATCCTCGGTCCGGGAGTCGATGAGCAGTTCGCTGAAATGGTGCCGCACGGACTCCCAGGCGCCGCGGGCCGTGATGCCCATCTGCTTGTGGTCATAACCCACTGAACCGCCGGACGCGAACGCGTCGCCCAGCCAGAATCCGTACCCCGCCGCGAGGTCGTTGGCGATGTCGGAGAACGTGGCCGTGCCCTTGTCCGCGGCCACCACGAGGTAGTAGTCGTCGCCGTCGTGCCTCACCACGCGGGCGGGCGGGACGACCCGCTCGGCAACCAGGTTGTCCGTGATGTCCATTAGTCCACGAACGAAGATCCGGTAGCTTTCCTGGCCCTCGGCCAGCCAAGCCGCCCGGTCTTCGGCGGGGTCCGGGAGCTGCTTGGGATAGAAGCCGCCTTTGGCTCCCGTGGGAACGATGACGGCGTTCTTCACGGTCTGGGCTTTCACGAGCCCCAGGACCTCCGTGCGGAAGTCCTCACGGCGGTCGGACCAACGCAAGCCGCCGCGGGCAATGGCGCCGAAACGCAAGTGGACGCCTTCCACCCGCGGCGAGTAGACCCAGATTTCGAACTGTGGCCGGGGCGCCGGTGCGGCGGGGATGGAAGCGGGGTTGAGTTTGAAACTCAAATACGGCTTGTTGAGGTAGAAGTTGGTGCGCAGCGTGGCCTCCACGAGGCTCGCGAGCGAACGCAACAGGCGGTCGGCGTCGAGGACCGGTACAGCGTCGATCGCTTCCGCCAGTTCCTTCCGGGCCGCGTTCGTGGCCTGTGTCCGGGAGCTGTACTTGCCGCCGTCCGTTTCGAACAGGTCGCCTCCGGCCGCCATCTGCTCAGCAGGCGTCGGCCCGGCTGGCGCCGGCGCGCGCAGTTCAGGATCGAACAGATCGGGTTCGAACCGGTCCGGATCGAACTTCGCCTCGAAGAGCGAAAGCAAGGCGCGGGTTGCACGCACATTCTCGCGAAGGGTATCCGCGATGAACCCATAGGAATTGGTGCTCCCCAGCTGCCGAAGGTACTTCGCATAGGCCCGCAGGATGGCCGTCCGCCGCCAGTCGATCCCCTCCCGGATGACCAAGGCATCGAAGGCGTCGGACTCCGCATCTCCCCGCATCGCGGCACAGAACGAAGCGGCCAGGAGCTCGCCGGTTCCCACGGGATCAACACCGCGCGGATAGACGAGGCCGAGGTCGTATAGGAAGAAGGACCGCCCATCGGCACGCTGCACATCGAACGGCCGCTGGTCCCGGACGCGCAAGCCCAGGTTGTGGAAGAACGGCAGAATCTCGCTCAGGCTCTGCGGACGGGTCAAATACAGCCGAATCCGTGCATCTTCGGTGAGGACGGTGGTTCCCGGGCGCCTGTAGACCGTGAGCAAAGGGTCGGCGGTGTCGCCGTCTGCCAGGTCCGCGTCCGGGGGCGCGAAACTCTCGAACCGGACGATGTCCTGAACCGCGTCTTCCACCTCGTAATCGGCCTTGTAGCTGGCCGGAAAGGCGGTGGCCCATTGCCGGGACAGCCGGGCGGCCTCGTTCGCGGGGAACCTTGCCCGCAAGGCTTCGTCCAGGCCTTCCGCCCATGACCTCGTTGCGGCGATAATCCGCTGCTCCAGTACCGCAGGGTCGACGACGGCGGGCGCCCCCTCGCGTGGCAACAGGACCCGGAAGAACACGCGGGCCATGGAGGATTCGCCAAGGCGGAGCTCGAACTCGATGGCCTCGGAGCCGAAGGCCTCGCGAAGTTCGCGTTCAATGTTGAGCCGGACGGCCGTACTGTAGCGTTGCCGCGGCAGGAAGACCAGCGCCGCCATGAAGCGGTTGTGCGAGTCCGGACGCAGGAACAACCGTGTGCTGTGGCGTTCTTGGAGGCGCAGGATGTCCCGCGCGTGCTCGGCCAGCTGCCGCGCGTCGATATGGAAGAGTTCATCGCGCGGATAGGCCTCCACCACCGCCAGGAGTTCCTTGCCTCGGTGTGACGCGGGCGGGTAGCCGAACGTCCGCAGCACCTCGTCGACAGTGTCCCGGATGACGGGAATCAGGAGTGCCGAGCGGGATGCCGAGCTGGGAGCGAAGAGGCCGACGAAGGTGCGCTCGCCGCTTGTGTCACCCGTGGTCAGGCTGATTTCGTCGAGGTAGGCGCGCCGGAGGACCGTCGAGCGGAGCGTCGACTTGGTGAGGGTGAGGAGGGGTGCCGCGCCAGGCCTTGCGGACGGACCGGCTTCGGACGGCACGGCATTGGACACGTCGGCCGCCACATTCCGGAGCAACCCCAAACCCCGCAGGCCACGGTAGCCGAGGAACACGAAATTCCCGTCGTCCAGCCAGCGCAGCAACTCCTGGACCTCCTGCGCTGCGGGGACCCCCTCCAGGCGGCGGACTTCATTGGCAAGTTCCTGGTGGATGGCAGCCGCGTCTTCCGCGGCGGCCCGGACATCGCCAAGGACGGTCTGCAGCCGTTCAACGAGGCGTTCGGCGCTCGTTTCGTCCGGAAGCCTGGAGATCTCGACGGCGATCCACGCCTCCGCGAGCGGGCCGCCGTCGTCGTGGTCCACAGGGGTGACCGAAGCGGAAGGCTCGACGCCGGACGGCAGTCCCGTCCGCAGGGGGCGGCGGTGGACGTCGGTCAGGCGGTGGGTGGCTGGATCCCGGGTGACGGTAAAAGTGGGGTGGACCAGAAGCCGGATGGAGGCGTTGTCCCTGGCGATTTCCGCGGTGACCGACGGAACCAGGTAGGGCATGTCATCGGTGACAATCGCTACGAGGCTCGCGTCAGCCTCGTTCAGGACGCCGATCACAGCTTGCCCGGGAGCCCGCCGTTCCGCCAATGAGCGGTGGTAGCGGGCACGCTCCAGGAGTGTGTCCGTGGTGTAGTTGCGGACATCGTCATCGGCCACGTGCTCGTAGTAGTCGCTCAGGAATCGCTCGGGGGCGCCGGGGGAAGTGCCCAAGGCGTGGTCCGCGGGCTCGATCCTGGGTGACATGTCGCTGCGCCTCCGCCGCGCAAGGAGCGGCCGTACTTTAGCGGTCGGCGAAGTCCTGCGCCTGATTTCATGATGGCTGGCGCGGGGCGGGGCGTAAACCCCTGGAATGCACCGCGAGACGGCACTTCGCGGCAGTATTGCCGTGATGTGCCATCTCGCGGGTGGTGATGCCGTGCCTAGCGCTTGACGGCGTCCAGCTTGAGCATCTTGGCGATGACGCCGTCGAGCTCGGAGTCGTCGAAGATCTTCTTCCAGTCGTCCTTGATGATGGTGTCCTTGCCGTACTGGATGGCGATTTCGCAGGCCTCGGAGAACGGGTTGGAGCCGCGCAGGGCGTTGGTCAGGGCGATCTGCACGTGGCCGAACAGCATGGCCTTGGCCGCTTCTTCGGGGACGCCGGCGGTGTGCACGGTTTCGTGGAGGGCTTCGTTGAGCAGGGTGCCGATCATGCAGGCCACGGTTTCCACGAGGGTGGGTTCCAGGATGGCGAGCTGCTTGACGGTGACCCAGTGGACGTCGATGACGGGGGCGTAGATGGTGCGGATGGTCGCCTCGGCCGCGTCGCGGGTCGCTGCCGGGGCGTCCTCGTCGATCGCGGCCACGACGTTCTGCGGGGCACCCTGGCCGCCGAAGGTGTCGGCCCATTCTTCCTTGGTGGTGCGCTCGAGGAACACGGACGGGTGGCACGGGTGGGCTACGGCTTGGACGACGTCGTCGCGCTTGGCCAGAAGTCCGGCATATGCAGCGGCCGGGTCCAGGGTAAGGAGGATCGAGCCGGGCTTCATCTGTGGGACGACGCCTTCGGACACGATGCCGAGGACGGTGTCCGGCACGGCGAGGATCACGACGTCGGCGCCCTTGACGGCGTCGTCCGTTGCGGTGATCTCGCGGCCCTCGGCGCGGACGCGGTCCTGGCCGGCGGGGGAGTTCTCGCTGTAGGTGACGGTGTGGTTGCTCTTCTGGAGGTTGGCGGAAACGCGCATCCCCATCTTGCCACCGGCTCCGACAACGGCGACGGTCAATTGTTCTGCTGACATTTCACTTGCTCCTTAGGAATTCGAGGCTTTGTTGGGTCCACTGGTTTTCGAGGCGGATGGTTTCCGTCTCGGTGTCCTGCCAGGGCAGCCAGTGTTCTACGATCTGGTTGATGCTTCTTTGCGAGGGCTGGATCTTGCCGGCCATGTAGTCGTAGTCCAGGAGGCCTTCGCCGAGCGGCGCGCCGGAGTACGTGAACCCGACCCACCCCTCCTTGCGGCTGAACGCAAAGTCTTTGATGTGCATGTTCAGGACATAGGGCGCGACGGCGTCAATCACTTCGCGGGGCATCTCCAGCGCCGCGACGGTATTGGCGGGGTCGCTGCAGATCCCGAGGTACGGGTTGTCCACCCGGCGGATCACGTCCAGGATCCGTGCGGTGGGCACCTGTTCGTAGGTTTCGACGGCGATCCGCACGCCTGCCGCTTCGAAGGCCGGCAGGACCTCGGTGAAGATTGCGGTGGCTTCGTCGGCGTCGGGCGCGTGGCCGGGGACTTTGAACATGGTCCTGAGGAGGTCCGAGCCGAGGATCCGGGCGATGTGCAGGAACTTGCCCAGGTGCTCCGGGCGGATGCCCTTCGTGCCGAGTTCCAGCGTGATGCCCAGGGAGTCCGCGGTGGCGCGGACGGCAGTTAGTTCGTCGTCGGACATGTGCTCCAGGGGAGCGTAGTCGCAGATCTGGAACAGCTCCACGCCCAGTTCCGCGGTGCGCGCCAGCGCGTCGTGGATGCTCAGCGGTGCTGAGACGGCGTCCGAGAGTTGCCAGAAGAACGCGTAGCTGCTCAGGCCGATGGTTGAGCTCATACTGCCACCCCGTTCGCGGCCCTTGCCGGTGCGGACGCAACGAGGCGTGCGGCAGCCTCGTCCAGGATGGTCTTGAGCGCTTTCGGATCGTGCGCGAAGCGGCCCAGGAACAGGCCGGCGACGGACATGTCCAACTGGGTGATCAGTCCAGGCCCGGCGCTGCCGCCATAAATGACCCTGCTCTCGGACTGGCCCGGCAACGAGCGGAGGTGCTCGTCGAGGCCCCGGACCACGGCGCTGATGTAGTCCGGGGTGGCGGGTTCCGGTGCGCCGATGGCCCATTGGGGTTCGTAGGCCACGATGGTCCGGCCTGCGGGACCGAGCGATTGCGCCCGTTTGAGTCCGGCGTCGATCTCGGCGGTGCAATGGGCGATGGCTTCTTCGGCTGAACCGGAGTTCAGTTCGCCGACGCACAGAACCGGGGTGAGGCCGTTGCGGTAGGCCGCCGCGGTCTTGAGTCCGATGACCCGGTGGTCCTCGCCGAAGATCCTGCGGCGTTCGGCGTGCCCGATTTCGACGTAGGAGCCGCCGATCTCGGCCACCATCTTCCCGCTGACTTCACCGGTGTACGCGCCTTCGTCTTCCCAGAAGATGTCCTGGGTCCCCGTGCCGACGCCGGCAGTGCCGAGGATCCGCGCCGCTTCGGCCAGCACCGGGAAGGCCGGCAGGATGAACAACTCGATCTCGCCGCGCCGGACTGCGGGATGCGCGGCCGCGATGGACGCTACTTCTCGGCAGTATTCGAGCGTGCGTTCGTAGCCGAAGTACATCTTCAGGCTGACGCCGATGATCGCCTTCTCATTCGTCCCGCCGACGGCGGGTTTAGCAGGAAGTGACACCCTCGTAGTCCTTAATGAGTGTGACCTTCTCGGCGGAGGCTGAGGACTCGTCGAAGGTGTAGGTGAGCCACTCCCCGGCGAGGCGGCGGGCCAGTTCCAGGCCGACGACGCGCTGGCCGAAGGTGAGGACCTGGGCGTTGTTGCTCAGGACGGCCCGTTCCACGGAGAAGGAATCGTGGGCGGTGACGGCGCGGATGCCGGGGACCTTGTTGGCCGCGATGGCCACCCCCAGTCCCGTGCCGCACACCAGGAGGGCGCGGTCGGCCTTGCCCGCGGCGATGAGCTCGGCGGCGGCGATGGCCACGGAGGGGTAAGGGGTGTGGCTGATGGCGTCCACTCCGACGTCGGTCACGGATTCGACCAGTTCACTGGCCTCGAGGTCGGCCTTCAGGGCTTCCTTGTACTCGAATCCGGCGTCGTCCGATCCGATGACCAGGCGCAGTTTGGTGCTCATGCTGTCTCCTTGATGGTGTTTTCGACGGTGTTGTCCAGAAGGGACTCGTGGATTGCCTTGACGATCAGGGCCATCGAGACGGCTCCGGCGTCCGGGGTTCCCAGGCTCTTCTCGGCGTGCGGGCGGGCGCGGCCCATGAGCGGCAGCAGGTTCGCGGTGTCCTCGGCAGCCTGTTGGGCTGCCACGACGGCGGTGCCCCACGCGTCCGTCAGGGACCGGCCGTCCTGCACGCCGGCTTCGAGGGCGTCGCGGAAAGGGACCAGAACATCCACCAAGGTCTTGTCGCCCACCGTGGCCTTGCCGAAGTTCATGATGGCCGCGGCGGCGTCCGCTACACCGGTCGCGACAGCACCGCCGTCGGGCGCGTTGACGTCGCCCAGGGCGTCACCGACGGCCCGCAGCGCCATGCCCCACAAGGCGCCGGAGGTTCCGCCGGCCTTATCAGCCCAGGCGTCCCCGGCGAAGTGCAAGGTGGTGGCCGCGCCGGCACCGCGTTCGACGGCGTATGCCGCGGCTTCCACGGCGGCGCGGACTCCGCGTTCCATGCCGATGCCGTGGTCGCCGTCGCCGGCGATCGCATCGATCCGGCCGAGTTCGTCGGCGTTGGCCTCTACGACGTCTTTGGCGGCGCCAAGTGCGGCGAGGACGCGGACGGCGGCCGCGCGGGACTCAGCCGTGGCGGCAGGGATGGAAAGTTCGACGTCGGCCAGCTCGCTGCTGTCGGTGCCTGCGGCGTCGGCTGCCAGGGCTTGCGAAGTGATCGCGCCGCGGCGGAAGGCAGGGGCATCGGCTGGCGCCAGCCACAGTTCCTCAAGCTCGGAATCCAGCCAGAAAAGGGTCAAGGATGTGCCTGCCATGTCGAAGCTGGTCACGAGCTCGCCCACCTGGGGATCCACGACGTCGAGCCCTGCTTCTGCAAGGAGCTTCGCTACGCGGCGGTAGACCACGAACAGTTCCTCGTACTTCACGCTGCCCAGGCCGTTGAGGATGGGGACGACGCGGGCGCCGCTGATCTCGACGCCTTGGGGGATTTCGGCGAGGAGCTTGGTAACCATCAGCTCGGCGAGCTCGTCCGCCGTCGGAATGTCGGTTTCGCCGATGCCCGGTTCGCCGTGGATTCCCATGCCGACGGCCATCCGGCCCTCGGGGACGGTGAAGAGCGGCCGTTCCGCGCCGGGCAGCGTGCACCCGGTGAACGCGACGCCGAAGGAACGGGTGCGGTGGTTGGCACGTTCGGCGATCTGCACGACGTCGTCCATAGAGTGGCCGGCTTCGGAGGCTGCGGCGGCGACCTTGAAGACGGTCAGGTCACCGGCGATACCACGGCGCTTGTGCATCTCACTTGCGGGGGCGGAGGAGATGTCGTCCGTCACGGCGATGCTGCGGCAGTCGATTCCCTCCTTCCGGAGCTTCTCCTGCGCCTGGGTGAAATGCAGGACATCGCCGGCGTAGTTGCCGTAGCCCAGGAGCACGCCGCCGCCGTTGTCCGACGCCTTGGCCACGTTGTAGACCTGCTGCGCGGACGGTGAGGCGAAGAGGTTGCCCATCGCTGCGCCGTGCGCCAGGCCCTGGCCGACGAGACCCCCGAAAGCCGGGTAGTGGCCCGAACCGCCACCGATCACCAGTGCTACCGTGCCGGGAGTGCTCCGGGTGCTGCGGGCAACGCCGCCGGACACGCGCCGTACCCAGCGGCCGTGCGATGCGACGAAACCTTCGATCATTTCGTCAGCGAAGGCTGCGGGTTCATTGAACAAGCGGGTCATGCGGAACTCCTGGACCTAATAGCGAGGATTGGTGTGGTGCCGGATGGCGGGGCGGTGGGGCCCAACTGACTGGCAGTTGTTGTCGTTATGGGGGCTCAAAACGACAACAACTGCGAGTTAGTTGGGCGGGCCGGGCCGGGTCAGGGCTCTGCGTGGTGGCCGGCGCCTGCGGGATCCAGTGCCTCGGCGGGGACGCCTTGGCTGGCTTTTCCCCGGCGGCTGAGGACAACCATGAGGATCGAGGACAGGAGCATGAACCCGCCCACCACGAACAGCGGCACCGTATAGCTGCCGGTCCAGTCCTTGAGCCAGCCGGTGATGTAACCGGCGCTGAAGCCCGCGAGATTACCGACCGTGTTGATCAGCGCGATGCCGGCTGCGGCTGCCGCGCCGGTGAGGAACTGCGTGGGCACCGTCCAGAAGTTCGGCAACGCCGCGAAAATGGACATGGCGGTGATGGTGATGACGGCGATCGTAGCGGCCGGGGATCCTGCGAACAGTGCCAACGGGATGCTGACGGCGCCGGTCAGTGCGGGAAGCGCAATGTGCCACGTCTTGACGCCGCGCTTGGTGGCGTCCCTGGACCAGAAGTACAGGGCGACGGCGGCAGGCAAGTACGGGATAGCCGTGATGAGGCCTTGCTGGAAGACGTCGAACTTCGTGCCGAACTGGGACTCGAAACCCTTGATGATGGTCGGCAGGAAGAAGCCGAGGGCGTAGAGGCCGTAAATGAATCCGAAGTAGATCAGGGAGAGCATCCAAACGCGGCCGTTGCCGAACACTGTGCGGACGCTGACGTGCTTGTTGCTGGCAGCGGTTGCTTCCTTTTCCTTTGCAAGGGCACCGGTCAGCCAGGTCTTTTCCTCCGACGTCAGCCACTTGGCCTTGGCGGGGGAGTCGGCCAGGTAGAACCAGGAGATGACGCCGATGACGATCGCCGGAATGGCGACGCCGAAGAACATGAACCGCCAGCCTTCAAGGCCGAAGAACACGCCGTGCTGCTGGATCAACGCGCCGGCCAGCGGAGCGCCGATCACCGTGGTCAGGGGCTGTGCCAAGTAGAAGAGCGCCAGGATCTTGCTTCGGTGCTTTGCGGGGACCCAGAGGCTCAGGAAGAGGATTGCGCCAGGGAAGAATCCGGCCTCGGCCACACCAAGGATGAACCGGAGGACGTAGAGCTGATCCACGTTGCCCACCCAGGTGAACACGAGGGACACAATCCCCCAGCTGACCATGATTCGGGCCAGCCAGCGGCGTGCGCCGAACTTGTGCAAGGCCAGGTTGCTAGGCACCTCGAGCAGGATGTAGCCGATGAAGAAGACCCCGGACGCGAAGCCGAACTGCGCTGCGGAGAGCGCAAGGTCCTTGTTCATGCCGTTGGGGCCGGCGAACGAGATGGCTGTCCGGTCCAGGTAATTGATGAAGAACATCAAGGCGACAAACGGCACCAGCCGGATCGCGACCTTTTTGATGGCCGATCTTTCGACCACCGATTGTGTGGTGTCCACATTGACTCCTAGAGGTTGCCGGAGCGCGTTGTCCTTCTGAGGACCAGGCGGCTCGGGTTTTCTTAGTGCCGATCCGTGGACTTCGATGCCGCAGGACCGAGCTAAGCGTGTGATAAAAACCATAAGCCCTCGAGAGCAAATTGGTCAACCGGTTGACTGATCCTAGTTTTCGCGCACCGCACTCGCGCTCGATCGCGGGGTGCTTGGGTGCGGGAGAAATTGGTCATCCGGTTGCTACGCTGTGAAGATGTCAGCGAATTCCGCCGCCGCAGCGGCCCATATGACGGCAGCCCTTGCCCCGATGGAGCACGGCTCCGTCGTCTCCGAAGTTGCTGAGAGGCTGCTCGCGTACTTCACGAGCGGCGACATCGCGGCGGGGACCCGCCTCCCGGCTGAGCGGCAACTGGCGGCTTCGCTCGGCGTTGGGCGTTCGGCGGTTCGCGAGGCGTTGGCCGCGTTGGAAATCCTCGGCATCGTCATCGTCCGGCCGGGTTCCGGGACCTACTTGCGCGACGGCGTCTCCGAATTGCTGCCCCGCACCCTCAGTTGGGGACTCATGCTGGGCGAGCCACGCACACGCGAACTCGTCGAGCTCCGCAGTGGACTGGAGGTCCAGGCGGTTCAGTTGGCTGCAGCCCGCATTACTGACGAGGCATTGGGGCGCATGCGAACCAACCTTGACGCGATGGAGGCCGGGTTGGACAACCTCGCTGTTTTCGTCGAGGCCGACGCCGCATTCCATAAGGAGATCGCGACCGCTTCCGGGAACCAGGTCCTGCAGGAACTCCTGCAGAGCATCAGGTCGCTCTTGCGAATCTGGGTGGACCGGGCACTGACCGATGAAGGCCATGCCGCCGCCGCGCTCGCCGAGCATCGCGCGATCTTCAAGGCGCTCGAGTCCCGGGACGCCGCCTTGGTGACGGAGGCCATGGTCTCGCACATGGGCACAGCGTCTCGCCGCCTGCTGGCGGGCTACGACGCCGCCCAATAGCTCGGCCCCTGGGCGTTTCGCCCAGGACAACACATGAGACGTGGTGGCGGGATTCGAACCCGCGTGCGCTGCTTTGCAGGCAGCTCCCTGGCCTCTTGGGTACACCACGTGCATCGAGGTTAGGCAGGCTGCAGTGCGCGAACCAATAATGGTTTCGAAGCCTTTCGCCAGGTTTCGCGGCGTTGCTTCGGGTGACCTTCCGCGACGCGGGTTGCATCGCATGAGCTCCCAAATATTGGTCAACCGGTTGACTCGTCGCATGGTGCGCATCACAATTGAATCCGATTGCGCTTACTTCCCTCCTCGCTGCAAAGGCCTGCTGTGATCAATGACGAAAACCACTCCAGGCTGTTCGCCCCGTCGGAAACGGTGGAAGCGGCAGCTTGGCGGGCCGAGCTACGCAACGATGAACTCTCGGACATCACGTTCAACGGCATACCGGTACTCCGGGCCATTCGCGCAGTGGTCCGCGACCACGACTGGCGCACCCTCGGGCCTACTGTCAGCCGGGTCGCGCAACACGCCGACGGTGCCACCACGCTCCTACTCGACATCGACTTCGCCGGTTTCGGTTCCAGCTACACCGGCGAGCTCGCCATTCACCTCATGAAGGACAGCGTCAAGGTGACGTTCGACGGCGTCGCTCCCGCTGCCTTCCGCAGCAACCGGATCGGACTCGTGGTGCTGCACCGCCCAGACGACGCCGGCCGTGCGGTGACCATCGGCAGTCCCGGCGGCGCCGGCTCGCCGTCGTTCTTCCCCAAGGACATCAGTCCGCACCAACCCTTCCTGGACGTTTCTTTGATGGAATGGGAGCGCGACGGAACGCGGTTCAGGCTCGACTTCCATGGCGACGTCTTCGAAACCGAAGACCAGCGGAACTGGACGGACGCCTCGTTCAAGACGTACAGCACGCCGCTTTCGAAGCCGTTTCCGGTGGATGTTTCCGCCGGCGACCGCGTCCACCAGTCGGTGCTCCTGACGGCGACGCCCGGGCCTGTGGTGCCTGTTCTTCGACCGGGTCCGGAACGTGTGCTCACGGTACTCGACGGCGGCACGGCCCGGGTGCCGGCGCTTTCGCTTTCGGCTACTTCGGCCACAGCACCCAGAACCCGTTCCGAGCCCATTCCCGGCCTGGACGCGCTGCTTCTGGAGCTCGCGCCCGGGCCCGACGCTGAGGGCTCGATCCGGCGGGCCACGGATGAGGCCATGGATCTGGACGTTCCGTTGGATGTGCGCCTGTCCGTCGATTCGCCGGATCGCATCGGTGAACTCCTCGATCTCCTCCCCTTGGACAAAGTGCTGCGGCTCGCGGTGTTCGACGCTTTCAGCCACGTCACGGAGCCAGGGCTCTGGGATGAACTCAAGGACCAGGCTCGGCAGCGCGGATTTAGCGGCGCACTGCTTGCCGGTGCGCGATCGCACTTCACCGAGCTGAACCGCAACGCGGGCCGCCTCCCCCCGGACGCCGACGCCGTGTCCTTCAGCATCACCCCGCAGATGCACGCCACCGAGGTGCCGCACGTCGTCGAAACCCTGCCAATGCAGCGGCTCGTCGCGCTCAACGCACTCCGGATCGGCTCGGGACGGCCGCTGCACCTCGGGCCGGTGACCCTGAAGGCGCGGTTCAACGCCGTCGCCACCGAAGGCGACGAAGCGGCAGCCGAAGCCACCGACCCGCTGCAGCCTGAGACATTTACAGCCGCCTGGCTGATGGGAAGCATCGCGGCGCTCAGCGTTCCCGGCGTCGAATCCGTCAGCTATTTCGAGGCAACAGGACCGCGCGGTATCCGTGAAACCGGCGGCCTCACGCCCGCGGGCGAGCTGCTGGCCGCCGTCGCGGCCGTGCGCGGGTGCGAGGTCCTTGACGTGGCCGGCGAGGTGCCCGGCCTCGTGTTCTATCCCGTGCGCGACGGCGGCCGGACGGTTTTGTTTGCCGCTAACCTCACTGCCAAATCGCTGAGCGTCGTCGTGCGGCTTCCGGGCGGCGACAGTACCAATCTTGAACTTGAGCCGTGGACTGCTGTTGTCCGCCGCGTCGACTGAACTGAAAGAGGAACCACAATGAGTAAACGGCTGGACGGCAAGACCGCCCTTGTCACGGGAGCAGGCTCCGGCATCGGACTGGCGGTGGCCCAGCGCTTCGTTGCCGAGGGCGCCCGGGTGTATTTCGCCGACATCAACCTGGAAGCCGCCGAGAAGGCTGCCGCTGTCACGGGATCAGCCCTCGCACAGGCTTTGCGCATGGATATCTCGGACGAAGCAAGCGTGTCTGCGGCCTACGCTGCTGTGGCGGAAGGAGGAGCGCTCGACGTCGTCGTGGCCAATGCCGGGGTGCAGTTGTTCGGGCAAGACGCCCGCGTGGGGGACCTGGACCTGGCGGTCTGGGAGAAGACCGTCGCGATCAACCAGCGCGGGGCCTTCCTGACCCTCAAGCACGCAGTCCGGGCCATGGAAGGCCGTGGCGGATCGATCATTTGTACCGGCAGTCCCACCGCGGTGGTGGCCTGCGGGCAGACCTTCACCGCGTATACGAGTTCCAAGGCCGGGGTGCATGGCTTGGCGCGGGTCGTGGCGGCGGACTATGCCGCAGCCGGCATCCGGGTCAACACCGTGGTGCCGGGCTACACCGAGACCCCGCTTGTTCGGACCATCGCGGACGATCCCGTGAGCCGTGCCGGGCTGGTGGACTCCACGATGCTGGGCCGGCCCGGAACCGCGGCCGACGTCGAAGGCATCATGGTGTTCCTCGCCAGCGACGACTCCGCGTACGCCACTGGCGGGCTGTTCACCGTGGACGGCGGCCTGACGGCGCTGTGACGCGAGGCACCCGCCTTAGCCGGAGCCCCGCCGCCCCGCCTTACCCAACTAACTCGCAGTTGTTGTCGTTTAGAGGGCTCAAAACGACAACAAATGCGAGCTAGTTGGGTGGGTTAGAAGCTTTCTGTCGTGACGGCGTTCAAGTAGGCCGCGACTTCGGAGGGCATGTCCACGGAATCGTTGTCGAGAAGCCATTGGACCTGCAATCCGTCCATGAGCGCGATCAATTGGCGTGCGGCTGCGGTGGGCACGATGCCCGGCCGTAGCTTGCCCTCGTTTGCCATATGCGAGAAGGCATCGCTCAGCAAGTGGCGTACCCGCTCGTACCGGTCAAGGAAGTACTGGTGGGCCGGGTGCTCGGGGTCGGTGGCTTCCGCGGACAGTACGCAGTACAGGGCCACGAGGCCTGGGATGGTGGTGTTGTGCCGGGAAAGATCCACCATGGCATGCATCAGGTCCGCACCCTTGGCATCCAAGGCTCCGGTGTAGACTGCGGACTCGTCGTCGCGGAAGGTCAAGAGCGCCTCAAGCAAGGCTTCCTTGCTCGGAAAGTGGTGCAGGAGCCCGGCTTGGGTCAGGCCCACTTTGTCCGCCACGTCCTTCAGCGAGCCTGAGCGGTAGCCCGAGGATGAAAAGACGTCGAAAGCGGCCTTCAGGATTTCCTGCCTCCGCGCCTCCGTCTTGGCATAAGTGCCGCGGCGCCCTCGACGCACCGTTTCGGGCGGGGTGCCGCCCACAGTCTCTTTCATGAATCCACCCTAACAACGTCGATTTTTAATAAGTCCATCAATTGGTCAACCGCTGTGCGCATCGTCACATTTCATAACGATTCAAAAAGTTCGTCAAAAACCTAGTGGTCGCTAGGTTTTTGATGTTACGGTCTTTCCCAATGGCCGTCCATGGTGGACGCCACTGATCGTGAAAGGGACCAAAGATGTTCCGATCCAAGCGAATGGCCGCAGTCATTGCGGCTGTTGCCCTGGGGCTCACTGCTTGTGGTGGTGGCGGAGCCGCCGCCCCCCAGGACCAGTCCTCCCAAACCCTGACCCTGGGCGCGCTGTTGGCGCCCAAGACCTTCGCTGCAAACCAGTCCGAGTTCGCCAACCTCTCGCCGTTCTACCAGGCCGTGTACGACACTTTGATCCGGATGAAGCCGGATGGCTCGCTCGTGCCGATGCTGGCCAAAGACTGGAAGTACAACGCGGACAAGACCGTCCTGACACTCACCCTGCGTGATGACGTCAAGTTCACCGACGGCACCCCCTTCAACGCCGACGCCGCGAAGCAAAACCTTGAACGCTTCAAGGCAGGAACGTCTCCGGATGCACAGTTCATGGCGGCACTGAAGACTGCCAAAGCCGTGGACGCAACCACGCTGGAACTGACCCTGTCCGCCCCGGACCCGGCGTTCCTGAACTACCTGTCCAAGGACGCGTCCTTCATGCAGAGCCCGGCGTCCTTCGGCAACGCCGACATCGCCACCAAGCCCGTAGGCTCCGGTCCGTATGTGCTGGATACCGCAGCCACCGTGACCGGCACGTCCTACAGCTACCACCGCAACCCGAATTACTGGGACAAGAGCCTGGTGCACTACGACAACCTGGTCCTCAACGTCTACGGCGACCAGACCTCCCTGCTGAACGCCATCAAGTCCGGGCAGCTCAACGCCGCCAACACCGCTGACAACAACACCCTCACGGAGATCCAGGCTGCCGGTTACAAGGTCAACCCACTCCAGCTCAACTGGGCAGGGCTCATCCTGTTTGACCGGGCCGGTACCACCAACCCCGCGCTCAAGGACGTCCGCGTCCGCCAGGCACTCAACTACGCCTTCGACACCAAGGCGATGCTGCAGTCAATCGGCCAGGGCTATGGCGAGCTGACCACCCAGGTGTTCCCGCCGTCGTCGGCTGCCTATGACAAGTCCCTGGACTCCCGCTACGCCTACAACCCCGCCAAGGCCAAGGAACTGCTTGCCCAGGCCGGATACGCCAGCGGGCTGACCTTGAAGCTGCCGTCCTCGGCGCTCATGGGCAACACCCTCCCGGCTCTGATCACCCAGCAGCTCAAGGATGTCGGCATCACGGCTGAGTTCACGGACACCGGCAACAACTTCATCGCCGACCTCCTGGCGCCGAAGTATGGCGTGAGCTACATGATCCTGGAGCAGCAGTCCGACTGGCAGCTGATCAACATGAAGATCGCTCCCGGTGCCCCGTGGAACCCGTACAAGTACGAGGACCCGAAAGTGGACGAGCTGATCAACAAGATCCACGTCGGTTCTACGGATGAGCAGACGGCCGCCGCTAAGGAACTGAACAAGTACATCGTGGAGCAAGCATGGTTCGCTCCGTGGTACCGCCCGCAGTCCAGCTTCGTCACCGATGCCAAGACCAAGGTCGAGGTCCAGACGGGTAACGCCTACCCGTTCATCTGGTCCTTCTCTCCCGCCTCCTAGCGGACAGCTGCCGGGACCGGACCACTTGCTGACACAAGCGGCCCGGTCCCGGCGGCCCCAGGAACCTTCCCTTAAGGAACTTTGATGTACCGTTTCGTGCTGCGCCGCCTGCTTTCGGGCGTCCTCCTGCTGTTCGTCATTACAACGGTCGCCTACTTGCTGCTGTACGCGGGTGGCGGCGATATCGCCCGCCGCATCGTGGGCCCCACAGCCAGCCAGGCCCAGGTGACACTGAAGGCCTCCCAGCTAGGACTGAACCGCCCGCTCGTGGTCCAGTACTGGGATTGGCTCACCCACGCCCTCACTGGCGACCTTGGACGCTCGTGGTTCAACGGCCAGCTGGTCAGCACCGGCGTCACCAGCCGGGTGTCCGTGACCCTCTCGCTGGTGTTGGGCGCCACCATCATCGCGGCGGTGATCTCCGTGGTCATCGCTGTCCTGGCCGCAGTGCGCCGGGGCTGGGTGGACCGTGTGGTCCAGTTCGTGGGCGTTCTGGGCTTCGCGATTCCCGGCTTCCTGATCGCTTTGGGACTCGTGTCCCTGTTCGCCTTGAACCTCAAGTGGTTCAAGGCCACCGGTTATGTACCGATTACGACGTCGTTCGGCGGTTGGGCGGCCACGGTCACCTTGCCGATCATCGCCCTTTCGATCGGCTGCGTCGCCTCGGTGGTCCAGCAGGTCCGGGGATCCCTGATCGATGCCCTCCGCCAAGACTATGTCCGCACGCTCCGGGCCCGCGGCCTCTCCTTCAACCGGGTGGTGTACAGGCATGTACTGCGCAACGCCGGCGGTCCTGCCCTGGCAGTCCTCGCGGTCCAGTTCATCGGCCTGCTCGGCGGTGCCGTGATCGTTGAACAGATCTTCGCCCTGCCCGGCCTCGGGCAGATCGCCGTTGCCGCCACCAGCCAGGGGGACATCCCGGTGGTGATGGGCGTCGTCGTCGCCACCGCCGCCATCGTGGTGATCGTCAACCTCATCATCGACCTCGCCCAAGGCTGGCTCAACCCGAAAGTTCGGCTGTCATGATCGACACTTCCATCGCGTTGCCCACCCAGGCAGCCAAAGTCTCCTTGTTCCGCAAGCTCCTCACGAACCCCACCGGCGCCGTATCCATGCTGGTCCTCGCGATCGTGGCCTTGGCCGCGGTGCTTGCACCTGTGCTCGCAACGCATGACCCCGGCCTGGCCAGCCTGCAGTCGGTCCTGGCCAAGTCCAGCCCGGACCACGTGCTGGGAGCGGACAGTGCCGGGCGCGACGTCTTCAGCCGACTGCTCTTCGCGGGGCAGTTCAGCCTGGCCGGGGCGCTGTTGGCGCTCGTGGTCGCCGTCGCGATCGGCGTCACGGGCGGCCTGGTCGCCGGATACTACGGCGGCTGGTTCGATTCGGCGTCCTCCTGGCTCACCGGCCTGCTCATGGCAATGCCCGGCATTGTCATCCTGTTGGCCGCACGGGCCGTCGTCGGACCCTCGATGTGGCTGTCCATGATGATCTTCGGCGTCCTGCTTTCCCCGGCCTACTTCCGCCTGGTGTACGCCTGCGTGACGGCGGTGCGCAACGAACTGTACGTCGACGCGGCGCGGGTCTCCGGGCTCAGCGACTTCCGGATCATCGGCCGCCACATCCTCACCGTGGTGCGCGCGCCCGTCATCATCCAGTCCGCCATGGTCCTTGGCATCGCCATCGCCATCCAGGCCGGCTTGGAATTCCTTGGCCTGGGCGATCTGAACATCCCCACGTGGGGGAGCATGCTCAACGACGGCTTCATCAACCTCTACAAGGCACCCACCCTGGTGTTGTGGCCAAGCCTCGTCCTCGGCGTCGTCTGCATCGCACTGACCCTGCTGGCCAATGCGATGCGCGACGAACTCGAGCGCAGCCGCGGGCCGGTAAAGCGCCGCCGCAAGGGGGCCGCCGTCGCCGATTCCGCAGAAGCTGCCGCCAAGCGCGGCGAGCCTGCCGTGGTGCATCCCGAAACACCCGCCGGTGCACGCACTGCTAGCGCCGGTGAGGTCCTTCTGGAGGTCACCGACCTGGGCGTCGGCTACGATCAGCCCGACGGTTCCACCACCGATGTGGTGAACCATGTGGGCCTCACGGTCCGCCGCGGAGAGGTTCATGGCCTGGTGGGCGAGTCCGGCTCGGGCAAGACCCAGACTGCTTTCTCTATCCTCCGGCTCCTGCCGCAGGGCGGACGCGTCACCGGCGGCTCCATCGTCTTCGACGGCACGGACCTGGCCCGCCTCTCCGAGAAGGAAATGACGAAGGTCCGCGGCAAGCGCATCGCCTACATCCCGCAGGAACCCATGAGTAATCTGGACGCCGCGTTCACGATCGGCAGCCAGCTCATGGAGCCCATGCGGGTATGCCTGGGCATATCCAAAGCGGAGGCACGGAAGCGCGCACTGGCCCTGCTGGCCAAAGTGGGGATTCCCCACCCCGAACGGACCTTCAACGCCTACCCGCACGAGATCTCCGGAGGCATGGCCCAACGGGTGCTGATCGCCGGCGCGGTTTCCTGCGAGCCGGACCTGCTTATCGCGGACGAGCCCACTACGGCATTGGACGTCACCGTGCAGGCCGAAGTGCTTGACCTGCTGCGCGAACTCCAGGACGAGCTGAAAATGGGCGTCATCCTGGTGACCCACAACTTCGGTGTCGTCGCCGATCTGTGCGATCGCGTGACCGTGATGCAGACAGGCCGCGTCGTGGAAACCGGGCCCGTCCGGACCATCTTCAAGGACGCCCGCCACCCTTATACCAAGCAGTTGCTGGAAGCGATCCTTGAGGACGCAGCGCCGCGTGGCCCCCTCACAAGCAATGCACGGCCGAGCAAAGACGGATCCCCCGCCAGCCTGACAGGAGTGAAGCCATGACCGAAACACTGCTCGACGTCCGGGACGTCGTCGTCGAATATCCCCTCAAGGGCTTCCGGAAGGAACCGTTCAAGGCCCTCAAGGGCGTCTCCCTCGACATCCGGCCTGGCGAGACGGTGGGCCTGGTGGGGGAGTCGGGCTCCGGCAAGACCACGCTGGGCCGCGCCGTGCTGGGGCTCGCCCCGGTCACCGGTGGAAGCATCAAATACCGCGGCCAGGAAATCTCCAAAGCCACCCGCGCCCAGCGCAAGGAGCTCAGCCACGAGATCCAGGTGGTGTTCCAGGACCCGTACACCTCACTCAACCCGTCCATGACCATCGAGCAGATCCTCACCGAGCCGCTCACGGTCCGGAAAGTGGAACGCCAGGCCGCCAACAAGCGGGTCGCCGAGCTCCTGGACCAGGTCCGGTTGCCGCACGGCGCCGCCCACCGGCTGCCACGCGAGTTCTCCGGCGGGCAGCGCCAACGCATCGCCATCGCCCGGGCATTGGCACTGGATCCGAAGTTGATCGTGTGCGACGAACCCGTCTCGGCCCTGGACCTCTCCACCCAAGCCACGGTGCTGGACCTTTTCATCGAGATCCAGGAACGCACCGGCGTCGCCTACCTCTTTGTCTCCCACGACCTCGCGGTGGTCCGCCACCTCAGCCACCGCGTAGCCGTGATGTATCACGGCGAAATCGTGGAATGGGGCGACGGCGAGCAAGTCACCGGAGAACCAGAGCATCCCTACACCCAGCGACTCTTCATGGCCGCCCCGGTCCCGGATCCGGACCGGCAAGCCCAACGCCGCGCCGACCGCCTCCGCTTGCTGGACATCCAGCACCAGCAGAACGTCCAAGCCGGCGTGGCCTGACCCGCCGCAAGTCCCACCTTCAGAGCAACACAGACACACGAAAGGCGAGCCCATGACGCAGCCGCCACTGTCCGCGAGCCCGGAACTCTCCCCGGCCGCCGCTTTTCCCGCCGACTTCGCCTGGGGCGTGGCCACCGCGGCCTACCAAATCGAGGGTGCAGTCAACGAGGGCGGACGCGGCCAGAGCATTTGGGACACCTTCTCCCACCAGCCGGGCACCACCATCCACGGTGACAACGGAGACATCGCCTGCGACCACTTCCACCGCTGGGAAGCTGATCTCGACCTCATGGCCGAACTGGGCATCCCGTCCTATCGGCTGTCCTTGTCGTGGTCCCGCCTGCAGCCCACCGGCGTCGGTCCGCTCAACCCCGAGGGCGTGCGCTTCTACCGTGATCTGCTGGCAGGCTGCGTCGCCCGCGGTATCACCCCGTACGTGACGCTCTACCACTGGGACCTGCCGCAAACACTGCAGGACGACGGCGGTTGGCCGGCCCGGCACACGGCCTACCGTTTCGCGGAGTACTCCGGACTCGTGGCCGAGGCCCTCGGCGACCTCGCCGAGCATTGGATCACCATCAACGAGCCGATGTGCGCGGCCTTCCTTGGCCACTCCTGGGGAATGCAGGCCCCGGGCTTCAAGGATGACCGCCTTGCGGTGCGTGCAGCCCATCACTTGCTCCTGGCCCATGGCCTGGCGCTGGCCGAATTCCGTGCCCGCCGCCCCGAGGCCAAAGTGGGCATCACCAATATCATCGGCAACCTCAACCCGGCCAGCGATTCCGAAGCCGACCGCAAGGCTACGGAATACTGGGACGCCGTCAGCAACCGGATCTTCCTGGACCCTGTCTACCGGGGTCGCTACGCGGACGCCACCATCGCAGCCTACGGCCAGTACGGCCTGACCGCCACGGGCCAAGGGGCCTCGGCCGACGACCTCGTCCAGCCCGGCGACCTGGCCATCATCTCTGCACCCGGCGACTTTGCCGGCATCAACCACTACACCAACATGCTGGTTTCCGCGGACGAAGCAGCCCCGGGAGGGGCAAGCTGGACGCATGTGCAGCCTGCGCCGTCGTCGTTCGGTTGGTCCAATACGCCCGCGGCACTCGAGGCGGTACTCAAGCGGGTCGCCGCCGAGTACACCTCCCTTCCGCTGTACGTCACGGAAAACGGCGTCACGTTCCACGACTACGTGGATCCGAACGGCGAGGTCCGCGACCCCGAACGCATCGACTACCTGCGCGGCTACATTTCCGCGGTGGGCGAGGCGATCGCCGACGGCGTGGACGTCCGCGGCTACTTCGCGTGGTCCTTCATGGACAACTTCGAATGGGCCGAAGGCTACGACAAGCGCTTCGGGCTGGTCTACGTGGACTACGGCACCCAGGCCCGCATCCCCAAGTGGAGTGCGTACTGGTACCGGGACATCATTGCCGCCCGGCGCGAAGCCGCCGGGGCCGCAGTCACCACAGGTGCCACCGCATGAGCATCGACACTTCATCCCTCAAGACAGACAAGAAAGCCACCATGGAACTCCTCACCGACCAGACCATCGACCAACGCCTTGAGTCCCTCCTGGCCCAGCTGAGCCTGGAGGAGAAGGTGCGGTTGCTGACGGGCCGGGACTTCTGGACCACCTGGCCGGTGGAGAAGATCGGTCTGCGGCGGATGTTGTTCTCGGACGGGCCGACGGGGGTGCGTGGTGAGGTGTGGGATGAGCGGCAGCCGTCGATGAACTTCCCGTCCGCGACGGCGATCAGCTCGTCCTGGGATCCCGCGATGGCGGACCGTCTGGGGGCTGCGTCGGCGGTCGAGGCCCGCCGCAAGGGCGTCGACGTCGTGCTGGGCCCGACGATCAACCTGCACCGTTCCCCGCTGGGCGGCCGGCATTTCGAGGCGTTCAGCGAGGACCCGGTCCTGACTGCCGAGCTCGCGGCGGCGTATGTGGCCGGGGTGCAGCGCAACGGCGTCGGTGCGACCCCGAAGCATTACGTGGCCAATGATTCGGAGACGGACCGGTTCACGGTGGATGTGAAGGTGGGGGAACGGGCCCTGCGGGAGCTGTATCTGCTGGCGTTCGAGAAGGCCATCGTGGACTCGAAGGCGTGGCTTGTGATGAGCGCGTACAACTCGGTCAACGGCGCCACGGCCACGGAGAACGTGCTGCTTGAGTCGCCGCTGAACACTGAGTGGGGTTTCGACGGCGTGGTGATCAGCGACTGGACCGCGGTGCGCAGCGTGGAAAGCGCGAAGCACTCCCAGGACCTGGTGATGCCGGGTCCGGACGGGCCCTGGGGTTCGGCGCTCGTGCTGGCGGTGAAGTGCGGAACTGTTTCGGAGGCCGCGGTTGACCGGAAGGTGTTGCGGATCCTGCAGCTCGCCGCCCGGGTGGGCGCCTTGGAAGGTTTCGAACCCGTGGCAGCGGAGCCGGTGGACCGGGAGGATCCGGTCGCGTTCGCCCGGGAAGCATCCGTGGCCGGGACCGTGATGGTAAAGAACGACGGCGTGCTGCCGCTGGCTCCCGGCTCTGTCACCAGCGTCGCGGTGATCGGGCACAATGCCCGCCATGCCAGGACCCAGGGCGGCGGGTCCGCGACCGTGGTCCCGGAAAGGATCGTCACCCCGCTGGACGGGATCCGTGAAGCGTTCGGCCCGGAGAACGTCAGCTACAACGTGGGCGCGGTGGTGCAGGAAGGCATCGCCGAACTGCCCCTCGAGCAGCTCGCCAACCCGGTGACCGGCGGCCCTGGGCTGCGGGTACGCTTCTTTGCGTCCACCGGAAAGGAACTCTTCGCGGAGGACCGCCGCTCCACCGCGCTGGTCTGGTTCGGCGGGGACGCCCCCATCGCGGAGTCCTCCATGGTCCAGTTCCACACCCACTACACGCCGGAGGAGACCGGCACCATCCGTCTGGGCTTCTCCACCGTGGGGCATGGGCGGATCTTCGTGGACGGGGTCCTTGCGCATGAGGCATCCATCGAGGCGACGGGCACGGACCTGGGCGCTGCGTTCCTGGCCCCGCCCTCGGCCTCCGTCCCGGTCGCGGCCACGGCGGGCGTTCCGCTGGAAGTGACGGTGGAACTGGACCTCGCCGGGCGCACCGGCGCCCTGGGCAATGCCCTGGCTGTGACCATCGGGCTCGAAGCGGACAACACGGACCCCGAGGCCCTCATCAACGACGCCGTCGAAGCGGCGAAAGCGGCGCATGTCGCCGTCGTCGTGGTCGGTACGAACTCGCGCGTCGAATCCGAAGGCTACGACCGCACCACCCTGGAGCTTCCGGGCCTGCAGGACCGCCTGGTCCATGCCGTCGCGGCGGCCAACCCGCGCACCGTCGTGGTGGTGAACTCCGGGTCCCCGGTGCTGCTGCCCTGGCGTGACGAGGTCGCCGCGACCCTCATCGGGTACTTCGGCGGGCAGGAATTCGGCACCGCCCTCGCCGACATCCTCACCGGCGCGGCCGAACCCGGCGGACGGCTACCGACCACCTGGCCCGCCACCCAGGAGGACGTCCCGGTCATCAACACCACCCCGGACGCGAACGGGGAACTCGCCTATACCGAAGGCATCCACATCGGCTACCGGGCCTGGCTCAAAGCAGGGACGGAACCGGCCTACGAATTCGGGCACGGACTCGGCTACACCGACTGGACCCTCGACGCCGCCGAAGCGCCCGGCACCGACACCTCCGCGATCACGGTGCCCGGCGCCGTCGTGCCCCTGACCGTAACGCTGTCCAACACCGGCAACCGCGCCGGCAAGCAAGTGGTGCAGGTCTATGCCGAACGGCCCGGCTCCGTCGTGGACCGTCCCGTGCGCTGGCTCGTCGCCTCCGCCCCCGTGTGGGCCGAACCCGGCGAAACGCTCACCGCGGCAATCGACGTGCCCACCAGGCTGCTGGCCTACTGGGACAACGGCTGGACGTACGAACCCGGTGGCTACCGCCTCCGCATCGGCACCTCAGTCAGCGATCTGCCGCTCGAAACCGTTCTCACCCTGACCGACGCAACCCAGACCGACTCAAACCAGGACGGTGCTGCATGAACTTCCCTAACCCACTGATTCCGGGCTTCAACCCCGATCCCAGCATCGTCAAGGTCGGCGAGGACTACTACCTCGCGACCTCCACCTTCGAATACCTCCCCGGCATCCCGATCTACCACAGCACCGACCTGGTCAACTGGGACCGGATCGGCCACGTGGTGGACCGGGAAGGGCTGCTCGACTCAACGGACGTGCCGACCCTTGGAGGCGCGTGGGCACCCACAATCCGTTTCCACGACGGCCTCTTCTACGTCGCTGTCACCGACGCGATGGCACGCGGGACCCTGGTGTTCACGGCCGAGAACCCCTCCGGCCCGTGGAGCGACGGACTCGTCATTGAGGGAGCCATCGGCATCGACCAGGACCTTGCCTGGGACGAGGACGGCACCGCCTACATGACGTACTCGGGACTCGACACGGTCACCGGGAACATCGGCGAGCACGGCGGCATCCTCCAGGTCCGCGTGGATTTGGAAGCGGGCAAGGCCGTTGAGGAGCCCCGGAGCGTGTGGTCCGGTACCGGGCTGATGTTCCCCGAAGCACCTCATCTGTACCGGCACGGCGACTACTGGTACCTCATGATCGCCGAGGGTGGCACCGAGCGCGGACACAGCGTCAGCATTGCCCGCGGGACGTCGCCGGCCGGTCCTTTCGAGGGCAACCCGGCCAACCCCATCTTGAGCGCCCGCAGCACCGAGCGTCCCATCCAGAACACCGGCCACGGCGACCTCGTGCAGACGTCCGACGGCGGCTGGGCCATGGTGCTGTTGGGCATGCGGCCCAAGGGCATGACCCGGGCCTTCTCCGCCTTGGGCCGGGAAACCTTCATCACTCCGGTCACGTGGGAGGACGGCTGGCCGGTGGTCGAACCGGTCATCCTCAACCCCCGCCCCGGCAGCGGCAAATTCGAGGACCACTTTGCGGACTCGGAGCTCGACGGCGGCTGGATCGCCGTCCGGCGATTCCCCGGCACGTTCGCCTCCACCGAGAAGAACCCCGGGCGCCTCACCCTGGTCAGCGACGGCACCGGCCTGGATGATCCCCGGCCTTCCTTCCTGGGCCGCCGCCAGCGGTACCAGGTGGAGACCATCTCTGCCCTGGTGGACACCGGATCGTCCGAGGAACCAGGGAACGCCGGCGGCCTCGCCGTCCGTTATGACGAGGCCCACCACTACTCCATCGAACTGAACGGGACCACCCTCACAGCAAGGGCCCGGATCTCTTCGATCGAACAGAGCTGGACGCGACAGGTTCCCGCCGGGCCGCTGGAACTTCGCATCGAAACCCGCCAGCCGGAATCCGGCGCGGGATTCGGGCACCTGAGCTCGGACACCATCGCCCTCCAGGCAGTTGTCGAAGGCGAACTGCTCACTTTGGCCGAACTGGACGGCCGCTACCTCTCGGCGGAAACCGCAGCCTCCTTCACGGGACGCGTTTCCGGCGTCTTCGCGAGCCGCGGCACGGTCACGTTCGACTGGTTCCGTAGCGAAGGCCGCGAACCACACTAGGAACTCCAGCGCCCACCCACCCACCGTTTTCCGAAAGGCCCATCCGTGACATCAACCTCCCTGGCACCGCAGCCAGCAGGTCTCCGCCAGACTTCTGTCAGCCGGTTCAGCGCTGAGTACCGGACTGATACCTCCTTCGTGGCCAATCCGCGGCCGCGGCTCAGCTGGGTCGTCGCCACGGACGGCACAGATTGGCAGCAGGCCCGTGCCGAACTGCGCTTGACCCGCGCGGGCGCTGTCGAGTCGGCAGTGCACGAAGGCCCTGAATCGGTGCTGGTGGAGTGGCCTTTTGCGGCCATCGCCGCCGGGGAGCAGGTGGCAGTCGAGGTGCGGGTCTCGGGGAACGACGGCGGCACAACCGCTTGGAGCGAACCCCTGACTTTGGTGGGGGGTTACCTTGACGGGCCGTGGCAGGCCAAGGCAATCGGGCTGCCCTTCCTTGCCGGAGTGGAGATTCCGCTCGGACAGCCCGGCCAATTGCGGCACGAATTCACGGTGGGCCCGGACTTGGCCAAAGCCACCCTGTTCGCGACTGCGCATGGTGTGTACCAGGCCGAAATCAACGGCTCGGAAGTGGATGACCAGGTTCTGAAACCGGGCTGGACTGCCTACGCCGACCGTCTCAACCACGAAACCACCGACGTCACCGCGCTCCTCCAAGCGGGGGCCAACGCCATTGGTGTGTGGCTCGCGGGAGGCTGGTACACGGAAAAGTACGGTTTCCACGGCTTCGCCAAGCCGATCTACGGCGAGCAACCGGCCGTCAAAGTGGAACTGCATCTCGAATACGCCGACGGCACACGTCAAACCGTGGCCAGCGGACCGGACTGGCGGGGAACCACAGCGGGCCCACTCGTTTCCAGCGGCATCTACGCGGGAGAAGCCTTCGATGCGCGGCGCATCGAGGCCTCCTGGTCATCGCCGGGCTTCGACGATTCGCACTGGCTTCCCGCTTCCTTGGACTCCGGAGCAGTGAATTCCAGGGCTGCGGACTCCAAGTCATGGGTGGAAGCAACTCCCGCCGTGGCGCCTCCGGTCCGTCGGATCGAAGAACTGCCTGTCAGGGAAGTCCTGACCACGCCTTCCGGCGCCACCGTCCTGGACTTCGGCCAGAACCTGGTCGGACGCCTGCGGATCCGGGTCAGCGGCGATGCAGGACATCGGATCACGCTCCGCCACGCTGAGGTCCTGGAGGAAGGTGAACTGTCCCTTCGTCCGCTTCGCCTCGCTGCCGCTACGGACAGCTTCACGCTCGCCGGCGGCGGGGAGGAGGAATGGGAGCCTCGCTTCACGTTCCACGGGTTCCGCTATGCACAAGTAGACAACTGGCCAGGCGAGCTGGACCCGGCGGCGATCACCGCCGTCGTCATCCACAACGACATGCGCCGCACCGGCTGGTTCGAGTGTTCGGACCCGATGCTGAACCGACTGCACGAGAATGCCTTGTGGGGAATGCGCGGCAACTTCCTGGCGCTGCCCACGGACTGCCCGCAACGGGATGAGCGCCTGGGGTGGGCCGGAGACATCCAGGTCTTCAGCCCGACGGCCAGCTACCTCTACGACTCCTTGGGGTTCCTCAGCTCCTGGCTGCAGGATCTCGCCATCGAGCAAAGCCACCGTAATGGCGTGGTGCCCATTGTCGTTCCGGCGGTGCTCGGCATGCTGGAATCGCCGGTGGCCGCCTGGGGTGACGCTGCCACCGTGGTTCCGTGGGTGCTCTATGAACGCTTCGGCGACCGCGGATTGCTGGGCCGGCAGTACCAAAGCATGCGCGATTGGGCCGATGCGTTGCTCCGCGTCCGCGACAGCTCCGGGTTGTGGCAGGGCCAAATGCAGCTGGGCGACTGGCTGGACCCGGCAGCACCGCCGGACAAGCCCGGCGCCGCCCGCACCCATGGAGACATCGTGGCCAGCGCCTACCTTTTCCGTTCCCTCGAGCTCACGGCCAAGGCCGCGGCCGTGCTGGGCGCCGACGACGACCACGGCAAATACTCAACTCTCGCCGAAGACGTGCGCAGCGCGTTCCTCGCCGAATACGTCACGCCCTCCGGCCGCATTGTTTCCGATGCGCAAACGGCCTACTCGCTGGCACTCATGTTCGGGATCAGCACGGATCCCGTTCAGCGCCAGGCACTTGGTGACCGGCTCGCCGAACTCGTTCGGCTGGGCGGCTACAGGATCGCCACCGGCTTCGTCGGCACGCCCCTCATCGCGGACGCCCTCACCGTCACCGGGCACATGGAGGCCGCCGAGCGTTTGCTCACCCAGACCGAATGCCCCTCCTGGCTTTACCCGGTCACCCAGGGCGCCACCACCATCTGGGAACGCTGGGACTCCATCCTGGAGGACGGCACGGTCAACCCCGGCGAAATGACCTCCTTCAACCACTACGCGCTCGGTGCCATTGCCGATTGGATGCACCGGACCGTTGCCGGCCTGGCTCCTGCTGCGCCGGGCTACCGGAAACAGCACATCGCTCCGCGTCCGCTCCGCAGCCTGCAGAATGCCGGCACCTCACACGAGACGCCGTACGGCCTGGCCAGCGTGGCCTGGAAACGTTCCGGCGAGCGGATCCTCGTGGAAGCCGTCGTGCCTCCGGGGACTACCGCCGTCGTTTCCTTGCCGGACGGATCCGAAGAGTTCGAGGTGGGATCCGGCCGGTACTCCTGGGACGTGCCCGACGCCGCTCCTGCCGCGGCGCACGGTGCGGTGTCCCTGGACTCGCCGCTGTCCGCCATCATGGACGATCCCGAGGCATATGCGGCAGTCTGGCAGGCCATCGACGCGCACGATCCCGGCGCGGCCGCCCAATTCCGCAAGGACACCGTGTGGTACCGCCAGACGTCCCTGAACCAGGGGCTGATCTTCACTCCAGCGCCCATCAAGGAAGACATCGGCTCCGCATTGTCTGCACTGAGCGGCACACGCGCTGCCGTCCCGTCCCTTGCTCCACGAGAACACTGACCTGAGAACACTGAACCGAGAAGGCAAAGATGACCACTTTCACCGCTGAAAGCCCCCTGTACTTCGTGATGCGGCACGCCGAAGGCAACCGCATCCTGAGTGAACGCGTCCCCACGCTTGTGAACAGCCCGGCGCTGCACACGCTCTACTTCCACGAGGTGGGCACCATCCTGGGAACCGAGGGCGCCCTGCAGGGGAAGCCCGGGGAAACCGCGGAAATCCTGCGCCTCCTCGGCGAGTTGGAACCCGAGGATCTTGTTGCCCAGCGGGCCGCTGAGGCGGCGGCCGATCTTCCCGCGCCGGCGGGGGAGTATGAGCCGGGCTCGGTGGTGCGCGGCAGCGCAGCGGCGGAGTACCCGACGACGGCGGCCGCTCGGGAGCGCTTCGAGCTCACCCTCGCCGGTCCCTCGCACGGCAACCCGTTCACCGACGTCGAACTCCAGGCCGTGTTCACTTCTCCGTCGGGTGACACGCTCAGTGTGCCCGGTTTCTATGACGGCGACGGGAGCTACAAGGTCCGGCTCCTGATTCCGGGCCCGGGGGAGTGGACGTTCACCACCACCAGCAACGCGCGCTCGCTGGACGGCGTCGCCGGCGCGTTCACGGCCGGCGAGGCGGTTGCCGGGGCGAAGGGCGTGGTCCGGGTGGCCGAAACCTTCCACTTCGCCTACGAAGACGGCACCCCGTACCTGCCCACCGGCACTACGTCCTACGCGTGGACGCACCAGGGCGACGCGCTGGAGAAGCAGACCCTGGATACTTTGGCGGCTAGTCCGTTCAACAAGATGCGCATGTGCGTTTTTCCGAAGTCCTACCTGTTCAACGAGAACGAACCGGAGTTCTACCCCTTCGAAGGATCGCTCGCTGCCGGCTTCGACTATGACCGGCCCAACCCGGAGTTCTACCGGCACCTGGAACACAGGATCGGGCAGTTGGAGGAGCTGGGGATCGAGGCGGACCTGATCCTGTTCCACGCCTACGACCGCTGGGGCTTCTCCACGATGAGCCCGGGCCAGGATGACCGCTACCTGAAATATGTCGTGGCCCGGCTGGCTTCGCACCGGAACATCTGGTGGTCCCTGGCCAACGAGTACGATCTCCTGTTCCGCAAGACCACCGAGGACTGGGAACGCTTCGCGGGCATCGTCCAGGCCAACGATCCCAGCGGGCACCTGCTGTCCATCCACAATTGCCATGCGTTCTATGACTACTCCCGGCCGTGGATCACGCACAGCAGCATTCAGCGCCAGGACGTCCACAAGACGGCCGAATTCACCGGGGAATGGCGGGAGCGCTGGCAGAAACCGGTGGTCATCGACGAATGCGCCTACGAGGGCAACATCGACCAGGGCTGGGGAAACATCACCGGCGAGGAAATGACCCGGCGGTTCTGGGAAGGGGCCGTCCGGGGCGGTTACGTGGGCCACGGCGAAACCTACATGCATTCCCAGGACATCCTCTGGTGGGCCAAGGGTGGCGAATTCCATGGCAGCAGCCCGGAGCGGATCGCCTTCCTGCGCCGCATCCTCGAGGAAACCCCGGGCGGATTCCTCGAGCCGCTGCCCAGCGCCTGGGACGTCCCCACCGCCGGCATCCGGCACGAGTACGAAATCAGCTATTTCGGTTTCAACCAGCCCACGTACCGGAACTTCGTCATGCCCGCCGGCCGCCGCTACGAGGTGGACATCATCGACACCTGGAACATGACCATTGAAACCCTGCCGGACGCAGCAGAAGGACGCTTCCGCTTGGAGCTGCCCGGCCGTCAGTTCATCGCCGTCAGGCTCCGCGCCGTCGGCTGAGCCGGCTTCACGCGCGGCGGCCCGACTGCCGCGCCTCTGCCCAACTAACTAGCACTTAATGTCGTTTTGAGGGCTCATAACGACAACAAATGCGAGCCAGTTGGGTGGCCCGGGCGTTACGGGGAACGCCTACGCCAGCAGCGTGTTCACCAAGCGCGCCGCCACCTTGGCGGTCCGCGAGTCGATATCGAACTCGGGGTTGAGCTCGGCGACGTCCAAGTGCAGCAGCTTGCCGCTCGCGCCAAGCTGCTTGCACACGGCGCTGATGATGGGTAGCGGCACGCCATAGGCCGCCGGCGCGCTCACCCCGGGAGCCACCGACGCCGGCAGCACGTCCAGGTCGATCGTCAGGTACAACACGTCAACGGTGTCCAGGAACTGCGCCACGAAATTGTGCACGGCCTCGGCGGAGCAGTCCTCGTCCAGCAGGTATTTCACGCCCAACCGGTCCGCCGTCTTGAAGAGGGTGCGCGTGTTGTTGGGCTCAGAGATTCCGACGACGGCGTAGTTCAGTTCGCGGCCCTCGGCGGCTTCCGCTCGAGCCATCTGCAGGAACGGCGTGCCCGAGCTCGGCACAGGCTCATCCCGCAGGTCGAAATGCGCGTCCAGGTTCAGGACTCCGAGGCGCTTGCCGCCCCTCACGGCCTCCGAGCCAGCCACGCCCAGGTAGCTGGCGAAAGCAGTTTCGTGCCCGCCGCCAAGCAGCACCGTGAGCTTGCCGGCGTCGAGCAATTCCGAAATCACGCGGCCCGCGCGCTCCTGGCCCGCCTCCAGCGAGCCGTCCTCCACAACGACGTCTCCGGCGTCGAACACGTCCCGGTCCAGGTGGAAAGCCAGCGGACCCAAAGCATGCCGGATCGCCTCCGGGGCGGCCGCCGCGCCAACACGGCCTTTGTTGCGCCGCACGCCCTCGTCACTGCGGAAGCCCACGACGACGGCGGGCCGGGAGCCCGCTCCCGCCGCGCCAGGGGCGGCTGCATCGGGAGTGTGGGGCGCCACGGCCTGCCACCAGCGGCGGTGCTCATCGCCGTCGCCGTCGAATCGGCCGGTCCACGGCATCGGGCGGACATCGGCGATAGCGGGGGAAATCTCCATGATTCAAGCTCAGCGCATGACGGTACCGAAAAACACGGCTTGCACGCCGCGGGTGTCCGGTATTCCGGAAAGGCCTACTTGACGCCCAGGAGTTCCTCGACCGGGCCGATCCCGAAGAACAGCAGGAACGCCGCGGCCACGGCCCACATGAGCGGATGGACTTCGCGGGCCCGGCCCTGGAAGGTGCGGATGAGTGCGAAGGAGATGAACCCTGCGCCCAGGCCGTTGGCGATCGAGTAGGTGAAAGGCATGAGGGACATGGTCAGGAACGCGGGAATGCCAAGGCCCCAGTCCTGCCAGTGGATCTTGCCTACCTGGGACACCATCATGAAACCAACCACCACCAAGGCGGGAGCGACGGCCTCGAACGGGACCAGGTTGATGAGCGGGGTGAAGAACATGGCCACCAGGAACAGCAGGCCGGTCACCACCGAAGCCAGGCCGGTGCGGGCACCTTCGCCGATGCCGGCACCGGATTCCACGAAGATCTGGTTGGAGGACACGGACGAGCCGCCACCGATGATTGCGCCGAGCGCGTCCACCTGCAGGACACGGTCCACGTTGGGGATGTTTCCGTGCTTGTCGATGTTCCCTGCTTCCCTGGCCAAGCCCACCATGGTGCCCATAGCGTCGAAGAAGATGCTGAGCAGGATCACGAATGCCAGAAGCGTGGCGGCGATGATGCCAAGATGCTGGAACGCGCCGAGGGGGTTCGCCTTGCCGATCAGGGACAAGTCCGGAGCGGCCCACTCGGTGAACTTGGGCGCAACCAGGGACCAGCCGCGGGGATTGTAGGTCTTGCCATCGAAACTCGGACCGATGTGCAGGGTGAATTCCAGGATGGCCGCGAGGGCCGTGGAGACGATGATGCCGATCAGGATCGCGCCACGCACCTTGCGGACCACCAATGCGATGGTCAGCACAAGGCCGACGACGAATACCAGGGTGGGCCAGCCAAGCAGCTTCCCGTCGACGCCCAGGCCCAGCGGGACCGTGGTGCCGGCGGCGTCCGGGATTCGGCGCACGAAGCCTGCATTGACCAGGCCGATCAGCGCGATGAAGAGGCCGATGCCCACCACGATCGCGGTTTTCAGTGCCTCAGGTACCGCTTTGAAGACCGCGGTCCGGAAACCCGTGAGCACCAGGATCAGCATGGTCAGGCCCGAAAGCATCACCAGGCCCATCATGTCCGGCCACGTCAGGCCCGGATGTGAGGCGATCGTGACTGCCACGAAGGCGTTGACGCCAAGCCCGGTAGCTATGGCGAAGGGGTGCTTGGCCCAGGCTCCCATGAGGATCGTCAGGATGCCGGCTACGAAGGCCGTGGTGGCGGCGACGGCGGCGAAGCCAAGGGAAGCGCCACTCGAGTCCGCCCCGGAGAGGATCAAAGGATTGAGCACCACGATGTAGCTCATGGCAAAGAACGTCGCGAAGCCGCCTCGGATTTCTCGCGAGTAGTTGGATCCGCGTTCCGAAATCTTGAAGTAGCGGTCGATGGCTGAGCCCTGCTTGAGCATGGAAGTCTCCGGGGATCGGGGAAGTGTGCTCTCAAATCCTATGCCCGCGGCTTCGGCCCTCCCACGAATTCGCCTAGTCTGTAAGGAATCCAACACCAAGGGAGTCATTCGCTCATGCGCCCTATCCGCCAGCTGCTGGCCGTCGTCGTCGCTGCCACAGCGGTTCTTTTCTCTGCCGCCCTGTTCTCGGCGGCACCGGCCTTCGCGCACGACGTCGCCGAGTCAACGTCACCGGCCAACGGCTCAACGGTTGCCAGCGTCCCGGACTCCGTGTCCATCACCTTCAACAACCGGCCGCTCCTGCTCGGCTCACAGATCCGGGTGAACGACGCCTCAGGCCAGAACTGGGCAGATGGTTCCGTCGAGATTGTGGACGCCGTGGTGTCGCAGAAGCTGCGTCCTGGCGCTCCTGCCGGGGTATTTACCGTCATCTGGCGAGTTGTCAGTTCGGATTCACACCCGATCGAAGGCACCTTCACCTTCACCGCCAAAGCAGGAAGTACGACGGCGGGCGGCGGCTCTGCGAGCACGGCACCTTCGGTGGAGGTGCCCACGGCCGGGACTGCGGCGCCGGGTTCGACGACGACGCCCGAGAAGGTGCCCGATGCCTCCCAGCCGTTCCCCTGGAGCATTGTGGTCTTCGCGGTGGTGGCCGCGGGCCTGCTGGTCTTCCTGGGCATCACTGCACGGCGCCGGCTGGCCGGTGCGGATTCCGGGGATGCCGATGATTCCGGTGACTCTGATGCTGCCGGGGACGACGATGCTGCCGGGGACGAGGACTCCAAGGACTCATAGGAGTCCGCCCAAACCTCGGTTTTCTGTGCGGACTCTTTCTAGGCCAGGGCAGGAATAGCTGCAAAGGTACCCGTCAGGGCCCCGTGGACGCTGTCCGGGTGGACCTTGGCGGAAATCGCCTGGCCCACCACCTTGGCTTGGCGCAAGACTTCCTTTGGTGTGGGTGTGGCAAGTTCGCCGACCCCAACCAAGTACATTCCGATTGCGCGCATGGCCGCGACAAGGTTCTGGCCGATGGCGATGCCAAGCTCGGCAAGCATCCGCCGCAACTGGCTCTGCCCGCAGCGGGTGACAACGACGTGGTCGGCCAGCAGCACTCCGTTGGCGGTGTGGACGGCCCACTGGTACGAGGAGACACCCGAGGAGCCTGAAACTACCGATCCGGAAATCACGGTCCCCACGGCAGCTTCGTCCAGGCGATCGAGGCGGACAGCCCGGGTGGTGCTCCGAACGTCGAGGCCGTGACTGGTTGCGTAATTGCGCAGGTGCCTCAGGATTTCGCTGCGCTCCTGGAGGCACGCGGCGTCGGCGGCGTCGCAGCGCTGCAGGATGCCGGTGTTGAGTGCCTGCAAAGGTCCGGGGACATACATCCCGTCCACCACGATGGCGTCTACGCCGTAGCGGCTGAGCTCGCTTGCCACGGCCAGGCCGGGCATGCCGGCACCGATGACCACGGTGGTGGTGCGTTCCGTACTCGCAGCAGGCATGGTTGACACAGCTTGGCTCCTCTTTGAAGGTGCGTTGCCGAAGCAACACCGGGGTGGCGTCCGGGTCCCCAAGCGGTCGCGAATGATGGCCGTTGATGTGTTGAAAAACACGATCCCCGGTCACCAGTGCCTCGAACATTACAGAAGAAATCGCGTGGTGGATAGCCCCCGCATCGGCATGTCTGCCGCCGCGTTTTTCGCGCCACGGTTCGGCAGATTTCCACGCCCCTGGCGGGTTTCCACATGGGCTTCTTCCGGCTTGATTCGGCCCTTGCAAACGAGAATAGTGAGCATTGGAGACCGCAACTCACTGCATTCAAGCGAGAAACACGTTGTGGGCGCGGCCTCTGGCAGAATAGCCGCAACATCAGCCAGCAGTGCGAGGAGGCAGGCCCCATGGACCAGCACGGCAAACACTCTGAGAGCCATGAACCAGAGACCGAAGGCAACGGCGAGGAATCATCCATTGCCCCCGGCGGAATTGTGGTGGGCGTTGACGGCAGCGAACACGGCCAATGCGCCCTTATTTGGGCCGCCCGCGAGGCCGAACGCAGGCAGCTTCCCCTGCATGTAGTCACGGCCTACTCCGTGCCCATCTTCGCGGCTTCCGGCCTGGACGGCGGCTATGCCACAGTGGATGACTCCGTTATCCGGGACGGTGCGGAAGCAATAGTCAAGCAAGCCCTTGAGAAGGTCTCCGGCTACGCCATCGACGTCGATGGCTCGGTGGAGAACGGAGACGCCTCCGGCGTGCTGCTCGATCTGTCCGAAACGGCCGAGCTCCTGGTCTTCGGTACCCGGGGACGCGGAGGGTTCGTGGGCAGGCTCCTGGGCTCCGTGAGCAGTGCCTTGCCGGCGCACTCCAAGTGCCCCACCGTGACGGTCCCGCTCTTCTGCGCGGACCGATTGGGTGAAACCACAGAAGACAAGCACATCAAGGCCGAGCGTGCGAAGGCAGGCTCCCGCGTTGTCGAGAATGTGGTCGCGGTGGGCGTGGACGGCTCGGAACAGGCCCGCGTCGCCGTCTTGGAGGCAGCAGAGCAGGCCCAACGCATGGGCGCGAAGCTACGCGTTATTTGCGCCGTCCCCGAGTACAGCGGCTCCTTGGCGTGGGTTCCGGCACCCCTGGACCGGGAGGCACTCTTCAAGGACATCAGGGTTCAGCTGGACGCAGGCTTGGCGTGGCTCAAGAGCCACTTCCCCAAGCTCCCGGCGGAAACGCAACTCCTTGATGGTTCGCCCGTGGAAGTCCTCGTGGAAGTGAGCCGCGGGGTCGAACTCGTGGTGCTGGGTACGCGTGGGCGGGGCGGCTTCGCAGGAATGCTCCTCGGATCGACGTCGGACGGAGTCCTGCACCATGCCAAAGGGCCCGTGCTCGTTGTTCCCGACCGCGAGGATCCCAGGCTGGCGGACCGCGTCAAATTCGGTCCCATGCTCGGCGCCGCATAGCAGGCAAGCCCAAGGACCGGTGGACGCAGGCGGACGGCAATGGCGGAGCACGCACAGCCCGGGGAAGCATCGCCCTTAATCGTCGAGCTGCGCCGGATCCGGGCAACCATGCTTCCAGAAGTCGGCGGCAAAGCTGCCAATCTCGGCGAAATGATCTGGGCGGGACTACCGGTCCCGCCCGGATTCTGCCTGACCACCGAGGCTTACCGGCGCGCGCTTCAGCCCGATGGAAGCCCCGAGTCAGCGCTCCCAAACCTTCTCCGCGGCCTTGAGGCCGTGGCACCTGGCGACCTTGAGGGGCTCGCTTCCCTCGCGGCCCGCGCGAGGGAAGCAGTGCTCGACGCCGGCATGCCCGCCGACGTCGAACGTGCCGTTCGCTTGGCCTACTCCGCACTGGGCCCGGAAGCCCCGGTGGCCGTTAGGTCCTCCGCCACCGCCGAGGACCTGCCCTTTGCGAGTTTCGCGGGACAGCAGGACACCTACCTGAACATCGTGGGGGCCGACGCCGTGCTGCAGGCCGTCCGGAAGTGCTGGGCCTCCCTGTGGACGGACCGGGCAGTCAGCTACCGGTCAAGCAACGGGATCGACCACGCCACGGTGACGCTCGCCGTCGTCGTCCAACGGATGGTGGACGCTGAGGCTGCAGGGGTGTTGTTCACGGCCAATCCGGTGACCGGGCGGCGCCGCGAGGCGGTCATCGACGCCAATCCCGGGCTTGGTGAGGCCGTCGTCTCGGGCGCCGTGAATCCGGACCACTTTGTGGTGGATTCGCTCACCGGCAGGATCACGGAACGACGGATCGGCGACCGGAAACTGGTGATTCGCTCCATTCCTGGCGGCGGGACCGAAAGGCTCGATTCGCCCGGAACCTTCGGCGCGCCTCCGCGAACCGAAGGCGGAACCGCCGGGGACGCTTGCCTTGCCGACTCCCAGATCAGGGCGCTCGCTGTCCTCGGCCAGCGCGTCGAGGAGCATTACGGAGCACCGCAGGACACTGAATGGGCCATCGATGGCGACGGCAAACTGTGGCTCACCCAAGCGCGCCCCATCACCACGCTCTACCCGCAAATGACCCGGCAACCCGCAGTCCCCGGCCCGCACGCATACCTTTGCTTCAGCCTCGCCCAGGGCCTCACCCGTCCCCTGACTCCCATGGGCCTCGCGGGCATCAGGCTCATGGGGTCCTCGGTGGCCGGCGCGGCGGGATTCCGGGTCACCGAGCCGCGGGACGGGCCTTCGCCCTATTACGAGGCGGGACAACGGATCTATTTTGACCTCACTTCGGTGCTCCGGAGCAAGGCCGGGCGCGCCATTGTGCCCAGGATTTTCGACGTCATGGAAGCACGTTCGGCGGCCATCGTACGCGCCCTGTTCGACGACCCGCGGTTCGCCGTCACCAGCAAGACGCCTTTCAAACTGCTCAGGCACGTTGGGCCGATCGTGCTCCGCTTCCGCCTCCCCGAGACGCTGCTGCGGGCGCTCTTTCGACCCGACGTTGCCCTCGACAAGGTGGAACGGCTGGGCGGGAAGCTGAAGGCCACGCATGAAGTCCCCGCCGATGCGACCCCTCGTGAAAAGCTGGACCACGCCGAGCGGATACTGCGCGAGGAATTGTTCCCCATACTGCCCAATATCCTGCCCCCGGTAGCGCTCGGCTTCGCGATGATGGGGCTAGTCCGGAAGATACTTGGCGAACAGGCCTCCTGGGGTGAGTTACAAACCATCATCCGCGGACTGCCCAACAACGTCACCACCGAAATGGACCTTGCCCTGTGGCGGCTCTCGACCAGCATCCGCGACGACCCCGCTTCAGCGGAGACCTTTACCGGCGGCGATCCCGCTGTGCTCGCGCGGAGCTACCGCGACGGCGGGCTGCCCGCAGTCGCGCAATCGGAATTGGCCTCGTTCCTGCGCGACTATGGGCACCGGGCCGTCGCGGAAATCGACCTGGGCATGCCCCGCTGGTCCGACGACCCCACCCACATCATCGGAGTCCTGGTCAATTACCTTCGCCTCGACGATCCCCGCCTTGCGCCGGACAAACAGTTCGAAAAAGCAGCCCACGACGCCGAGGAGCAGCTCGCCGTTCTGGTGGCCCGTGCGCGGTCCAAGAGTCCGCTCCACGCCAGGATCGTGAAAATGGCACTCGAACGGACACGCATGTTTGCGGGACTCCGCGAGCTTCCCAAGTACCACCTTGTGCTTGGCTTCGCGGCGGTCCGCGCCCAGGTTTCGGAAGTAGGGGAGACCTTGGCGGAAGCGGGAGTCATCGGAGACGCGGGCGACGTCTTCTTCCTGGATTTCAACGACGCCCGCCGCGGCTTGGATGGCACGGATCTCCACGAGTTGGTGGCACGGCGGCGCGAGTCTTATGACCTTGAACTCAGGCGCCGGCATGTGCCACGTGTGTTGCTCTCCGACGGCACCGAGCCGGAAGCCCTGCCCGCCGGTTTCCTGCGCAGCGGGACTGGGGCTCCGGCGTCGGGGGCCGCAGCGTCGGATGGCGCGCTGCCGGACGGCACGCTGCTGGGAACCCCGGCTTCGGCGGGAACGGTGACGGCAGTTGCCCGGGTGATCATGGACCCGGTGGGCGCGCATCTCGAACCGGGAGAAATCCTGGTGGCCCCCTCTACGGATCCCGGCTGGACGCCCCTCTTCCTGACCGCCGGAGGGCTCGTGATGGAGATGGGAGGGCCCAACTCCCATGGAGCCGTCGTGGCCCGTGAGTACGGGATTCCCGCAGTCGTGGGCGTCCCGGATGCCACTTCCCGGATCAGTTCAGGCGATACGGTCACGGTGGATGGCGCCACGGGGACGGTGGCCATCCAGCCCCGCTAGGCTGGGCCCCTACGCGTGCTGGTGGGTTTCGTGCGCCGAGTGGCCGGCCGGTTCCAGTTGGAAGGTGCAGTGCTCGGTGTCGAAATGCGAGCCGAGGCAGGAACCGAGTTGGTCCAGGAGCCGGTCGGCACCGGTGGCGTCCAGGATCCGGTCCTCAACCACCACGTGGGCCGAGAAGACCGGAACGCCCGAGGTGATCGTCCAGATGTGGATGTCGTGAACGGCCACCACGCCCTCAACGGAGAGGATGTGTTCGCGGATCATTTTGACTTCGACACCCTTGGGCGTGGCCTCCAGCAGGACATCAACCACGTCGCGCAGCAGGTGCCAGGCCCGGGGCAGGATCATGAGCGAGATCAGGATGGAGGCGATGGGGTCTGCCGCCCGGAAATCGGTGACCATGATGACAATCGCAGCCACGATGACAGCGAACGAACCCAAAAGGTCACCGAGGACTTCGAGGTAGGCTCCGCGGACGTTCAGGCTCTCCTTCTGGGCTCCGCGCAGGATGAGGAGCGAGACCAGGTTGGCGACAGCACCCAGAATGGCGGCAAAGAGCATGACGTCGGTGCGGATTTCCGGTGCCTCCCCGAAACGGCGGAGTGCCTCGATGAAGATCACCACTGAGATCACGATCAGGATGAGGGCGTTGGCCAGCGCGGCCAGGACCTCGGCGCGCTGGTACCCGTAGGTGCGTTGATCACTCGCCGGCCGGGTGGCTATCCAGGCGGCAAGCAACGCGATGAAGACGCCGGCGGCGTCGGAGAGCATGTGGCCCGCGTCAGCCAGCAGCGCGAGCGAACCGGAGACGACGGCGCCCGCCACCTGGACGAGGACCACTCCGAGGGTGATGGCCAGGACAGCGATCAGCCGCTTCCGATGCTTTCCGGTTGCGGTGACGCCGTGCGAGTGGTCGTGATCGTGCCCCATGCCTACAAGGCTATCCCCAGCCTAGTTCGTGCAAACGGTCGTCGCCGATGCCGAAGTGGTGGGCGATCTCATGGATCACCGTGATGGCCACCTCGTCGATCACTTCCTGGCGGGATTCGCAGATATCCAGGATCGGTTGCCGGAAAATGGTGATCCGGTCCGGGAGGGAACCGGCATCCCACCAAGAGTCCCGTTCTGTCAACGGCACGCCCTCATACAGGCCCAGGAGTACGGTGTCCGGTGCGTCCCCGGGCTGCGGGATGTAGTCGTCCTCGATGAAGATGGCCACGTTGTCCATGGCCCGGGCCGCCTTGTCCGGGATGAGGAGCAGGGCATCGCTGACGGCCGCCTCGAAGTCTTCCGGCGACATCTCGAACGGAACGGTATTGAACGAGACCGCACCCGCCCCAGGGAGCGGGGAGGAAATGCGCTGGCCGCCAGGGGCATCGCCGTCGGGAACGATCGGCAGGCCGGGAGGTAAGTTCGCGGGCATGTTCTGACTCTAGTCCGCAGCCCGGCCATTGACGCCGGATGTGATGACAGCTACAGTTTTCCGGGCTGGTAATTCGTATAACCAGGCCCCAGGTTAAGCCCAGCCAGTCGTGCGGATCCTGTGACAAGCACACCCGAGTTCCCAGCAGACAGGCCAGCCCATGACCCGACCCGGCAGCCGCTCCGGCACGACAATGAATGACGTCGCTGCCGCGGCCGGTGTTTCCCAGGCCACGGTTTCGCTGGTGCTCAACGACGCCGCGGGAACCAGGTTCTCGGAGGAAACCCGGCAAAGGGTCCATGCTGCCGCCCTCGAACTGGGGTACCGGACCAACGCCCACGCCAAAGTGCTCCGCGACGGCGTTGCCGGGATGATCGGCTTCGTCGGCGACTTCGTGGCCACGGCGCCATTCGCGGGCAAGATCATCGAGGGTGCCCAAGCCCGGGCTTGGGAGGCCGGGCTGCTCCTCCTGACCGTCAACACGGGCGGGGACAAAGCCCTCGAGGCCGCTTCGCTGGAGACCATGCTGTCCTACAAGGTGGCCGGAGTGGTCTACGCCGCCATGTACCACCGGGTCCTTGACGTGCCGGACGTCCTGGCGGAGGTGCCCGCCGTCGTGCTCAATTCGCGCGACCGATCCGGACGCTTTCCAAGCATCGCCCCGCAAGAGGAGCTGGGCGGGTACGCCGCCACCAAACGGCTGGTGGACGCCGGTCACCGGCGTATCGCGATGATCAACATTGGCGCGGTGGACGGTGAGCTTCCCGCCGCCGTCGGACGCTATGCGGGCTATCTGCGCGCGCTCGAGGAGGCTGGCTTCCATCCCGACCCCTGGCTCCACCGTATCGGCGACGGGCATGAATCCGGCGGTTTCGACAATGCCTTGGCACTCATGACGGGTCCGCAGCCGCCCACTGCCATCTTCTGCGCCAACGACCGCACCGCGTGGGCGCCTACCAAGCGCTGGCCCAGCTCGGACTATCCATACCGCACGATGTGTCGCTGGTGGGGTTCGACAACCAGGAAACGCTCGCCCCGCACTTGCGGCCCGGGCTGACCACGCTGGAACTGCCTTTCCTTGAGATGGGCCGGCGCGCCATCGAACTGCTGCTGGCCGGTGCCGAACGCGACGGCAGTACCGAATACTTTGAATGTCCCCTCGTCGAACGCCATTCCGTGGCGGCGCCCCTGAAAACCACTATTAGCAACTGAAACTCCCCAACCAAGGAACAGGAAACGCATGAACCACTCGCACCTTGCGTCCGAGCCGCTCGACGTCGTCGTGGTCGGCGAAGCGCTCATCGACATCGTGAACTCGCCCGGAGGGCAGACGGAATACCCCGGCGGCTCGCCGGCGAACGTCGCCTACGGCCTCGGACGGCTCGACGTGAAAGCCGGGCTGCTGACCGCCGTCGGGCGCGATTCCCGGGGCGAGTCGATTGCGGCGCATTTGGCAAGCGCCGGCGTGGTTGTCCTGCCGGGCTCGCAATCGCTCGCGAAGACCGCGACGGCGACGGCGGAGATCGCCGCGGACGGTTCGGCCGAGTACACCTTCGACATTGAGTGGAAGCTGGCTCCTGCCGCACTCCCTTACGCCCCGAAGGTGCTCCACACAGGCTCGATCGCTACCTTCCTCGAGCCCGGGGCCGGCGTCGTCAGGAACCTTTTGGAGCAGGCGCAAGGTGGGTGCATCGTCACGTACGACCCCAATATCCGCGCGGACCTCCTCGGCAGCCACAGTGAGGCTCTCCGCGTTTTCGAGGAGCTCATACCGCTGACCAGCGTGGTGAAGCTCAGCGACGACGACGCGTTCTGGCTCTACCCCGGCAAGTCCTTGGAAGAGACTGCCAAGCACATCCTGGGCCTCGGTGCCGGCCTGGCGGTGGTAACGCGAGGCGCCGAAGGCTCCTTGATGGCGACGCCGCACACCCAGTTGACGGTTCCCGCGGTGACCTCGGTGGTGGCGGACACGATCGGCGCCGGCGATTCCTACATGTCGGCGCTGATTCTCGGGCTGCTGCTGCGCGGCAGCCAAGGGCTTGCGCCCACGGTCCTCGAACGCATCGGGCAGACCGCCTCCATGGCCGCAGCCATTACCGTGGGGCGGCCTGGAGCCAACCCGCCCACGCACCGCGAGCTTCTTGCCGGGATGGCAAGGTAGCAGCGGCAGGGGTTCGACAGCGGCAGGGGTTCGACGGCGGCGGGGCTCCTTGGCCCCGGGTCGCCCGGCTTCTTGACGCCGAACCTTAGCGGGAGCGGCTTCCTTTGGGGGAGCGGCGCCGCGTCAGCCCGACACCCACGAGGCAGATAACGCCGCCCACGAGGCCCCAGATGGTGGGGATCTCATTGAGGACCGCCCAGGAAATCAGGATCGTGGTGCCCGGAACCAGGTACGTCGTGGCAGCGAGTTTCCCGGCCTCGATGAGGGACAGCGCATAGGCCCACGTCGTGAAAGCGATGGCCGTGGGGAAGATCCCCAGATACACCAAGCCGAGAGTGGCTGGAAGGGGCGCTGCCTGCACTTCGGCCACCAGTTGGCCGGCCCACGGCAGGCAGCACACGGCCCCCACCATGATGCCAAACCAAGTGGCCTGTGCCGCGGAGAACGTGCGCAGCACGGGCTTCTGGACAATCACGCTCACCGCGGCAAGCACAGCGGCAAGGAGGCACAACAACACTCCGGCGACATCCGCCGTCGAGCGCTGTCCCGAACCGAGAGCGATCAGCGCAACCCCGCCGAATGCCACGAGGCTGCCGATGATCAGCCAGCGCGGAAAGCCTTCTTTCAGGACGACCCCGGCGAGGACGGCGATCAGGATCGGCGAGACGTTGATGAGCATGGCGCTGGTTCCGGCATCGAGCATGTGCTCGGCGGCGTTCAGGGCGAGGTTGTAGCCCGCGAACCACATGACGCCATAGGCGAGGATAGGCAGCCATTCGCGGCCTTTGGGCCAGCGCTTGAGCCGGGGCAGGGCGACAAAGCCGAGCGCGACGGCGGCAACCACCAGCCGTCCGAGCGTCAGGGAGCCGGGGGAGAAGCTGGGTCCCACGGCGCGGATGCCTACGAAGGCGGATGCCCAGAGGACAACGGTGACGATGACGGCGGCGATGCCGAGCTTACTGATGGTCCGGGAGGGAGTGGTCGCCGGAGAGATTGGGGTGCTTGTGGCCATGATGCCAATCTAGCCCGCGAGGGGCACCACGGACTGGCGGAATTCGGACGTCTTTCAACAAGAAACCGCCAACTCTGGTGCAGTGGATTTGAACCGGGTGTTGAGGCCGGTTTGCGTCCTGGTTTGCGTCCTGGTTTGCGTCCTGGTTTGCGTCCTGGTTTGCGTTCCGCGACGTGCGATTTGGGAATATCCCCGACTATGCTCTAAAGTTTTAGAGTCCAGTTCGGACGAGCGAGAAGCGGTAAACGCATAGCGTTGTTGACCGTCGCGAATTCGGATTGTTCCAGGCCCCCATCGTCTAGCGGCCTAGGACACCGCCCTTTCACGGCGGCGGCACGGGTTCGAATCCCGTTGGGGGTACGCAAGGAACTGGTCAAGTCAGGCTGAAAAGTCTGGTAAGCTGGAAGCCTTGAAAAAAGCGGTAGAGATACTGCAAGCGTAGTAGAGATACTACAAGCAAGGCCCTGTAGCGCAGTTGGTTAGCGCGCCGCCCTGTCACGGCGGAGGTCGCGGGTTCAAGTCCCGTCAGGGTCGCTTTGATTGCCGGAAGGAATTCCGGCAATCATGGTGACATTGTCACCTAAGGCTCTGTAGCTCAGTTGGTAGAGCGTTCGACTGAAAATCGAAAGGTCACCGGATCGACGCCGGTCGGAGCCACCACTGGGAAGCGTCAGTTCTTCGGAACTGGCGCTTTTCTTCATTTAACCTGCAGTGGAAAAGCCTGGGGTTATTCAGTTTGTGCCTAAAAGGGCGAATATATCCATGCGCACGCGCCATTTTCACGCCTACGCGACGGATTCTGCTCAATCACTCGAATGGACAAACCGCGGAGCCTTGGAATCACGCGGCCGGCCACCTACACGACTCGGAGTGATCCAGCAGAATCTCACGGCGACGGCCGGCTTGTCTCCGCCTTGTCTTGGCCAAGCGCTAGGGTGGTACTCAAGAGAAGGGGAGGGCTAAATGGACCAGCAGGAAAGCTACACCGCGCCTGAACCGGAAGCCGTTGGGGCTCCGGTATCCGAGGACCGGCAAACGGTGGCAGGAAGTGGCCGCACAGTGATCTCGGATTCCGCTGTCGCCAAGGTTGCCGGTATTGCCGCCAGGGCTGTTCCAGGTGTCTATTCCCTCGGGTCGGCTCCTTCGCGCGCCCTCGGAGCCATCCGCGATGCCGTCGGCAGCCAGGACCATGCTGCGGGTGTCCGCGCCGAGGTCGGAGAAACCCAGGTGGCCGTGGACATCAATCTTGTGGCCGTCTATGGATACCCTTTGCATGATGTCGCCAACCAGGTCCGCGCGGCCGTCTATCGGGCGGTCGAATCGTTGGTGGGCCTGGAAGTCATTGAGGTCAACGTTGAGATCAACGACGTCTACGTTGCTCCGCCCACCAAAGCCGGAACAAAAGGCCCATTATCGGAAAGGGAGCCACTCCAGTGAGCATGACTGTTGTCGGGATCGGGATCGGCGCCTTCGTGGCGTTCATGGCTTTCCAATTCGGGCTGTGGGGTTTTATCATCGCCCTTCTCTTCATGGGCATCGGTGCGCTTCTCGGCCGCGCCGCGGACGGAAAGCTTGACCTGCGCACCGTGCTGGATGCCCTCACCGGCCGCCGTTCATCGTCATGAGTTCCACGGCTGAGGCTGTGCAGCCAGCCGTCTCCCTGGCTGGCCACAACCGAATCAGCACCCAGGCCCTCACCACTTTGGCCCAGGCGGCCGCCGCGGAAGCGCTCGGTGTCTCGGCGCAGGATGTCCGGGCCGAATGGTCGGACGACGACGGCCTCCTGGCACTCTCGGTTGTCGCCCCGATCCGTGTGCCCTCGCTGACGGAAGTCCTCAGGGACCCCCTGCGGGTAGCGGGATACGGGGGCACGGTCTGGGAGCGGGCCGTAGCTGCCAAAACGGCCATTCTTGAGCGCGTCACCCAACTCAGTGGTTCCACCTTGAGCCGCGTGGATATCCGGATCAGCGGCGCACGCATCAGCGAAGGAGCTCGCGTCCGATGAGCCACGCCCAGACCCCGCACGCCCGGCGCAGCCACGCGGACGCTACGCACGCGCAGACGGCCGACGGCGAGACCCCCGGCATCCAGACACCAAGGACCACCGATTTCGGCGACCGCATCGACGTCGGACTCCGGCGCATCCTCAAGCGCGAGACCCGTTCATCCCGCGCGGGAATGGCGGGGCTGGCCGCGGCCCTTGTGATCGCGGCCTGTGTCTATGCGCTTCTCGAATCCGCTTTGCGCGCCATTGGCCAACCACCGTGGCTCATCGATCCGCAAACGGCTGCTGAACGGCTCACCGCCCTGCCGGGAGGGATTTCCCCCTTGCTGCTCGGTTCCCTCGGCGGCGTCGTGGCCATGGTGGGCCTGATTTTCTTCTTGAACGCGGTCCTGCCCGGCCGAAAGTCCCGCCACTTGCTTGAGGATCCCCGGGCCGGAGTTGTGGTGGACGACGAGGTCATCGCTTCTGCACTGGCCCGCGCTGCCCGGACGGCGGCGAATGTCACCCAGGAGCAAGTCATGGTGGTGGTTTCCCAACGGCTGGTTGTGGTCAACGTCCGTCCCACCTCGGGCGTGCCCTTGCACGAGGAACGGGTCTTTGCCGCCGTCGAGGATGAACTTCAAAAGATGGCCCCTTCGCCCATGCCTTCGGTCCGTGTCAATGTCGCTACGTCGGGGGTGATCGGGGCATGAACGGCACTCCGCACGTCCTCAACCGCATCCTGATCGGCATCCTTGGCCTGAAGCTGCTGGCCATCGGCATTCTCCTGATGCTGCTCGCCACTGTTCCCGCCGTGGGAAGTTGGTGGCAAGGCTGGTCCACCGGGCTCTGGGAACACGCCAAGTACCTCTCTGAGCAGACCCGCATTCCAGGACGGGAGGAAAGCTGGCTCTGGGTTGCCGCAGCAGCGGTGCTGGTTGTCCTGATCGTGCTCATGGTGGCCTGGGTGTCGCAGCAAGGCAAAGGCCGGGCAAACCTCATCGTGTCCGAGTACGATGACGCCCGGACCGCCGGCGATGTCAGCATCGGCGGGAACCTTGCTGAACAGGCGCTCAAGGCGGCCCTCGCGGAACGTACGGATCTCGCGGGCGTCACGGTGGCAACCTACGAGGTCAACGGTAGTCCCGGGCTCCGGATCAGGGTCCAGCCCCGTCAAGGCGTTTCCCCGCACACGCTGGCCGCTGACGTCTCCAGGCTCGTGGAGGCGTTGGACATAGTGGTGGGACGCAAGACTCCCGTGTTGATTCATATCGGGGCCGGCGCGAGGACCAGGTTCAGCAAGGCCGAGCGCGTTCGTTGAACTGACACGCAACCGTTGTTAATCGGATAGCCATGTTCCTTTCCCGGGCGTTTTGCGTTGCAGAGGTGTCCGTGGGGCCATAGTTTGAAGGGTAGGGGGAACTCTTCCCTTTGGTTGGGCTTGCCCCGGCCGGCACCGGACCTTGGGTCCGAGTCAAGCCGATGGACCAGAACACTTTGGACCAGGAACAAGGAGAAAACCATGAGCGAAGAAGTCAACAACATCAAGCAAAGCGCCGAAGCCGCAGCTGAACAGGCCAAGCACGTCGCAGGCGATGCCGCTGAGCACGTCAAGGAATTTGCCGGCGAGGCGGTCGGGAACGCGAAGGAATTTGCCGGCGATGCCGCGGAGCACGTCAAGGAGTTCCTCTCGGGTGACGTGGCTGAGAAAGCCAAGGAAATCGCGGGTGACGTTGCCGGCAACGCCAAGGACCTCGCTGGTGACGTGGCCGAGAACGCCAAGGGCCTCGGCTCCAAGATCGCCGGTTTCTTCAAGGGCGGCAAGTAGGCTCCACGCCGGATCATTACGGCGCCTTCCTGACCCTCTTTGGCTAGAGAACGGGGCCGACACGCACAACTTGCTGCGTGTCGGCCCCGTTTCCGTGCGAAAGAAGGTCAGGAACGACGTCCCCTAAAGCGCCACGAGGTACGCCCCGCTATTCGGGACAATCGAAGCCTCGCCCGAGCTGCCATCGCTGGAGAGTTCCACCCGGAGCCCGGCCGGTACGGGGAGAGCTGCAGTCCCCATGTTGATTACTACCAGCACGTCCCGGTTGTGGAAGGCCAGGACTCCGTTGGCGGGATCGTGCTCCTCGGCCCACTGGAACGTGCCCGAACCCAGGCCGTGGGCCCTGCGGAATGCGAGGACGGAGCGGTACAGCTCCAGGGTGGAGCCCCCGACGCCGGCCTGGACGTCCGCCGCCAGCTCGCCGAACGCTTCGGGCTGGGGCAGCCAGGGCGCCGCGGGCACTTTGCCGGCAGCACCGACGCCGCCCGTACCTGCCGACGCCGCTTCCGAGAATCCGAAGCCGGGTTCCGCGGATTTCCAGGGCAGCGGCACGCGGCACCCATCGCGGCCGCGCTCCACGCCCTTGGTACGGAAGAATGATGGGTCCTGGCGAGCCTCGGCCGGCAGGGACGTGTGCTCCGGAAGGCCGAGTTCCTCACCCTGGTACAAATAGGCCGAGCCGGGTAGGGCGAACGACACCATGGATGCCGCGCGCGCCCGCGCGAGGCCCAGGGCGGCGTCGGGCTGTTCGTCTTCCGCCGCTATTCCCTTGGGGAAAGTGGTGGGATCTTCCAGCCCGAAGCGGCTGGGGTGTCGGACCGTGTCGTGGTTGCTCAAGACCCAAGTGGAAGGAGCCTCGACGGATCCCGCCGCGTCTAACGAAGATTCGATTGCCTCCGCCATGCGCTCCGCGTCCCAGCCTGCCAAGAGGAAATCGAAGTTGAAGGCCTGCTGCATTTCATCCTTGCGCACGTACCGGGCCAAGCGCTCAGCAGGCTCCACCCAGGCCTCGGCAACCAGCATGCGGTCGCCGTCGTACTCGGCGAGGACTCTGTGCCATTCGCGGTAGATCTCGTGGACGCCGTCCTGGTCGAAGAAGGGCGACGGCGGGTCCAGCGGCGGCTTGACCTTGTGCTCGACGGCGGTCGCGACGGGCCCGGCGGAGTTATCGGCTGCGGGGACAATGTGCAGCCTGGCCGTGTGCGGTTCGACGGCTTCGCTGTGGGCGCCTGGTGCGGATAAACCACCTTCAACCATGGCGGCAGCGCCGTCCCAGTCCGGCAATCCGGCTTCTTTGACCAGGCCGTGGGCAACATCCACCCGGAACCCGTCAACTCCGCGGTCCAGCCAAAAGCGAAGTACCGAACGCATCTCATCATGGACGTCGGGGTTCTCCCAGTTGAGATCGGGCTGCTTCGTATCGAAAAGGTGCAGGTACCACTCGCCGGGAGTGCCGTCGTCGTTCGTTAGGCGCGTCCACGCAGGGCCGCCGAAGATGGATTTCCAATTGTTGGGGGCCAAAGCCCCGTCCCCGGAACCCGGCTTGGAGTCTTTGCCCGGGTGGAACATGTAGCGCTCGCGTTCGGGGGAGCCGGGGGCGGCTGCAAGGGCTTCGCGGAACCATGCGTGCTCTTCCGAGGTGTGGTTGGGAACGAGGTCGACAATCACCTTGATGCCCAGGCTATGTGCCTTCTCCAGCATGGCGTCGAAGTCATCCAGGGTGCCGAAGAGGGGATCCACGGCCCGGTAGTCCGCCACGTCGTATCCGGCGTCAGCTTGCGGCGACTTGTAGAACGGGGAGAGCCACACGGCATCCACGCCCAAACTTTGCAGATAGGGCAGTTTCGCCGTGACCCCGGCAAGGTCGCCCATGCCGTCGCCGTTGGCATCGGCGAAAGAGCGGGGATAGATCTGGTAGACGACGGCGCTGGCCCACCACGCGGAATTGTTGGAACCGGGGGTTGGGATCGGGGAGTGCGGCACTGGATTCCTCTCGATGACACATTTTTGTGTAAACGCTTGCATTACTACCCGGAAGCTTACTAATGTGAGGCTCACCACATCAACCGCACTGCGGAAATACCTGGTCCACTCACTGAGGAGTTCCCAGCATGAACACACGCAAGTACCTTTTGCCGGCAGCTGTCGCCGGCGTGCTAGCCATGTCCCTGTCCGCCTGTGGTGGCGGCGGTGGCGGCAGCACCGCCTCAAGCGGCGGAGATGCCGCAGCAAACCTCGACGGACGTGGTCCAATCACCTACGTCCAGGGCAAAGACAACAGCAACGTTGTCCGCCCGCTCGTCGATAAGTGGAATGCGGCGCACCCGGACCAGAAGGTCACCTTCAAGGAGCAGTCCGACCAGGCGGACCAGCAGCACGACGATTTGGTCCAGAACTTCCAGGCCAAGAACGTCAATTACGACGTCGTTGACGTGGACGTCATCTGGACCGCCGAGTTTGCGGCGAAGGGCTGGCTGCAGCCGCTCACCGACAAGATGAGCATCGACACGTCCAAGATGCTGCCTGCCACCGTCAAGACGGCAACGTACAACAACACGCTGTTCGCGGCACCCCAGACCTCGGACGGCGGCATCCTCTACTACCGCAAGGACCTGGTGCCCACCCCGCCCAAGACCTGGGACGAGATGATGAGCATGTGCTCCATCGCGAAGCAGCACGGCATCGACTGCTACGCAGGACAGTTCGCCAAGTATGAAGGCCTCACCGTGAACGCGGCTGAAGCCATCAACTCGGCCGGCGGCACGATCGTTGGAGACGACGGCAAATCGACGGTGACTTCTGCGGCCGCCAAGGCTGGCCTCAACAACCTGGTCACCGCCTACAAGAACGGAAACATCCCCACGCAGGGCGTCACATACCAGGAGGAACAGGGCAGGCAGTCCTTCGAAGACGGCAAGCTCCTCTTCCTGCGCAACTGGCCCTACGTCTACAACCTCGCCAAGACGGACGGTTCGTCCAAGGTGAAGGACACCTTCGGCATGGCTCCGCTCCCCGGTAAGAGCGGCCCTGGCGCCTCATCCCTAGGTGGACACAACCTCGCCGTCAGCGTCTACTCGGCACACAAGGCAACGGCCAAGGACTTCCTGACCTTCATGACCAGCGAAGAGACTGAAAAGTTCTACGCCACGCAGGGCTCGCTGGCCCCGGTCCTGAGTTCCTTGTACGACGACCCCACCCTGGTCCAGCAGCTGCCGTACCTTCCGGTGCTGAAGACCTCAATTCAGAATGCCGTGCCGCGCCCGGTCACGCCGTTCTACCCAGCAGTCACCAAGGCCATTCAGGACAATGCCTACGCTGCCATCAAGGGTGACAAGTCCGTCGATCAGGCAATGACGGATATGGACACGGCCATCAACTCGGCCAGCCAATAGCGACACCTACAGTGAACCTCGGGCGGCTGGCGCTTCACGCGACCAGCCGCCCGAGGGGCACGCTATCAATTTCCGGAAGGAGGGGAAATGTCCACCCTTGCGCAGCCTAAGCGGGCGCCAGAGACACCAAGCCCCAAAACCAAAAAAGTTCAAAAAGAAGTAGGACAGGACCGGGCGGCCACGTCTCAAGGCCGGTGGGCGTTCTGGTTGATTTCCCCTGCTTTGGTATTGCTCGCCGTTGTCATCGTGTACCCGGTGGTCAACGCGATTATCATGGCGTTCCAGAAGGACCAGGGCCTGGATCCGGTGACCAAGGTCTTCGTCCAGGGCGGACCCGCCGGCTTCGATAACTTCGTCCACTGGTTGGCACAGCAGTGTGGCTCCGCAGCCTGTGCACCTGGCACTCTTGGCGCCCAATTCTGGAGCGCCGTGGGAACGACGTTCTTCTTTACGGCGGTCACCGTTGTCTTGGAGACGGTCCTCGGGTTCTGGATGGCCATCATCATGGCGCGGACGTTCCGCGGCCGCAGTGCCCTTCGTGCCGCTGTCCTGGTTCCGTGGGCCATTCCAACGGCCGTAACCGCGAAGCTGTGGTTCTTCATCTTCGCTTTCGACGGAATCGCCAACAAGCTCTTTGGCACGGCAATCCTGTGGACAGGCAGCGAATGGCCAGCCCGTTGGGCGATCATCATTTCAGACGTTTGGAAGACGACGCCGTTCATGGCCCTGCTGATTTTGGCTGGCCTGCAGATCATCCCGGCGGAAGTATACGAAGCCGCGAAGGTCGACGGTGCCTCGGCATGGCAGCGTTTCACCCAGATCACCTTGCCGCTGGTGAAGCCGGCGCTCATGGTGGCTGTCCTGTTCCGTGTCCTTGACGCACTGCGTATGTATGACCTCCCGGCCATCATGACCCAGGGCTCGAACGGCACAACAACGCTGTCCATCCTGGTGGTTGACCAGATCCGTCAGGGATTCAACTCAGCAGCGGCCCTGTCCACCATCACCTTCTTGATCATCTTCCTCGTTGCGTTCATTTTCGTTCGTTTCCTGGGAGCCAACGCAGTCGCCTCAGCCACACCCAAGACCACCAAGGGGCAGGACAAATGACCGCCGTGAGCATTGACTCCGCGCCTAAGACAGCTGCCCGACGGCGGGAACGCTGGGCGAGCGGGCGCACGTACATCAGCGCAGCGCTCATCTTCATCTGGTGCTTGATTCCCTTCTACTGGATGATCGTGACCGCGTTCCGCGACGTTGGATATACCTTTGATTCGACGCCTTTCTTCACCCACGTCACGTGGGACAACTTCAACACGGTGTTCTCTGAAAGCCTGGGCAACCACTTCGGCCGGAACCTCTTGAACTCGCTCTTCGTGGCAGGGGTAACCACCTTGGTTGCCCTGCTCTTCGGGGTGTTCGCGGCGTATGCCTTGTCCAGGCTCGAATTCCGCTTCAAGTTCCTGGTCCTCGGCTTTGTCCTCGGGGCATCGATGTTCCCGGGCGTGGCCTTGGTGACGCCGTTGTTCCAGCTGTTCACCAACATCGGCTGGTACGGCACCTATCAGGCGCTGATTATTCCAAACATCTCGTTTGTGCTCCCCCTGACGGTCTACACCTTGACGTCCTTCTTCCGGGAAATGCCGTGGGAGCTGGAGGAATCAGCCCGGATTGATGGCTGCACCCAGGGTCAGGCATTCCGCAAGGTGATCATGCCGCTCGCGGCGCCAGCCGTGTTCACCACAGCCATCCTGGCGTTCATCGCATCGTGGAATGAGTTCCTCATCGCGAGCCAGCTGTCCAATGACCAGACCAAGACCGTTACGGTGGCTATCGCCTACTTCGCCGGTGCCCAGGCCCACCAGGAGCCGTACACCGCCGTCATGGCAGCCGGAACAGTTGTGACGATTCCGCTGGTGATCCTCGTGCTGATCTTCCAGCGCAAGATCGTGGCGGGCCTGACAGCCGGCGCCGTCAAATGACGCAAACTCCGGATTCGGCCGGGCCGTCCCTCGGCGGCCCGGCCAAGGAGCAGCACACGCGAGTGAAATCGGCGGAAGATTTCGACCTCGTGATAGGTTTTCTCGGCTTTTGGGCCTTGGTCCTGCTGGTGATCACGGTGGCTGCCGAGCTCACGGCCCAGCCCGCATTGGGCTGGGCCCTGGGCCTGCTCGCAGTGTTGCTGGCCCTGTGGGGGATGCTTCGGCTTCGCCGGCGGCTCCCCGCGCGGACATCCAGGCGCATCACGTGAGTAGCGAGCGGAAATAAGTAGCGCGGAATCGGCGGAAGGCAACCAAGCGGAATACGCTGGTTATCTGCCGTCTGGGAAGGAACCCCCGGCTTCCGCACGGATTCTTTGAGGGGGCTTGAGTGGCAAAAACGAGTGAACGGTCCCAGCGTGGCGGCCACGCCGGAGCCAGCATTGAGGACGTCGCACAGGCCGCAGGCGTTTCCACCGCCACCGTTTCCCGCGCAGTGCGCGGCCTTCCCCGGGTGTCTCCGGCTACCCGGGAGAAGATCCTGCGGGTCGCGGGAGAACTCGGGTATGTGGCGTCGTCGTCCGCTTCGGGACTGGCCACGGGCCGCACCAAGACGATCGGTGTCCTGGCCCCTTACGTGGACCGCTGGTTCTTCTTCAAGGCGATCGAGGGTGTAGACCGCGAGCTCCACGCTCGCGGCTACAACCTCTCCTTGTTCAACCTTGGCGGGCAGCGCGGAGCACGGGAACGGCTCTTCAGCAAGACGATGGTCTATAAGCAGATCGATGCTCTCCTGGTCCTCTGTATGTCCCTGACGTCCGAGGAAATCGCCGATCTCCAAAGGATCGAAATCCCCTTGGTGATTGTCGGCGGTCCAGTGGAGGACTGCCCGAGCATCGGCATCGACGATTACGCTGCCTCGGTGGAAGCCACCATGCATCTGTTGAATCTCGGCCACCGGGAGATCGCGCTGCTCCATGGCCAGGACGATTCCGACCTGAACTTCACCGTGCCGCGACTGCGCGTTGACGGTTTCACGGATGCCATGACGAGCGCGGGCTTCTCCATGCCTCCGGAATGGGACATTTTCGGAAACTTCACTGTGGGCAGCGGCCAGGAAGCCTTCGACGAGCTCTGGAGCAAGCCCGGGCCGAAACCGACGGCGATCTTCTGTGCTTCCGATGAAATGGCCATGGGAGCCATGTTGCAGGCGCGGCGCCGTGGCGTCCGCGTACCGGAAGAATTGTCCATCATCGGCATTGACAACCATGAATTCGCCGAGGCCATGGGCCTGACAACCGTGGCCCAGGACCCCGTTGAACAAGGCCAACTGGGCACGCGCATGCTGTTGGACGAATTGGCCGGGGCCGCGGGTTCCGTGCGGTCCATGAAAGCACCCCACCGGCTGATCGTGAGGGAAACCACCGCACCGCCCCGCCCCAGGGACTAGCCCGCTCCGCGAGCCAAGACGACGCGAACAGAGCTAGGAAGCCCGGGCCAGCTGCCTGATGGGGATCCAGCGGGAAGCCAGCCTCCGATAAGCAGCGGCCGCTCCCGTCATGTCTCCCTCGGCCAGGCATTCGATGCCGAGCCTGACATCCATAGGCGATTCATCCGGGTACACCTTGTCCGCCACGGCGCCATAATCCAGCTCGACCATTGACTGCACATGGAACAACTCAAGCCATTCGGTGAGCTGGGTGAGGTCGTCCAGCATGTCCAGGTCCGGGGCGGCGAGGGCGAGGTTGGCTACGGCAAATCGTGCACGGTCCAAGGCATCCGTCAATGAGGCCCAGACCCTGACCGTCAGGATGCGGCCGCCTGATTCCACCACATCCTTGCGGTCCGATTCCTGGAACAGCGAGAACCAGCTGAAGGGGATGCCCCACGTTGAAGCCCTGGTGTGCACGCGCTTCGCGTCATGGCTGGCGTTGATTCGGTCGATGCGTGCCTGATGGCGGTCTCGCTGGTCCACAGGGATAAGAAGGTCCGCAAGCGGTCCGTGGATACCTTCCATGAGGGCGTTGGCCGCCAATCCTGCCCGGATGACCAGCTGGCTGGGGCAGTAAAGCAGCCGTCCGGCGTCGGGGTCGTTCCGATCTCCGGAAGGAACCCGGGTGATGCGGACCAGATCGGTGCTGCCGGTGGGGAAAGGGTCCCCGCCCTTGCGGGTGACCCGTCCGAGGGAAGCGAGCAGCTCGGCATTTTCGACGGCGGCCCGCGAACCGCTGCGGGTACCGCTCGCCACGAGCTGCTGCCGCTGGTCCTCGGGGAACGCCTCGAGCGGTTCGTAGACGCGCAACGCTGAAGAGAAGGGCAGCCCTGCCTGGCTTCCATATAGCTTTCCGCTCATAGCGGGCCCGCCTCCTCCGTCATTGTTGCTGCTCAGTCCGTAAGCTCCACGATCACAGGAGCGTGGTCCGAGGCGCCCTTGCCCTTGCGCTCCTCGCGGTCGATCGACGCTCCCGTGACGCGCGCGGCCAGCGCGGGGGAGGCCATGACGAAGTCGATGCGCATGCCCTCTTTCTTGGGGAACCGCAGCTGCGTGTAGTCCCAGTAGGTGTAGACGCCGGGACCTGGAGTGTAGGCGCGGGCGACGTCGGTGAAACCGGCCGCTTCGAACGCCCGGAAGGCCTCGCGCTCGGGTTCGCTGACGTGGGTGAGTGCGTTCGCCCTGAAATAGTCGATGTCCCAGACATCCTCGTCCAGCGGCGCGATGTTCCAGTCGCCCATGAGCGCCACCTGGGTCTCTGGGTTCTCCGTGATCCAGCCGGCGGCATGGCCCTTCAGGGTGTCCAGCCACTTGAGCTTGTACGGCATGTGTTCGTCATCCAGGGAACGGCCGTTGGGAACGTACAGGCTCCACACCCGGACCCCGCCACACGTTGCGGCAATGGCACGGGCTTCCTGGACAGGATCCTTGCCGGCCTTTCCGAAGGCGGGCTGGTCAACAAAGGTGCGTTCGACGTCGTCGAGCCCTACACGCGAGGCGATCGCCACACCGTTCCATTGGCTCAGGCCGAAGTGCGCAACCTCGTAGCCCATGCGCTCGAAGAGCTCCCACGGAAAGTTGTCATCTTTGCACTTGGTTTCCTGCATGGCCAGGACGTCGCAGTCACTGCGCTGCAGCCAAGCCTCGACGCGGTCGGCACGTGCGCGGAGCGAATTCACATTCCAGGTAGCTATCTTCACAGCCACTAACTTACCGAACTTGGGACCTGGCGCATCCCCTGGGGTGGATTGCTCCCGCAGGGGCTAATGGGCGAGCATCACCGAAGAGGAAGCGCGCCTGCGGAGTTTGATGCCGGAGGCGATCAACAGAACGCCACTGACCGCGGCATATGTCGCGAGGAGCGCCACCACGCCCAGGAATCCCGCGCCCGGATTGACGAGCACAAAAAGTCCAAAAACGGTGGTGACCAACCCGGTCAACATCCAGATCCACCAAGCCCTGACTGTCGTCCTGATGTCCCTCGCAAGGATGATCTGCGAAATCCCGAGGATCAAGGCCCATGCTCCGATGAGGAAGCCAAGCGACGCGGCGGTGATGCCAGGCCAAGAAACCGCCACGAGCCCGGTCGCGACGGAGATGAAGCCGCCAATCATGCTCCAGCGGGAGTGGCGCGCAGGGTCGTAGAAGTAGTGGGCCATGTCAGTGAGTCCGTCGGTGATGGCGTAGACACCGAACACATAGACGAGGGCAAATACCGTGGCGACCGGCAGGGAAGCAACCAAGAAGGCCAAGAGAAGGGCCAGGGCTCCCCGGAAAATGAGCGCCGTTCCAGAATGCTGGAACAACTTGCGTCCTGCGGTGTCGGACATAGGGTCAGTTTAGACCCGGCGCGGTAGCTGGTGAAGTGGCCAGCGGTCTTCGTCTACTGCACGGAACCACCGCTTAGTTATCGGCGGGTGTAGTGGGCGATGATCACGCCCTTGGTGGTGGTGACGGAGTCGGTGAGCTCGAACTCGGTCAGCGGGGCTGGGCCTTCGAACAGCCGCGTCCCGGTACCCAGGGTCAGTGGGTGGATCAGCAGCGTGAAGTTGTCTATGAGCCCGGCGGCGTGCAGGGAGCGGACAAGCGACGCGCTGCCGATGATCGTCAGATCGTTGCCCGGCTCGGCCTTGAGCTTGGCCACCGTCTCGGCGGCCTCGCCTGAGAGCAGAACGGAGTTCTGCCAGGCATCGGCGTTCTCCAGCGTCCTTGACACAACGTACTTCGTGGCTGCGTTCATGTACGCGGTGAACGGGTTGTCGTCGGCGCGGGTGCTCCAGGCGGTGATGAAGTCGGTCCAGGTCCGGTGTCCGAACAGCATGTCCGTGGGTTTCGCCATGCCCTTGCCCATCTCACGGCCCATGACCTCGTCGTTGTACTTGCCGCCCCACCCACCGTGGGTGAAGCCACCGCGGGTGTCCTCGTCCGGACGGCCCAGTCCCTGGATGACTCCGTCGAGGGTAATGGACAACGAGGCATTGATCTGGCGCATGACATGCTCCCTTGCTTCTGCGGACCGCTCTCTGCGGCCCGGTCACCCCCTATACGAATGGCGACCGGCCAAATCGACACCAGCATCCGAATTTTTTCTTAGCGCATCCCCTCGCGGCGAATGGCCACCGCAATCGCGGCCGCCCGTGTCTCGACGCCGAGCTTGGCGTAGATGTGCGCCAAATGCGTTTTGACCGTGGCCTCGGAAATGAACAGGCGTTTGCCGAGCTCACGGTTGCTGAGGCCTTGGATGAGGAGACTGAGCAGTTCGGCTTCCCGCGGGGTGAGGACCTCGTCCGGGTTGCGCAATTGCTGGAACAACTTGCTGGCCACAGGTGCGCTCATGACGCTCTTGCCTTGCGCCGCGCCCCGGACCGCAGCGAAGATCTCCTCCGGCGCGGCGTCCTTGAGCACGTAGCCCATGGCACCTGCGTCCACGGCCCTCACGATGTCGGCATCGGAATCATAGGTAGTGAACACCAGCACCGCTTGCTGCTTGCTCGCTTCACGCAGGCGCTTGATCGCCTCGATTCCGTCCATGCCCTGGCCCATGGCGAGGTCCATCATGACGACGTCGGCCGGGTGCTGTTGCGCTACAGCGAGGGCTTCCTCTCCGGATGCGGCTTCTGCGACGACGGTGATGTCCGGCTGGGTGCCGAGCAAGGCCTTGAGTCCGCTGCGGACCACCAAATGGTCATCGACGAGCAGGACCGAAACGGGGTTCATGGAGTGTCTTTCTTGATGGGCGCCTGGTTTGCCCTGCTGGGTTCCATAACGGGCAGCGGCAGTTGCGCGGCCACGACGGTTCCTTCTCCAGGGGAGCTCTCCACTGAAAATACTCCGCCGAGTCGTTCCACCCGTTGGCGCATGGCACGTAGACCGTAACCTCCCTTTTCCGACGGCGGAGGTACCGCAGCGGGATCAAAGCCGCGGCCGTCGTCGAACACGTCAAGGGTGACAGCCCCGGGAAGGAATCCCAGCGTCAAACTGGCGTGCTCAGCGTCGGCGTGGAGTTTGATGTTGGCCGCCGCGCTCTGGGTCACGCGCACCAGGGCATGGCGGACCTCGTCGGGTACCGGGCGGGGATCGCCGGTGACGTGGAGGACTACGGAGCCGAGGTATTGGCGCGCGGCCTGTTCGAGGGCCTGGGGCAGCGGTCCGTTCTCCAGCCCGGGAGCGGAAAGTTCGTGGACCAGGCTGCGGGTGTCGGCCAGGTTCTGCCGTAGGAGCGTCCCGGCCCTCTGCACTTCCGCTTTCGCTCCCTCTTCAGGCCACGACCGTTGCGCGGCTTCGAGCAGCAGCAGGCTGCTGGCGAGGCCTTGCGTGACGGTGTCATGGATTTCCCGCGAAACACGCTCGCGCTCCGCGGTGATCCCGGCTGCGCGTTCGCTGGCGGCCAGGCGTTCCTGTGCTTGGGAGACGTCGGCATGGAGTCGGCGTTGCAGCGCGGCGTCCTGCTCGATTCGGTCGTAGACCAACGTGAGCAGAACCGCAGCGGCTATGGGCCCGAGCAGCATAGCTACGTCGGTGTCGCCGCTGAGGCGGAACAGCCCGATGGCCGTTGCAATTGCCGTCAAACCCGCGGCCAGATAGGCGATCCAACCGCTGAAGGCCGCGCGCGACAGGAAAAACAAAGCCAAGGAGCACCACGCAAAACTCGGTGCGGCGATGACCAGCACAGCCCAGGCGAGCACGAGCGCCACCATCCACAACAGCCACGGCTGGCGCCGCTTGGCCAGCACCGCCACCACTGCATAGAGAATGCAGACCGCGGCCGCCAGGGCCACTGTCCAGAGATTGTCGGCCGGGCTGTGCCGCAGGACGTAGCGCACGCCGGATGCCACCATGAGCACGGCGAAGCTGAGGTGAACCACTGCATCAATCGGGCCCAGGGTGGGGCGGAAGGCAGCGGCGCGGGAGGCCGTCCCGTTCGGAGATTCCGGCATTCTTCCCATGCTAGGCGCGTTCCGGTCGCCGGTCTCTCCGCCTTTTGGCTGATACCGGGAGCGGAAAGGATGAGGCCAGGCGCGACGAGCGCCGGATGTGCGGAGGAAGCCCTGCCGGAAGCATGGAAATGTACCCGTTGCCGACCTCCCGGAGGACCACCATGAAGAAGTCCAACAAGATCTTCGCCGTCGCTGCCGCAGGAGCTTTGCTCCTGACCGGCGGGGCAACCGCCGTCGCGAATGCCGTGACGCCCGCCGCCGCAAAGATCGCGACTGCCACCGTCGACGTCAATCCCTCGGCGGAAAACGTTGTCTCCCAGAATCGCATCACCGTCGGGGCATCCAGCCAGGCTGTCAACGCTGCTTTGGCGAAGTGCCAGGCCGACAAGCTTCCGTTCGTCACGGTTGCGCTCGTGGACCGCTTCGGAACAGTGCAGGCCTTGCTCCGCGGCGACAATGCGGCCGAACACACCATCGAGGCCGCCAAGCAGAAGGCCTACACCGCAGCCGCCTTCGGTGCCCCGACGAGCGAACTGGCCAAGAGGATCAATGGCAACGGACCGTCGATCGCCGACCTCCCGGGCACTCTTTTCCTCCCGGGTGGCGTGCCGCTCAAGGTGAACGGCGTCTCGGTGGCGGGAATCGGCGTCGGCGGCGCACCGGACGGCGCCCTTGACGAAGCGTGTGCAGCAGCCGGTGCGGCGGTGCTTGCGGCGCAGTAGGGAAGCGGCGTCAAGTTGGGGGCGAGGGCGCCGGCCCCCGCCCCGCCCGCTTCGCGGTGCCCACCACACCCGGGCAGGGGCCGCCGCCCTCGCTTAGACAGCCTCCAAAACTGAGACGTAGTTCGCGATGCCAACGCCGCCCATGTTCTGTACGGCGCCGCGGCGGGCGTTGGGCAGTTGCATGGCGCCGGCGGTTCCGGTGAGCTGCATGGCCGCGATGACGTGCTGCGATACGCCGGTGGCGCCCACGGGGTGGCCCTTGGCCTTCAGGCCGCCGGAGACGTTGATGGGCAGCTTGCCGTCCTTGTAGACCCAGCCCTCCTGCACTGCCCTGGAGCCTTCGCCGCGCGGCGTGAGTCCCATGGCCTCGTACATGATCAGTTCGGCGATCGTGAAGCAATCGTGCACTTCGGCGAAGTCCAGTCCGTCGATCCCGATGCCCGCCATCCCCAGCGCGCGCTCCCAGGAGACCCGCGTAGCGGCGAACTCCGTGGGGTCGCGGCGCTCTGGCGGGAAGAAGTCGTTCGCGTGCCCGAAGCCCGCCAACCGTACGGGTTCGGTAGCAGGGCCCGACGCCGTGCCGAGGGATAGCACGACGGCGGCGGCGCCGTCGGACACGGGGGAGCAGTCGGTGCGGCGCAGCGGTTCGGCGACCATGGGGTTTTTCTCGGAAACCGTCCGGCAGAACTCCTCGCCGAAGTCCCGATGCATCTGCGCGTAGGGGTTGTCCATGCCGTTGCGGTGGTTCTTGGCGGCGATGGAACCAAGGATGTCGCCCAAGCCGCCGGCAAAACCAGAGCCTTCGATGCCCGCGGCATACCGCTTGTCGTAGTGCTTGGCCACCTCGGCGAACAGTCCCGTGAAGCCAGTGGTGGATGCCTTGCCTGCCATTTCGTAGGACGCGCCGAGGAGGGCTGCGCCAACGACGTCCGCCCCCGCATCCGTCATCTTCTCGGCCCCGATCACCAGGACGTTGCGGGCAGTGCCGGCCAGCACGGCCTTCACGCCCTGCTGGAACGCTGCGGAACCGGAAGCGCAGGCGTTTTCGGTCCTGGTTGCGGGCACGTTGGAAAGATCTTCGGACAGCTGGAGGGCAAGCGAGGACGTGAAGCCCAGGGGCTGCATGCCGGAGTTGAACTGGCCGAGGTATATCTCGTCGATGTCCCGGGGCTCAAGGCCCGAGTTCTGGATGGCCTCCGCGGACACCTGGACGATCAGGGACTCGAGCGTCTCGTCCGTGAGCTTGCCGAACTTGCTGTGTCCCCAGCCGGTGAGCAGGACATCTTTGCCGAACTGGTCTTTCAGGCTCATGCTGTGGCTCCTTCGAGAGCGGGTTCCTCCAAGGAGACCGTGAATGCGGCCTCCGTCTTGCTACGGATCTCCTCCACGGTGACCCCGGGCGCGAGGCGGCTCAGCGTGAGCTGCCGCCCGCCGTCTGTTTCTTGTACGTTCCGCACGAGATCAAATACCGCGAGGTCGCTGACAATCCGGTCCACAACCCCCAACCCGGTCAACGGCAGGGTGCATTCCCGGACGATCTTGGCGCTCCCGTCCTTGGCGTTGTGCTCGGTGAGGACCACGACGCGCGGGGTCCCGGCGACCAGGTCCATGGCGCCGCCCATGCCCTTGACCATCTTTCCCGGAATGGTCCAGTTGGCGAGGTCGCCGTTGCCGGAAACCTGCATGGCGCCGAGGATGGCAACCTTGACGTGTCCGCCCCGGATCATCCCGAAAGACGTCGCGGAGTCGAAGATGCTGCCGCCGGGCAGGACCGTGACGGTCTGCTTGCCGGCGTTGATGAGGTCGGCGTCTTCCTCGCCTTCATAGGGGAAGGGCCCCATGCCGAGCAGTCCGTTCTCGCTTTGCAGGACAACCCGCACACCTTCAGACAGGTTGTTGGCAACAAGGGTGGGAATGCCGATGCCGAGATTGACGTAATCACCGTCGTTGAGTTCCTGGGCCGCAATGGCGGCCATCTCGTCGCGGGTCCATGCCATGGTGGTACTCCTTCGCTGGGTTGTTTGCGGTCAGGCCAGGGCGTCAGCGCGCTGGCGGACGGTGCGCTGCTCGATGTCCTTCGCCCGGCCGCTCGCCTGGACCAGCCGTTGGACGTAGACGCCGGGCGTCACGATGTTGTTGGGGTCCAGCTCGCCGGGCTCCACGATCACTTCGGCCTCGGCGATGGTCACGATTCCCGCTGTCGCCACGACCGGGTTGAAGTTCCGGGCCGTGTAGCGGTAGATCAGGTTGCCGTCCGTGTCCGCGGTGTGGGCGTGGACCAGCGCGACGTCGGCGACGATCCCACGCTCTCGGACGTACGTGACGCCGTCGAACTCTTCGAGCGGCTTGCCTTCGGCAACCAGGGTTCCGACGCCGGTCCGCGTGTAGAAGGCGGGGATTCCGGCGCCTCCCGCGCGGAGTCGCTCCGCGAGGGTGCCCTGGGGAGCGAACTCGACCTCAAGCTGGCCGGAGAGATACTGCTCGGCGAAAAGCTTGTTCTCGCCCACGTACGAGGCGATGACCTTGCGGACCTGGCCGGCTTCGATGAGGACGCCGAGTCCCTTGCCGTCAATGCCCATGTTGTTGGAGACCACAGTCAGGTCCTTGACCCCCGAATCGCGGACGGCATCGATGAGGTCCGCAGGGATGCCGCTGAGCCCGAAGCCGCCGACGGCGATCGTCTGGCCGTCGCGCAGGACGTCCTGCAGTGCAACGGCTGCGCTGGGATGGATTTTGGCCATGGCGTTGTCCTCGTCTTTGAGTAGGGTCACTCGGCAGTTATCCACTTTGTGGACACTGTGCTGAGCTAGTCGTCTGGGCTGGTCGTTTGGCAAGGAGCATATGGTGGCCTGGGCGAAGGGTCAACGGCGTCCTATGGGCAGTGAGGCTGAATTCGCACAGTGTGGACGCTAGTCTTTTAAGTGTCCACATTGTGGAGGAAATCTTTGGAGAGGGGTGGAGTTGCCGACTCAGCAGCCACAAATCAAACCCGTGCAGGGCGCCCAGGTGGTGGGGCGGGTCGCCGCGCTCCTCAGGCTCGTGGGACGCAAGCCGGAGGGCATGTCCATCGCTGGCCTGGTCCGCGAGTCGGGGTTGACGCGCCCGACGGTACACCGCTTGCTCGCGTCCCTTGCCGCCGAAGGCCTGCTGGACCACGAGCAGGGGACCGGCAACTGGATCCTGGGGCCTGAGATTTTCCTGTTGGGGTCCGTGGCGGCGGCGCGTTTCCCGTTTGAGGGTTTGGCCCGGCCCAGCCTGCGCCGCCTGGCCGGGGAGAGCGGGGAAAGCGCCTTCTATTCCATCCGTCGTGGCCACGAAACGGTATGCGTGCTCCGCGAAGAAGGCAGCTTTCCCGTGCGCTCGTTCGTGTTGCACGAGGGCGTCAGGTTCCCGCTCGGCGTGGCGTCGGCGGGCACCGCGATCATGGCTTTCCTGCCGGACGAGGAGCAGGAACTCGTCTTGTCCAACTGGGGACAGCACGCTGGAGAATTCGCTACAGGCCATACCGAGAGCGTGGTGCGTCGGAACCTTGAGCAGACCCGAATGGTCGGGTATTCGGTGAATCCCGGGTTGGTGCTTGAAGGAAGTTGGGGGATGGCCGCCGCCGTTTTCGACCAACTGGGCCGGCCAATCGGCGCCTTGTCCCTCACGGGCATCGAGCCGCGGTTCCGTCCTGAACGCCAGGAATTCCTCGGCAAGTTGCTCATGGAAGAAGCGCACCGGATGAGCTCCGCTTGAGGCCTTCCAGATTAAGTTTTGAAACTCACCCATCCCCGCAGCCCGCACCTCCGAATAGCTGGCATAAGGACTTAGCCCCGCAAAGGTGAAGTGCTTTCACGCCGGAATCAACCGGCACCGAATGTCAGTCCGTTTGAAGGAGAAATGTCATGCTTGCTACAAAGCGCACGTCTTTTGCGATCGCCGGTCTCGCCGCTTCCGCCCTGCTGGGCCTCACCGCTTGTGGCGGCTCCGCCTCCACGGCTTCACCGTCGTCGGCCGCTCCGAGCTCGTCGTCCACCATGGCGGCGACCCCCTCCGCTTCTGCAAGCGCCGCGATGGACCCGAGCAAAGACCTGGTTGGCCCGGGCTGTGCAGCTTACGCTTCCCAGGTTCCCAGCGGTGCAGGTTCCGTTGCCGGCATGGCTCTCGACCCCGTAGCCGTGGCCGCTTCCAACAACCCGCTGCTCAAGACCCTCACGGCCGCTGTGTCCGGCAAGCTGAACCCCAAGGTGAACCTGGTGGACACGCTCAACGGCAGCCAGTTCACTGTCTTCGCTCCTGTGGACAGCGCCTTCGCCAAGATCCCCGCCGCCACCATCGACAGCCTCAAGACCGACGACGCTCTCTTGAGCAAGATCCTCACCTACCACGTCATCCCCGGCCAGTTGACCCCGGACCAGATCGTGGGAACCCACAAGACGGTTGAGGGTGACTCCGTGACCGTTACGGGATCCAAGGACGCACTCAAGGTTGACGGAGGCTCTGCCGTGATCTGCGGTGGCGTCCACACCGCCAACGCCACGGTGTACCTGGTTGACAGCGTCCTGATGCCGAAGTAAATATCAACACAGATCATGCCCCTTAGGATTCGTCTTGAGGGGCATGACCTTTGCAGCAAACCCGAGGGGAAATAGTGAAGCCGTCAATCGTGTGGTTCCGGGACGACCTCCGGGCCACGGACAACCCGGCGCTGCGGGCGGCAGCTGACGACGGTGCCGCCGTCGCGCTCTATGTCCTCGACGAGGAATCGCCGGGCATCAGGCCGCTCGGCGGCGCTTCCCGCTGGTGGCTGCATCATTCCCTGCTTTCCCTTCGCGAAGACCTCGCGGCCCTGGGCGTGCCGCTCTTGTTGCGCCGCGGACCGGCGGCCGAGATCGTCCGGGAAACCGCGACGGCGGTGGGATCTGGATCGCTGTACTGGAACCGCCGTTATGGCGAGCCAGAACGAATGCTCGACGCCGGCATCAAGACCTGGGCGCGAGAGTCCGGGATACACGCGGAGAGTTTCCAAGCCTCCTTGCTGCACGAGCCGTGGGCCGTCACCACGAAGCAAGGTGGACCCTTCAAGGTCTTCACGCCTTTTTGGCGGACCGTGTCCGGCTTGGATTTCCGAGAACCGCTGGAAGCCCCGGAACCGGGCCGGGGATTCTCCGGCCAACTGCCTGAATCCGAGGAATTGGACACCTGGGGATTGTTACCGCGGAAACCGGATTGGTCTGCCGGATTGTCCGAAAGCTGGCAGCCGGGTTCGGCCCAGGCCCATGAACTTCTTGATGACTTCCTGGAGCGTGGGCTGGCGGACTATTCGGTGAACCGGGATCGTCCGGACCTGCCGGGCAGTAGCCGATTGTCGCCCTTCTTGCGCTGGGGGCAGCTCAGCCCGTTCGAGGTATGGCATGCCCAGCAGGGCCGGCGTCGGGAACTGGGCGATGGCGCCGCCGTCTTCGCCTCGGAACTTGGGTGGCGTGAATTCTGCTGGCACCAATACTTCCATCACCCGGACCTGGCAACGGCCAATTTGCGGCCGGGGTTCGACCACTATCCGTGGGCTTGGCCCGGTGGCCAGGGTGCCGGCTCGCCAGATGCCGCCGCCCAGGAAACCACCTTCCTCCGCGCATGGCAGGAGGGCCGCACCGGGTTCCCCTTGGTGGACGCCGGCCAGCGGCAATTGTGGCACTCGGGATGGATGCACAACCGGGTTCGCATGGTCTCCGCCAGCCTCTTGGTGAAGAACCTTGGCGTGCACTGGCAAGTGGGCGAGCAATGGTTCTGGGACACCCTGGTGGATGCCGATCCTGCCTCGAATCCTGCGAACTGGCAGTGGGTAGCGGGTTCCGGTGCGGACGCTTCACCCTTCTTCAGGATCTTCAACCCGGAGACCCAGGCCGCGAAATTCGATCCCCACGGCAGCTACGTTGGCCAGTGGATCCCCGAGCTGTCCACGGCGGACTATCCGGAGCCGGTGGTTGACCTTAAAGCCTCGCGGCGGGAGGCGCTGGATGCCTACGGCTCGCTCCCGCGTTGAGCCGGGCCGCCTGGGCAGCAACTGAAGTCCTCTAGAAATTAGTAGGAAGTCCGAGTATATTCGGGATCAAAGACGTCCCGGAGCGCAGTTGGACATGTGCTTTCGAGGCCGATGGCGGGCATTCCCCCTATGCAAAGGAGCATTCCATGGTGCGCGAACTTTCCCACTACATTGACGGCCAGAGGATCGACGGGACCTCCACTCGCTTTGGCGATGTCTACAATCCTTGCACCGGCGAGGTCCAGGCACGGCTTCCCTTGGCCAGTGCTGACGAGGTCAGGAACGCCATAGCGAGCGCGGAGAAGGGCCAGCTCGAATGGGGCGCCATGAACCCGCAGCGCCGCGGCCGGATCCTGCTGAAGTTCGTGGACTTGGTCAACGAACACATGGACGAACTCGCCACGCTCCTTTCCTCCGAGCACGGCAAGACCTTCCCCGATGCCAAGGGTGACATCCAGCGCGGCATCGAGGTGGTGGAGTTCGCCGCCGGCGCGCCCCACCTGCTCAAGGGCGAATTCTCGGACAACGCAGGCACGGGCATCGACGTCCACTCATTGCGCCAGCCGCTCGGCGTCGTCGCGGGCATTACGCCTTTCAACTTCCCTGCCATGATTCCACTCTGGAAGTCCGGCCCCGCGCTGGCTGCCGGCAACGCCTTCATCCTCAAGCCTTCTGAGCGTGATCCGTCCGTGCCGCTGCGCCTGGCAGAACTTTTCACCGAGGCGGGATTGCCGGACGGCGTCTTCAACGTCATCAATGGCGACAAGGAAGCCGTGGATACCCTCCTCGAGGATCCGCGCGTGAAGGCCATCGGCTTCGTCGGATCCACGCCGATTGCCCAGTACATTTACGCCACCGCCGCGGCCCACGGGAAGCGCGCCCAGTGCTTCGGCGGCGCCAAGAACCACATGGTGATCATGCCCGACGCCGATCTCGACATGGCCGCGGATGCCCTCATCGGTGCCGGCTTCGGCTCCGCCGGCGAGCGTTGCATGGCGATTTCGGTGGCCGTATCCGTTGGCCAGGAGACGGCTGATCAGCTCGTCTCCAAGTTGCAGGACCGCATCAAGGCCCTGAAGGTGGGTCCCAGCCTGGCCGCGGATTCGGACTTCGGACCTGTCGTCGCCGCCTCGGCGAAGCACCGTATCGAGGGATACATCCAAGCGGGCGTCGACCAGGGCGCCACACTCGTCACCGATGGGCGCGACCTGAAGGTGGACGGATACGCCGGAGGTTTCTGGGTTGGCCCGACACTCTTCGACAACGTCACGAAGGACATGTCCATCTACAAGGAGGAGATCTTCGGCCCGGTCCTGAGCGTCCTCCGCGCAGCTGACTACGAAGAAGCGCTGCGGCTTTGCTCCGAGCACGAGTTCGGCAACGGCGTCGCGATCTTCACCCGCGACGGCGACGCCGCCCGCGACTTCGCGAGCCGCGTCGAGGTCGGCATGGTGGGCATCAACGTCCCCATTCCCGTCCCGATTGCCTACTACACTTTCGGTGGCTGGAAGGCCTCGGGCTTCGGCGACCTGAACCAGCACGGCGCGGACGCCTTCCGCTTCTACACCAAGACCAAGACGGTCACCACCCGTTGGCCCTCCGGCATCCGCCAGGGCGCCAGCTTCGTGATGCCGGCCGGCAGCTAATGGCGGAGGTTCTGTTCGAGAAGCGGGGCCACCTCGGCGTCGTTACTTTGAACCGTCCCCAGGCGGTCAACGCGCTCACAGCCGGCATGGTGCACGCCATGCTGGAGCAGCTCACGGCCTGGGTGGTCGACGACGACATCAAGACAGTTTTGGTGCACGGCGCCGGGGATCGCGGGTTATGCGCGGGCGGAGACATCGTGGCGATCTACGACGACATGCTGCGCCACGGCAACCAGACCGCCGACTTCTGGGCAGCGGAGTACCGCCTGAACTCGCTCATTGCCAGGTACCCGAAGCCGTACGTGGCTTTCATGGACGGGCTGGTCCTTGGTGGCGGGGTCGGGATCTCGGCCCACGGCTCCGTCCGTGTGGTCACCGAGCGGACCCGTACAGGCATGCCGGAAACAACGATCGGTTTTGTGCCCGACGTCGGCGGAACCCTTCTGCTGTCCCGCTCACCGGGCGAGTCTGGCACCCACGCAGCCCTCACGGGTGCCCACTTGAGCGGGGCCGACGCCCTGTTTCTTGGGCTCGCGGACCACTTCGTCCCGTCCGAAAGCCTGTCCGCGCTCGCGGAAGCGCTGGAAAGCTCGACGGCGGAGGCCGCCGTCGGGCGCTTTGTGCAGGAACCGCCGGCCTCGGCACTGTCCGGCCAGCGCGAGTGGATCGATGCCGCCTATGCCTCCGACGACGCTGAGGAAATTATCGCCAGGCTGCGCGACGCCGAGGGGGATGCCGCTGCCGCCGCGGACACGATCGAGACGAAGTCGCCCACGGCCGTGAAGGTCACCCTGGAATCGTTGCGGCGCGTCCGGGGGCTCTCCCTCGAGGAAGCCTTGGAACAGGAATACCGCGTTGGCTTGCGATGCCTGACCGGACCGGATTTTCGCGAGGGGATCCGCGCCCAAGTGGTGGACAAGGACCGCAACCCCCAGTGGAAGCCAGCCTCCCTGGCGGAGGTGTCGCCAGCCGCCGTCGAGGGCTTCTTCGCATCGCTCGGCGACCGTGAACTCAAACTTCATTCAAAGGAGTCCGACCATGTCTGAAAACGCAGCTTCCGGCACCATCGCTTTCCTCGGCCTTGGCCACATGGGCGGCCCCATGGCCGTGAATCTTGTCAAAGCCGGGCATCAAGTGGTGGCGTACGATCCCGTCACGGCAGCACTTGAGGCGGCCCGTGAACACGGCATTGCCACGGTGGATTCCGCTTCCGAAGCCGTTGCGGGGGCATCCGTTGTCCTGACGATGCTGCCCAGTGGCAAGCACGTCCTGGACGCTTACCGGGGAGTGGACGGGGCGCCCGGCCTGCTCTCCGTGGCTGCCCCGGACACACTGTTCCTCGACTGCTCCACCATCAACGTCGACGAGGCCCGCGAGGCAGCAGCCATTGCCCTGGACGCCGGCCACCGCTCCGTGGACGCGCCCGTTTCCGGAGGCGTGGTGGGTGCCGAAGCAGGAACCCTGACCTTCATGGTGGGGGCGCTGCCCGAGGACTTCGAAACGGTGAAGCCGATCCTGGAACTCATGGGCCGGAGGATCGTGCACTGCGGAGACCACGGAGCCGGGCAGGCCGCCAAGGTCTGCAACAACATGATCCTGGGCGTGTCCATGATCGCCGTTAGCGAGGCGTTCGTCCTGGGCGAGAAGCTGGGCCTGACGCACCAAGCGTTGTTCGATGTCGCCTCCAACGCCTCCGGGCAGTGCTGGGCGTTGACCACCAACTGCCCGGTTCCCGGACCGGTTCCCACGAGCCCGGCCAACCGCGACTACCAACCCGGATTCGCCGGAGCGCTCATGGCGAAGGACCTCCGGCTCGCGGTCAACGCGCTTGAGAGCACCGGAGTCGACGGGCAAATGGGGCACCTGGCATCGAAGATTTATGACGCTTTCGCCGCCGAAGGCGGAGCCGGGCGTGACTTCTCCGGCATCATCACGGACATCCGGGACAAGTCCGCCAAGTAGCCTTGGCGGATAGGACACAACTGGGCAACCGACAAAACTGAGCAACCGACAAAAGGGGCACGGCTTGGCGCAGCAGTATGAAAACATCCTGGTGGAACTCCGTGGACGGGTGGGTTTGGTGACCCTGAACCGGCCGAAGGCGCTCAATGCGTTGAACCAGGCCACCATGAATGAGATCGTGGCCGCCGTGTCGGACATGGACGCGGATCCCGGAGTGGGTGCCGTGGTGATCACCGGCTCGGAAAAGGCCTTCGCGGCCGGAGCCGACATCAAGGAGATGGCATCCAAGGGGTACATGGAAATGTACGCCGCCGACTGGTTCCGTGGTTGGGAAAACCTCACCCGCCTGCGCATTCCCGTGATTGCCGCAGTGTCGGGCTTTGCCTTGGGTGGAGGTTGTGAACTTGCCATGATGTGCGATTTCATCATTGCCGGGGACAACGCCAAGTTCGGCCAACCGGAAATCAACCTCGGTGTCATTCCCGGCATGGGCGGCTCGCAGCGGTTGACCCATGCCGTGGGCAAGGCCAAGGCGATGGACATGGTCCTCACGGGCCGGTTCATGGGCGCCGAGGAAGCGGAACGGGCAGGACTTGTTTCCCGCGTCGTGCCGGCCGATTCCGTGGTGGAAGAGGCACTGAAGGCCGCCGAAGTGATCGCATCCAAGTCCAAACCGGTTGCCATGGTGGCGAAGGAAGCCGTCAATGCCGCCTTCGAAACCGGCCTCTCCCAGGGCGTTTTGTTTGAGCGTCGGATCTTCCACTCATTGTTCGCCACCGAGGACCAAAAAGAGGGCATGGCTGCGTTCAACGAGAAGCGTCAGCCGGAGTTCAAACACCTTTAGGGTCCGCCCAAAACGGCGCTGGGCCCACGCCGGCAGGGTTCCCTAGCCGAACTTGTGAGGCGAGGGGGGCCGGTGGGGAGCAGTGGATGGCCCATTTGCGGCTCCGAGCTCGACCGGGAGTTCGAGCGCGTGGCCGTATTGGGACCAGCCGCCCGTGAAGAGCCGGCCGTGTCCAAGACCGGCATACTCCAAGGCCAAGAGATTGTGGCAAGCCGTCACCCCGGAGCCGCAATAGCTGATGACGTTCTCTGCAGACGTGATACCCGCCTTGGCGAAGATGCGCAGCAACTCGGCCTTGCTGCGCAGTTTCCCGGCGGGGCCAAGGTTCTCCCTGCACGGGACGTTCCTCGCGCCGGGCACATGCCCCGGCCGTGGATCGATGGGGTCCTGCCTGCCCTCGAAGCGGTCACGGTTGCGTGCGTCCACCGCGAGGTTCGTTTCGATCGAGAGTTCGTGGATCTCCGCCAGTCGGTTGCTCGGCCACGGTTTGGCAGTGAAATCACCCGCGGGCCTCGAAGGGTGTTCGGTTTCCAGGGGCCCTTCGTAGCTGCCCAGCCCACCATCCAGAAGAGCTGAGCTGTGGCCTGTGGCGCGCAGCATCCAGACCAAGCGTGCGGCGATGACCCCGCCGGCGTCGTCGTAAGCCACCACGATATTGTCGTCGCTGATTCCCAATTCCCGCATCCCCAGGGCGAAATCATGCGACGCGGGCAGCGGGTTCCGTCCTTCGAGTGGCGATCCCTCCGCCGAGAGCCATCGATCCAGATCGACAAAGACGGCGCCGGGGATGTGCCCGCGGTCGTAAGCTTCCCGGCCGGAGCGTCCGTCGAGGTACCAGCGCACATCGGCCAGCACCACGCGGCGACGGTTTTGAGACAACCATTCGAGATCGACAAAGGGTTCCACAGCTGAATTCTGCATAGCCACAATGCTAGGACCGAGTCTCACTATTTGATATATGAATCTCATAATGTGGTCGGCCGGTGCAATTAGAGCCTTGTGGCCATCGCAAGCCCGGCGTAGAGTCCAGCTGCCAATCGATGCGAGGAGTGGACCATGGGGCAGCTGGTTGTTCAGGAATTCGTGACGGCGGACGGTTTTGCAGCCGATGCCAACAATGAGTTCAGAGCCTACGAATTGCTCGAAGGAGGGACCGCCGAATTCGACCGCAACCAACTGGAGTGGCTGGACTCCGTGGACGCCATGGTGCTTGGCGGCTCGACCTACCGCATGTTCGCGGAGTTCTGGCCGACGCCGGCATCGGCAGGGGAAATCATCGCACCTGCGCTGAACGGGCTGCGCCGATACGTGTTTTCAAGGACCCTTGAGAAGGCGCCATGGGGCGATTTTCCGGAGGCCACCGTTGAAGGCGGTGATGCTGTGGAGGCGATCCGCAGAATCAAGCGCGAGACCGACGGCGCCATTGTCCTCTGGGGCAGCCTCACCTTGAGTGAAGCGTTCTTCAAGGCCGGCGAAGTGGATGTCCTGCGCCTCGTGGTCATGCCTGTGGCGATCGGGGCGGGACGCGGCGTGTATCCCGCCGGCCAGGCCCCGGCGTTGCTGAGCCTGACGGGCGCGAAGACCTACGATCAGGGGTTGATCGAACTCGAGTACAGGGTCCGCCCCAAGTAATCAGTCGGTAAAGTCGCCCGCGGCCTTGCGGAAGTCTCCGAGCACGCGGATCAGGTGCTCGACGTCGTCGTCCCCGAAGCCGGACTGGCCGAACACCTCGCTGTTGAGTGCCGTCGTCGCGCGCTTCGCGATGGTGCGGCCCTCCGCGGTGAGCTCGATCAGCGTGGTGCGCCCGTCAGTGGGGTGCGGGGAGCGGACCACGAGTGCCGCCTTTTCGAGGCGGTCGACGGCGTTGGTCACCGACGTCGGATGCACCTGGAGCAGCGCGCTGGCTTTGTTCATGGGCAACGCGCCGCTGCGCGCGAAACTCAGCAGCGCCAGGAGCTCGTAGCGCGCGAAGGTCAGGCCGAACGGCTTCAACACGCCCTCGATCCGCGCCAGCAGGATCTGCTGCGTGCGCATGATCGCGGTGATGGCCGCCATGGGCGCGGCGACTTCGCCCCAGCCGTGGCGTTCCCAGTTTCGCTGGGCGTCGGCGATGGGGTCGCGGGGGAGCGGGCTGCCCACGGTGCCTCCTGACATTGCTTGGCTGCCTATTCTTTCAGACTCGGGAACTCGTCCTCGGTGTACTCGACGCCCAGTCCGGCGGGCAGCGGCCCGTCGCCGTGGCGGGCCACCTCCGTGCCTCGAAGTTCGACACGCCGGATTTTGCCGGAAATCGTCTTGGGCAACTCGCCGAATTCGAGCCGACGGATGCGCTTGAACGGCGCCAGGTGCTGCCGGCAGTACCTGAGGATGTCCTCCGCCACGGCCGGGCCGGGCTCGTACCCGGCGGCGAGCACTACGAAGGCTTTGGGCACCGAAAGCTTGACTGGATCAGGAGAGGGCACGACGGCGGCCTCCGCCACTGCGGGGTGTTCGATCAGGACGCTTTCGAGTTCGAAAGGTGACAAACGGTAGTCGGAGGATTTGAAGACATCGTCTCCACGGCCCACGTAGGTAATGACGCCGTTCCCGTCCCGGCTGGCCATGTCGCCCGTGTGGTAGTAACCCTCGCGGAAAGCCTCGGCCGTCTTTTCCGGGTCGCCGAAGTAGGACTTCATGAGCCCCACGGGGCGGGGGTCCAAGCGCAAGCACAGTTCGCCGTCGTCGGCCTCTTCGCCGGTGGTCGGATCAACGAGCACCACGTCGTAACCAGGCAGCGGCCGTCCCATGGAGCCGGTCTTGACCGGTTGCCCCGGGGTATTGGCGACCTGGACGGTTGACTCCGTCTGGCCGAAACCGTCGCGGATGGTCTGACCCCAGGCCCTCTCCACTTGCCCGATTACCTCGGCGTTGAGGGGTTCGCCCGCCGAAACCACCTTGGTGGGCGGGGTTTTGAGCAGGGTCAGGTCAGCCTGGATGAGCATCCGCCACACGGTGGGCGGGGCACAGAAACTCGTGACGCCTTCGCGCCCCATCTGCTCCATGAGGGCCTTGGCATCGAAGCGATCGTAGTTGTAGACGAAGACGCAGGCCTCGGCGATCCACGGCGTGAAAACGTTGGACCACGCGTGCTTGGCCCAGCCGGGTGAAGCCACATTGAGGTGGACGTCTCCGGGTTCCAGGCCGATCCAGTACATCGTTGAGAGGTGCCCCACCGGGTATGAGGTGTGGGTGTGCTCCACCAGCTTGGCCCGCGACGTGGTGCCCGAGGTGAAGTAGAGGAGCATGGTTTCGTCGGCGGCGGTGGGGGCATCCGGGACGAAAACGGTCTCCGCGGAATCCGACTCGGCGTATTGAAGGGCGCCGGTGTTCTGGCTGCCGCCCACTTCAATGAGGGTGTAATCGCCCGGGACCTCGGCGAACTTGGCAATATTGGCGCTCCCGACGGCGGCCCAGCGGGCGCCGCCGCGTTCCACGCGATCCGTGATGTCGCGTGGGCCCATGAGCGTGGTGGTGGGAATCAGGACCACGCCGAGTTTGATTCCGGCCAGCATGAGTTCCCACAGTTCCACCTGGTTGCCAAGCATGATGATCATGCGGTCGCCGCGGCGGACGCCCTTGCCGCGGAGCCAGTTGGCGATCTGCGAGGACCGTGCGGAGAGTTCGGCGAAGCTTCGGCGGGTGGAGCTGCCGTCCTGCTCGACGATCACCAGCGCAGGGTTATTGGCCGTGCCAGGGTTGGCCGCGATCTGGTCGAACCAGTCGAGGGCGAAGTTGAACTCGGTGAAACGGGGCCACTGGAATTCGCTGTGTGCCTGGGCGTAGTTGGTGCGCAGCTCAAGGAGCCGGTCGCGGGCTGCACGGAAGTCGTCGGTGACTGTCATTGTCTGCCTTTCGCCCTGCGTGGATGGGTCAGCGCGGACCGGGAACGAGCTGGCCGTGTGATCCGCCTCACCTGCAATATACTAGGACATCCAAGGGTTTGGAAGAGGCGACGAGGTGCGGCCGCGTTCCGTCACGCCGGACACACTCTTGAGGGATTACGACGGCGGCGCCCCCGCCACGGCGCGGCAGGCCGCCGTCGTGCGCTGCAAAAAGTCGCTCAGCGTGACGGTGGGGCCCCGGTTAGGGCGACTGCTACTTCCACCACGTGTCGAAAATCGTGACCGGAACAGTGCGTTTGTGCCGCGTGCGCAGGTACTTCTGCTCGATGGTCTCCGCCACCTCGTCGGAGACTTCCCGGCCTTCGAGGTAGTCGTCGATTTGCTCGTACTTGATGCCGAGTTCGTCCTCGTCGGTGCGGCCGGGCTTGCCGTCCAGGAGGTCGGCCGTGGGGACCTTGTCCCAAATACGGGACGGGGCGCCCAGCTCCGCGAGGAGTGCACGGTTCTGCCGCTTATTGAGGCCGAAGAGCGGCAGGATGTCCGCGCCGCCGTCGCCGAACTTGGTGAAGAATCCAGTGACGGATTCGGCTCCGTGGTCCGTGCCGATCACCAGGTAATTGTGCTCGCCTGCGAGAGCGTACTGCGCGGTCATGCGGGCCCGGGCCTTGGTGTTGCCCTTGTGGAAATCCGAGATGCGCGCACCCGTGGTCTTTTCGAACTCATCCTCGAAACCGTCTACTGCGCGGGAGATGTTGAATGTCCACTCGGTCTTGGCCTGGATAAAGTCGAGCGCGGCCTGGGCGTCGTCCTCGTCGTGCTGGGCTCCGTAGGGGAGCCGGACCGCCACGAAGTTCGCTTCGACGCCCTCGGCCTCAAGCTCCTCGACCGCCAGTTGGGCAAGACGTCCGGCGAGGGAAGAATCGAGTCCGCCGGAAATGCCCAGGACAAAACCCTTGGTGTGCGTTGCCTTGAGGTATTCCTTCAGGAACGTAACGCGTTTGCGGACCTCCTCGGCAGGGTCGATCCGGGGCTGGACGCCCATTTCGGCAATGATCGTGGCCTGGAGTGTGCGCATGTCCCCAACACTAGTAACCAGCGCTTGAAACACTCAACTGTGTCACCTCAAGTGTCACGCCAATCGAGGAACGCTCGCTCAGATATGGGCGCCAATCGACGATCGCTCGCTCAGATGATGTGAGCGAGGGTCGCGCCAAAACGCGCTATAAGTGAGCGAGCGTCGGTGGGGATTACGACGGCGCGGCGCCCGTCGATGCCCTGACGGTGAGGTGCGTGGGCATGACCGCAAGGCGCCGGCTGGTGCCGCCGTACTGGGGATTCAGCCGGGACAGGAGCATGGAGACGGCTACCCGCCCGGCTTGTTCAATGGGAGACGCCATGGTGGTCAACGGAGGGTTGCAGAAATCGGCTCCGAAGATGTCGTCGCAACCGACGATGCTCATGTCGTCGGGCACCCGGATACCGCGTTCGCGCAAGCGCTGCAGCATCCCGATGGCCAGCAGGTCATTGAAGACGATGCATGCAGTGGCGCCCGTATGCACTGCGGCGTCCGCTGCGGCTGCGCCGGATGTGGTCTTGGGCGCGAACGGCCCCACGCTGAACGTGGTCAGCTTCCGTTCGGCGGTTTCTTCCTGGAACGCTTGCCACCGCTTGGCGTTGGACCAGGAGGTGGCCGGGCCCCCGACGAAGCAAATCCTCGTGTGCCCCAGCGAGACCAGGTGTTCCAGCGCCTGGATGATGGCCGACGGCGTATCGATCACCACAGTGGGTGCGATTGCCGGAGCCCGGTTGATGGTGACGAGGGGCTGCTGCGTCGCGGCCTCGGCCAGTTGCGCGTCCGTCAGGCGGGAGGCGGCAAGGATGAAACCGTCTGCTGAACGCCGCATTTTCTGCAGGGCATCCGCCTCCATTTCCGCGGATTCCTCGGTGTCCACGAGGAGTTGCGTGTAGCCGGCAGCCTTCAGCTGGTGCTGCGTCCCGCGGATGATGTCGAAGTAGAACGGATTGGTGATGTCCGGAACCAGGACGGCAACGGTCTGGGTGCGTCCGGAGCTGAGCCCGCGGGCCTGGGAGCTGGGAATGTAGTTCAATTGCGCAGCCGCTTCTTCGATCCGCTCGCGCGTCACGTGGTTCACCCGCCCGGGATTACTTAGGGCCCTCGAGACTGTCGATGTTGCCACTCCCGCAAGCTCCGCGACGTCGCGGATCGTGGGCTGCCTGCCCGGTGACTGGAGCTGGAGTTCTGCCATGTCTAGGTGTTCCTCATCTGCCGCAGCCCCTCAACAACGAGTGACTTGTCCCACAATTGCAGCACCAATGACAATTTTTGGCAATCGCTTGTCATCCTTGTTGCGCATGCCTAGACTCGGAGAAATCACCCGATGTGACGCGCACCACGCCAACGAGGCCATCGGGTCTCCAGGGAGGAAAACAATGAAGTTTGCATCGTCCGCCAAATTTGCCGCTGTTGCCCTAACAGCCGCCTTAGCTTTGACCGCCTGCGGAGGCGGCAGCACCAGCTCCGGGGGGAGCGCCGGTCCCGTTGACGGGAAGGGCAAGAAGCTGAGTGTCCTGGTCAACTCCAACGCAAACTATCCGGCACAGCAGAAGCAGTGGTTCACGGATATTGCCGCCAAGTTCAAGGCACAGACCGGTGCCGACGTTGAATTCGAAACGTTCGCGTCGGGAAATGACGAACTCACACGGATCCAGACCTCCGTGGTGTCGGGTCAAGGCCCGGACGTCTATAGCCTCGGTACCACGTTCACCCCCACGGCCTATGCAACCAAGGCCTTTGTGACGTTGTCCGATGACGACTGGAAGAAGGTGGGCGGTAAGGACCGGTTCAACCAGGCAGCCCTGGGCATCTCCGGCCCGGATGCACAGCACCAAGCGGGGATTCCGTTCGTCAGCCGGCCGTTCGTGATGGCCTACAACAAGGACATCCTGAAGGCGGCGGGGATCGATAAGCCCGCCACCAGCTGGGACGAGCTCGCAGCCCAGGCCAAGAAGATGACCAACCCGGCCACCGGAACTTTTGGGCTCGCTACCGGGTACAAGGACAACTTTGATCCGTGGAAATTCATCTGGGCTATGTCCGTCCAGGCAGGCAACCCGCTAGTGGACGGCAAGACACTCAAGCTCGACGACCCGACCGTCAAGAAGGCCTACGAAACCTACTTCGGCTGGCTCACCAAGGACAAAGTTGTCGATCCGGCCTCAGTTGGCTGGAGCAACAGCAACGCCCTGGCAGCATTCGCGAGCGGCAAGGCCGGCTATCTGATGATGACGACGTCGAGCTCCGTCCCGACGCTCGAGAAGTCGGCTGTCGCCGGCAAGTACGCCTACACAGCCATGCCGACGACCGCCCCGGGCCAGACGTCTCCGCAGGGCGACGCCGCGAATGCTGCCAGCATCCTCTCCGGTGACAACGTGGTTGTTGCTGATTACTCGAAGCAAAAGGACTTGGCCTTCGCTTACATCAACCTCATCACGTCCAAGGACGAGCAGCTGAACTACCAGAAGATCTTCGGAGATCTGCCCGCCAATGCCGAGGCGCTGAAGTCTCTGAATAACCCGATACTCCAACCGGTTGCCGATACCGCCGCCAAGTCCAAGGCAACGCCCTTCACCGGCGCTTGGGGCGACATTCAGTTGGCCCTCGTCAACGTAGTGGTCCAGTCGATCCCGGACCTCTCCAAGGGTTCCGTGGACGACTCGAGCCTCCAGGCGCGCCTCAAGGACGCACAAACCAAGGGCCAGGCCTCACTTGACCGGGCATCAAAGTAAGTAGGAACTGACATGTCCACCGATTCATTGACTGCGGGCAAGTCCACGCGCCGCAAGTCGTCCCGCGCTGCAAAGCCGGACCCGCAGTCGCCGGACGACACACCCCGGCGCCGCAAGGGGCTGAGCGAACGCAACCGCCCCTTGTGGATGCTGATTCCGGGCGGCCTGCTGATGGTGATCATCATCGTGGTGCCCCTCCTGCTCGGCATCTTCATGTCGGGGCTGGACCTGGACCAGTATTCGCTGCGCAAGTGGGTCAGCGCTCCGTTCATCGGAGTCCAGAACTTCGTCGAAGCGCTGACCGCATCGCCTCTGCTGCACGCCATCTGGCTCAGCGTCAGCTACTCCTTGCTCGCCATGGTGGTGACCATCCCGCTCGGCATCGCCGGTGCCGTCGCCACCCAGAACGCGTTCAAGGGCCGGGCTGTGATCCGCTCCGTGTTCCTGATCCCCTACGTCCTTCCATCCTTCGTGGTGGCGACGGTGTGGCGGACCATGTTCCAGCCGGGCAGCGTCGTCGACTCCGTGCTGCATTCGGTGGGCATCGACCCGGGCCTGTGGCTCAACGGTCCCCAGTCTTATTGGACGCTGATCCTGGTCCAGATCTGGGCATCGTGGCCGTTTGTCTACCTGCTGGCGTTGTCCGGGCTCCAGTCTGTGGACCATGAGGTCCACGAAGCCTCGGCCCTTGACGGTGCCCTGTGGTGGAACAAGCTCCGCTACGTGGTCTTCCCTTACCTCAAGGGTCCGCTCTCCTTGGCGTTCCTGATCGGCATGCTGCACCACATCAACAACTTCACCTTGCCGTTCGTCCTGTTCGGGGTACCTGCTCCTTCCGATGTGGAGCTGCTCCCGATCCTCACCTACGTCACGAGCTTCCAGAGCTTCAGGTTCGGGCTCAGCGCGGCCATGGCGTTCATTTCGCTGATCCTGATCGCGATCCCCTTGTTCGTCTATCTGCGGGCCGTCAAACTCGACGACGCCGAAACCCCCGGAGGCAAAAAGTGAGCACCGCAACTACCGCCGTCGGACGCCGAACGAGCGAGAACTTCCGCCCGGGCTCCAAACGCCAGCACGAAGTCACCAAGCTCCTGCCAGGGCCGATGCTCGCCATCATCCTGACGGTGTTGTGTGCCCTGGTGCTCATTCCGGTGGCGTACATCTTCCTGGCGTCCGTGAACTCGGACATCGGCGTGGCTCGGGGCGAGTTCTTCCCGTCCAGCTTCTCCTTTGAGAACTACTCCACGATCTGGACGAGCGTTGGACTGGCCACGGGCCTGGCCAACAGCGTTCTCGTGGCCGGTTCCACCGCCGTGGTCTCCGCGCTGATGTCGATTGCCACCGCCTACGTCCTGGTCCGCTACCAGTTCCGTGGCCGCCTGACGATCCTTCGCGGGCTGCTGGGACTCCAGTCGGTTCCCGGCACCCTCATGGTGCTTCCGGTCTTCGTGCTGTTCTCATCGTCCGCGACCTACCTGGGCATCCAGGTCATCGGCACGCAATGGGGCTTGTTCGTCACCTACCTGACGTTCGCGATGCCATTCTCCACTTGGGTGATGGTCACCTATCTGCGCGGCCTGCCGCGCGAACTCGAAGAGGCGGCAAGGATCGACGGCGCCAGCAACCTGGGCGTGCTGGTGCGGATCATCCTCCCGCTGAGCTGGCCCGGCGTCGTCGTTTCCGGTATTTTCGCCTTCCTGCTCGGCTGGAACGACGTCTTGTTCGCCTCAGTCATGACGCGGCCCGAAAGCCAGACGGCCGCCGTCGCGCTCCAGGTCTTCGGTGCCTCGCAGGAAGGCGGCGCGATTCCCTTCTACGGCCAGATGATGGCGGCCTCCCTGGTGTGTGCTGCCCCGGTGGTCATCCTGTATCTGATTTTCCAGCGTTACCTAGTGGGCGGCCTGACCGCCGGAGGAGTCAAGTAACTTATGAGCACGCCAGCTGTTGAATGGGAGCTCTCGGGCTTCGGCGACGAGATCGACGACGACCCCAAGATCCAGATTGCCGTGATGCAGGCACTGGGAGCCAACCACATTGAAGTCCGCAGCGCCTGGGGCACCAACATCGTGGATCTGGATGAGGCGCAGCTCCGTGAACTGAAGTCCTTGCTGGATGCCGCGGAGATGAAGGTTTCCGCGATCGCCTCGCCGATCGGGAAAGTGGACGTTTCCCTCCCCGTCGAGCACGAGGTGGAACGGCTCCGCCGCGCAGTCAACGCCGCACAGGTCCTGGAATCCCGCTACATCCGGATCTTCTCCTTCTACTACGGCGAGGACGTGGCGGTGGAGAGCATCCGGGAAGCGGTCATCGAACGCATGCGTGCCCTCGCGGACGTGGCGGAAGAGTCCGGCGTCGTCCTGCTGCACGAAAACGAGAAGGACATCTATGGGGACATCCCCGAACGGGTCCTGGACATCATCGAAACCGTCTCCTCTCCCGCGCTCAAGGTGGCCTGGGATGCTGCGAACTTCGTCCAAGTGGGCGTCAAGCCTTTCGAGGACGGCTACGCCAAGCTCCGCCCACACCTTGAATACCTGCAGGTGAAGGATGCCTTGTTCTCGAATGCCACGGTGGTCCCGGCGGGCGAGGGCGACGGCGATGTCCTCCGCACGGTTGAGGCCTTGAAGGCCGACGGGTACACCGGCTTCGCGAGCCTCGAACCGCACTTGGCCGGCGCCCATGGGCTGGGCGGATTCTCCGGCCCGACCGCGTTTGGCATTGCAGCGAGGGCGTTCGCGAAAGTCCTCAATGAAGCAGGAGTGGAGACGAAGTGAGCGATGTCGCAAACGCTCCAGGCACTCCCGGCGCCGAGATCCGCGCCGCAATCGTAGGGTGCGGCGTCATCGGCCGCACCCACTCGGCCGCGGTCCGCGAGTTCCCGGAGCTCGTCATCACGGCCCTTGTGGATGTAGTTGCCGAGGCATCCGAGGCGCTTGCCGCCAAGATCGAAGCCCAAGGCGACCCGAAGCCGGCAGTTTTCCCCACGCTGGCCGAGGCGCTCGCCGCCGCACCCGTGGACCTGGTCATCATTTCGACGCCCAGCGGCCTGCACATCCAGCAAGCGCTGGAAGCGCTCGACGCCGGCAAGCACGTCGTGATCGAAAAGCCCCTTGACGTTGACTTGAGCAAGGCGGACGAGATCCTGGCTGCGGCCAAGGCCGCCGAGGCCAAGGGTTTGGTGGCCACGGTGATCAGCCAGCACCGTTTCGATCCGGCCAGCCGGGTGGTGGACGAGGCCCGCCGAGCCGGACGCTTCGGTACTCTAACTTCTGCCGTGGCCTCGGTCAGCTGGTGGCGGAGCCAGGGCTACTACGATTCGGGCGCGTGGCGCGGAACCTGGGCCATGGACGGCGGTGGCGCCATCATGAACCAGGGCGTCCACACCGTGGATCTGCTCTTATGGTTCCTCGGCCGGCCCATCGAGATCAGCGCCAAAACCGCGCTTCTCGCCCACGAAGGCGTTCAGGTGGAGGACACCGCCGTAGCGACGGTCACCTTCGAGTCCGGTGCCCTTGCCGTGTTGCACGCGACGACGGCGGCGTACCCTGGCTTGACGGTCCGCCTCCAGGTGATGGGCAACAAGGGATCCGCAGTGATCGACAACGACGACCTCGCGTACTTCCACGCGTCCGACGCCGCCGATCCATCGGAAAGCAGCGCCATGGGCATCCTCGGCGGTGGCAACCAGGCCGCCGTCGAGCTCGCCAAATACCCGGACGATACCGTCGAGGCACTGGATCCCACGGTGTACCCGGCTGGACATGTCCGGCAGTACCGCGACATCATCGCGGCGATCCGCGCAGGACGCCCCGCCGGCGTCACCGTCCGTGACGCCGTGACCGCCTTGGCTACCGTGCGTGCCCTGTATGTCTCGGCCACCTTGGGCCGGCCTGTGCTGATCGACGATGTCATAGCCGGCAAGTACAACAACGTGGAGGTCCGCACCGGCGGGACCGCTTCCCACCCGGACGCCCGCGAAGAGGTATCGGCATGAAGTTCTCCGTCTTCACCGCATCCACGCCCGAGTGGTCGCCCCAGGAAGCCGCCACGAAGCTTGCCGCCCAGGGGTGGGACGGCATCGAATGGCGCGTCACGGACCAGGCGGAGGCGGCAGAACCGGGCTTCTGGGCAGGGAACCGTGCTACCTGGCCCATGACGGGCCTGGAAGATTCGATCCCGGAGATTGCCCGCCTCACCGCCGAATCAGGGCTGGAATTCTCCGGCCTCGGCGGCTACGCCCGCTGCGACAACCACGACGACGTCGATCGAGTCCTCGCGGCGACCGCAGCCTTGGGTGCCAAACAAGTCCGAGTGAACGTGCTGCCGCTCGGCAACTCGAACATGGGCGGCCAGGAACCCACCGGTCTGCCCTACCCGGAGCTCTTTGCGGCAACCCGGGAACACTACGAGTGGGTCGCTTCCCGCGCAGCACACCACGGCGTCAAAGCCCTCGTGGAACTGCACCATGGAACAGTGACGGCCTCGGCCTCCTCGGCCCGTCGGTTGCTGGAGGGTCTGGATCCGCAGCACGTCGGCGTTATCCATGACCTCGGCAACCTACTGATCGAGGGCTGGGAATCACCGTTGCCCGCACTCCAGCTCCTGGGCCCCTATTTGGCACATGTCCATGTGAAGAACGCGCGCTGGGTCCGCACCGGGTCGAAGGACGAATCGGGTGCGGCTGTGTGGGTCAACGAATGGGCTCCCCTGGCCGAAGGCCAAGCAAGTGTCCTCGCCTACTTCCGGGCGCTCGCTGAAGTCGGCTACGACTCGTGGGTCACGCTGGAGGACTTTTCCACCGAGCTTCCCTTGGAAGAACGGACGGCCTCGAACCTGGCGTACGTCCGCAAGGCAGCCGCGTTGGCGGGGTTCGCCGTCGTCGACCCCGCTTCGGCACCCTGACGGGTCCGGTCTTCGGCCCTTAAACACAGCAGCAGCCGCTTGCCTTCTGAGGCAAGCGGCTGCTGCGCTGTGTTTCTAGATGGTGCGCAGTGCCTTGGCCAGGTTGTCCTTCAGTTCCGCAGCGTTCTGCCGCACCACATAGGCCGGGCGGTCACGCTCCACGCGCCAGCTCTCATCAAGCTGCCCGATGTTCACGGTGTCGAAGCCGAACTCGTCGTAGAGCTTCGCCACGAGCTCGGCGGCCTCGGGGTAGTCGCTGGCGGTGGCCAATGCGCGGCGGTTCTCGGTGCCGGACGGGGTTCCGTCTGTGCCGATCTCCTTCGCCATGATGTGGTTGAAGCCCTTGGCGACCTTGGACGTGGGCAAGTGCTTCTGGAGCAGGCCGGACGTGGTGGCCTCTCCCTTGTCCAGCTCCGGGATGCGGCCGTCCCGCTCCCAGTAATAGTTGTTGGTGTCGATCACAATCTTGCCCGCGAGCGGCTCCACGGGAATGTCCTGGTAGCTCCTGAGGGGAACGGTCACGACGGCGAAATCGCCCGCCGCTGCTGCCTCGGCCGGTGTTGCGGCCCGGGCATGTTCGCCAAGCTCCGCCACCAGTTCCGCGAGGGTTTCCGGTCCCCGCGAGTTGCTGATCACTACGTCATAGCCGAGTTCGACCGCTTTGCGGGCGACTTGGCTGCCAATGTGTCCTGCACCGATGATTCCGATTGTTGTCATATTTCCGGCAACACCGCCTCCCGCGCAGATATTTCACAGGTTACGGCGAGTGACGCGGGTCTTCGCGGGGCGCTGGCGACGCGGAATTTTCTCGGCGTCACCCAAAGAGCCTCACGCCCCCGGGATTCCGGTGTCGCCAGGGATTCATCGAGGCGCAGGGCAGGATGCGCGTCGCGGACTTTCCATGACGCTCGCCATTCCCTTGCGTCGAACGGCTTTACGTAGAATGGGCACCATGACTGTCGCCTCTGATGCTGCCACCGCCACTGCCGCTGCCCGTGCCCGCCTCCTTGAATTGATCAAAGAACTGGCGGTTGTCCGCGGCAAGGTGATCCTTTCCAGTGGTGCCGAGGCGGACTACTACATCGACTTGCGGCGCATCACCCTCCACCACGAGGCTTCGAAGCTGGTCGGCCAGGTGATGCTCTCCATGATCGACGACGCCGGAATCGCCGTTGAGTGCGCCGGCGGCCTGACCATGGGTGCGGACCCGGTCGGTACTGCCGTGATGCACGCCGCCGCCGACGCCGGCCGTGCCGTCGATGCCTTCGTGGTGCGCAAAGCCCAGAAGTCCTACGGCATGGGACGCCAGGTTGAGGGTCCCTCGGTGGAAGGCCGCAACGTCGTGGTCCTCGAGGACACCTCCACCACCGGCGGCTCGGCACTGACCGCCGTCGAAGGCGTCCGCAAGGCCGGTGGCAACGTGGTGGCCGTGGCCGTCATTGTGGACCGCAACACTGGCGCCAAGGAAAAGATCGAGGCCGAAACCGGCGTGCCGTACCTCTTCGCTTTCGGCAAGGACGAGCTGGGACTCGACTAACTCTCCCAAGCCTGAGCGGGTTTCAAGGGGACCGTGTGCCCGTTGTCCGAAGCGCCTAAGCTGGCTGCGTGAACTATCGGGCGGGGAAATTCCCCCGGAATCAGCAGCGCTGGCAGGACCCGGGCTCCCTTGCCCGGGTTCTCCGCCAAGCCGCCGAGCTGAAGAGCTTTTCCCGCCGTTCCTTCCTGATCGGAGCGGGTGCTTCCACGGCCCTCGCAGCGGATATGCTGTTCACCCGCCAGGTCCAGGCGGAACGCCGCACCACCAAGATCCTTCCGGTGGGGGACGATTTTGCCGAGTCGTACTACCCCAACTCGAGTTGGATTCTCTTTCCGGGTTACAAGACCAGCTGGGAAGAGGCCCAATGGATCCTCAACTCGCTCCGCGGTTCGCTCCGGCAGCGGGGCCAGATGGCCGCCGTCGGATACTCCAACCTGGGGTTGGAAGTCGCTGACGTGGCGGACACAGTGCTGGCCTACATCAATGAGCGAAAGCTGAACACCCTCTATTTCTATGGCCACAGTTTCGGCGGGATGTTGGCCACCGAAGTGGCAGCGCTCCTGCGTGAACGGAACGGCATCGGCGTCAAGCTGATCCTGTTGGATTCTTCGCCGTTCAGTAAATACGACATCCTCGACCAAAGCTGGTTCGACGGCGTGGTGTTCTTGTACGAGAGCGGCTTCCAGGTTCCATCGGTGCTCCGCGGTGGCTATGAGCTGGGCGAGCGCGTGGTGAACAAGCACGAACGCACTTGGGGGCAGATCTGGGACCAGACCCTGGAGCAGCTCTCGCCGATCGCGCCGTCGAGCGTCCTGATCCAGAGCGAATCGGACTACATCTACCATTTCGACGGCACGCGGTTTGTCGACAGGCTGGGGGATACCCGCATGGCGTTCATTGGAAACCCGAATGATGACACGGTGAACTACGCGACGGCCCGGGCAGCGTGGGCCAAGACCTTCCCCCTGAACATCGCGTCCACGGGCCGCAGGACCGACGGCGCCCGACCCGCCCATGCGAGCCCCCAGTGGAATCCCTTTATCTACAATCCGATCATCGAGGACCTGGAAAACGATCTCTTTCCGCTGCCCCGGGCCGGCTCGCGGGTGGTGTTCTACTGACCGGCGCTCGCTAAAGACGCCGCTACCTGGGCCGCAGTCCATCCAGCTCGGAACCGCTGAGTCCAGCGTCGCGGAGGTAGTCCGCGGCGCTGCCGAACTCGTGCCCGAAACGGTCCAGGAAGTATTCCATCGCAGCTTCCGGGGATTGCAGCAGCATGAGCGAGGGACTGAATGCTTCCTCCGGAACCTCCGGGACTGCCAGCCGCCACGCCGCCGCCATGGTCTCCAACATCGTGGGGAGGGCAGCGGTGCTTGCGGCGTAGTCGGCCACGACAGCCGCGTGGTCAGCGCCCGTCGCGAGGAGTGCCAAAGCGGATACGACGCCGGTGCGGTCCTTGCCGAGCGAGCAGTGGATGAGCGTCAGCTTGCCTTGGGCCGCGGGGCGCAGCGATCCGGCCACCCAATCCGGGCGGGTGCGCACCCAGCCAAGGTAGAGCTCGCCAAGGTCTTCGGCCGTGTGGATCGATTGGAGCCCAGCAGAGGCGGTCCGTGGATCGAGGGGGTTCTCCACGAGCTCCACCGCGCCGTTGGCCAGTTGCCACGGCACGATGGCGCGCTCGTACTCGCTCCGGAGATCCACAACCGTCTGGATGCCGTGAAGTTCCAGGAAGGCGAACGTCGCCGCGGTGTCCATGCCAAACGGCTGGCTGCCCCTCAGGATACGGCCACCGGCCAGGGACCGGAGGTTCAGCACAGCCATGGCACCAGCCCCTTTTCCTTAAATTTGGTTCTTGAGGTCCGCTACCGAGTTCAGGACCTGGTTAGGCCGGAACGGGAAGGCCGCGATGTCCTCGCGCTGGGTGATGCCGCTGAGCACCAGGACGGTGTGCAGCCCGGCTTCCATGCCCGCGATGATATCGGTGTCCATGCGGTCACCGATCATTGCCGTTGTCTCCGAGTGGGCGTCGATCTGGTTCATCGCGGAACGGAACATCATGGGGTTCGGCTTGCCCACAATGTATGGCTCGCGGCCGGTCGCCTTGGAGATGAGCGCGGCGATGGCGCCGGTGGCGGGCATCGGTCCGTCCTTCGAGGGGCCGGTGGCATCCGGGTTGGTGGCGATGAAACGCGCCCCGGCGAGGATCAGCCGGATGGCCATGGTGATCGCTTCGAACGAGTAGGTACGGGTTTCGCCGAGCACCACGAAGTCCGGGTTCTGGTCGGTGAGGATGAAGCCGGCCTCGTGCAGCGCCGTCGTGAGCCCTGCCTCTCCGATCGTGTAGGCGCGGTTCCCGGACTCCGAGCCCTGCACTTGGTCCTTGAGGAATTGTGCCGTGGCCAAGGCCGACGTCCAGATGTTCTCCTCCGGGATTTCCAAGCCGGAAGAGCTCAGCCGGGCCGCCAGGTCCCGCGGCGTGAAGATGGAGTTGTTCGTGAGGACGAGGAATCGCTTGGAGGTGTCCACCCAGCGCTGGATCAGTTCAGCCGCTCCGGGGACCGCCTGGTTTTCGTGGACGAGGACACCGTCCATATCCGTCAGCCAGCATTCGATTTCATGTCCGTTGCGGTAAAGGGTTGAGCTCTTGGGGGCCTCGGTTGCGTTCTCCATGCTTTTCCTCCGCGTAGTGGCTGTTTCTCGTCCCAAGTCTTTCATCTTTCGGTCTCCGAGACACCCGGGTGTCCTGCGTTACAGCACTGGGTTTCGGCGCCGCGGGCAGTGCTGCCCGGGCTAGGGTTGAGTAGTGACTGACCGGCCCCAGAACCCTGCCCCCACCGACTCCACTCCCGTCGCGTCTGCCGAGGGTGAGTCCGAAGCGAAACCCGAGGTCGGCGTCGGGCCCTGGGAAGGCGACTGGCCGGAAGGCGAGCATTGGGACCCGGACCTCCTGGCGGACGGCGACCGCCGGAACGTGGTGGACAAGTACCGGTATTGGAAGCACGAAGCGATTGTCGCGGACCTGGACGCCCACCGGCACGATTTCCACATTGCCATTGAGAACTGGCAGCACGACCTGAACATCGGCACCGTGGTGCGTACCGCCAATGCGTTCCTCGCCAAGGAGGTCCACATCATCGGACGACGCCGGTGGAACCGTCGCGGGGCCATGGTCACCGACCGCTACCAGCACGTACGCCACCACCCCACCGTGGAGGACTTCGTGGAGTGGGCGCAGGGGGAGGGGCTGGCTATCATCGGCATCGATATCTTCCCGGATTCAGTGCCGCTGGAAACCTACGACCTTCCGCGCAACTGCGTGCTCGTGTTCGGGCAGGAAGGCCCCGGCCTGACTCCCGAGGTGCACGACGCCGCCGTCGCCACCCTTTCGATCGAGCAGTACGGCTCCACGCGGTCCATGAACGCGGCCTCGGCCGCTGCCATTGCCATGCACGCCTGGATCCGCCGGCATAACTTCGACCAGAGGGTTTCCTCAGAGGGCACCTCTTAGGGGGCACCGCAACAGTCCGCAAGTGTTACCCGTCTCCGTGACCGGAAACACGATGTCGGATTCTTCAGTCGCTAGGATGGTGCCTAGCCGTATAGGTCTACTCCAGGGTCAACAAAACCCACAGACGAAAATCAGCATAGGAGTCAGCATGCCCATCGCAACCCCAGAGATTTACTCCGAGATGATCGACCGCGCGAAGGCCGGTGGATACGCGTTCCCGGCAGTGAACGTCACCTCGTCGCAGACCCTGAACGCCGCCATCCGCGGCTTTGCCGAGGCCGAGTCGGACGGCATCATCCAGGTCTCCACCGGTGGTGCGGCTTACTGGTCCGGCGCCTCCGTCAAGGACATGGTTGCCGGCTCCCTGGGCTTCGCGGCTTTCGCCCGCGAGGTCGCCAAGAACTACAACGTGAACATCGCCCTGCACACGGACCACTGCCCGCAGGACAAGCTGGCTGATTTCGTACTGCCGCTGCTGGCTGCTTCCGAGGAAGCCGTCAAGGCCGGCAAGGACCCGATCTTCAACTCGCACATGTGGGATGGCTCGCACGAGACCCTGGAAGACAACCTGCGGATCGGCCGTGAACTCCTGGAGCGTGCGGCTGCGGCCAAGATCATCCTCGAGGTTGAAATCGGCACGGTCGGCGGCGAGGAAGACGGCGTCGAGAACGAGATCAACGAGAAGCTCTACACCACCACCGCAGACGCCCTCGCCACCATCGAGGCACTCGGAGCGGGCGAGAACGGCCGCTACCTGACCGCCCTGACCTTCGGCAACGTGCACGGCGTGTACAAGCCGGGCAACGTCAAGCTCCGCCCGGAACTGCTCAAGCAGATCCAGGCCGAGGTCGGTGCCAAGATCGGCAAGGAAAACCCGTTCGACCTCGTCTTCCACGGCGGCTCCGGTTCCACCGAGCAGGAAATCGCGGATGCTGTTTCCTACGGTGTCATCAAGATGAACATCGACACCGACACCCAGTACGCGTTCACCCGCCCGGTTGCCGGACACATGTTCTCGAACTACGACGGCGTCCTCAAGGTCGACGGCGAAATGGGCAACAAGAAGACCTATGACCCCCGCGTCTGGGGCGCCTCCGCCGAGGCCGGCATGGCCGCCCGCATCGTGGAAGCCGCGAAGCAGCTCGGTTCGGTCGGCAAGACCTTCTAATGTCCGACGAATTCCGCAAGAACCTGATGGGCCCGGAGCCCACGCTTCTTCCTGCCGAGACCGAGGTGTACCAGCACCTTGCGTTGGGGCAGGAGGCCCTGGACCTCGTAGCCAAGTACCCTACATCTTCGTTGCTGTGGGCAATCCTGGCCGAGGAAGCCTGGGCTGAAGGCAGGACCATCGATTCCTACGCATATTCCCGCGTGGGTTACCACCGCGGACTGGATTCGCTGCGCCGTAACGGTTGGCGCGGCGTCGGGCCCATCCCGTGGGAGCACGAGCCCAACAGGGGATTCCTGCGCGCTCTGTACTCCCTCGGCCGGGCATCTGCTGCCATCGGCGAAGCTGAGGAACCGGAGCGGATCCAGAAGTTCCTGAACGACTCCGATCCCGCCGCGAAGGCAGCGATCGAAGGCTAGGACAAACTGCGTTAAACGCCGACGGCGGCCGCCCACCGGGAAGGTGGGCGGCCGCCGTCGCGCTTTCCCCACCCAACTGACTCGCAGTTAACGTCGTTATGAGGCGTCAAAACGACAACAAATGCGAGGTAGTTGGGTCGGGCTTTAAAGGTCCTAGGAGACCGGGGTGAGGCCCGTCCGGGCCATGGCCTCGGCGTAGGCGCCATGGATGATGTCGAGGTATTCCTGCTGGCGCGCGGGGGAGCCGGCGAAGGAGCGTCCGCCCAGCGAGCGGACCTTGAATGTCTTGAAACCACGGCGGTGGATGCTCTGCGGCGCGGCCTTCATGAGCTGGTCTGCCAAACGATGGGCTTCATTGCCGTGGGCCACCAGGGCGGAGGTGCGCGGCGCGATCGCGAGCAGGCGGAGGAGCGGCTTGAGGCCTTCGGTGATGTTGGCGGGAGTCAGCTTGCCCGGTTCGCCGTCGGGCTCGATCCACGGGTAAACGTTCCACGGCATCATGAGTTCCGGACGCAGGCCCAACTGCCACTGCATTCCCAGCATGCGGGCCGTGGCATCCGCGTCACCCGGGACGATGAAACCCGAGCCCTCCGTGGTGCGGGTGTTGGAGAAAAGGCTGATGATGCGGCATTCGTCAACGCTGTGGGCGGGGTCCACGTAGAGGACTTCGCTGCCCGGCTTCTGTTCTTTGAGGGAATCGCAAAGCCCGGTGACCTCGGCAATGTGGGGTTCGAAACGTCGGTTCCAGAGCTGCTCTTCGGGTAATTCAGTCGCCAGGTCTTGCATATGGGCTTGGGTCTCCTACGTGTAGCAAGGCGCACTTATCCGGCCGGGAGCGGTTGGCCACGACCGGTCAGATTGGGTGCAGTGTTGGGGGCTGGTTAACTCTACCGGAACGGCGATGACCTGTGGGGTGAATCGGGAGATCTGTGGTGGGTCTCTCGACGGCGGGAGCCGGCTTCCGGCATGATGCGGCACCGCATTAACTGAAACGGCACCGCCCCGATGGATTCGGGACGGTGCCGTTCCGGAAGCGCTTGCTACTGCTTGTTCTCGTTCTGGTCGTCGTTTTCCTTGGTCCGGGAAACGACGGTGCCGTTCGATTCGTTGAGGATGAGCTTCACGTCCCGCTCGTTGTCAAAGTTGAACATCGCGTTGATGGATCCGGCCTTGGCGTCTGCAGAGGAGTCGCCGATCTGGCCGGTGTGCCAGTTGTCCTCGATGAAGCGAAGGATGGATGACTGGTCCGTCTGGGTGTGGTCCACGAAGTTCTTCTTCGCGAAGGGCGAGATCACCACGAGCGGCTGGCGGGGGCCGGGGCCGCAACGGTCGGCATAGCCTCCGGCCATCGGGACACCCTTGTTGTAGGCGTTGAGGCACCACGCGGCGTCGTCGGTGGTGTTCGAGGAGTTCTTCACGCCGGCCGCGACGTGGTCGTACCAGCCGTCAGAGTCATCGTAGGCCAGGACGATGGCAGTGTTTTCCCAGTTCTTCGAGTTCTGGATGGCGTTCACCTGCTGCGTGATGAACTTCTGCTCATCCAGGGGATCGGAGTAGCCGGCGTGGCCGTCCTGGTAGTTTCCCGCCTTCAGGAAGGAGACGGCAGGCATGTTGTCCGAGTTGACCACTTTGGCGAAGTCCGTGGTGTCGTACTGGTGGTTGGCCTGGCCGTTGTGTCCGATCTCGTCCACGCTGGCCGGAGCAAGGTGGTGCGGGTTGGACGTTGACTTGTAGTACTGGAACGGCTGGTGGTGCGGGTTGTAGTCCGTCACGGTGGCACCGGCAATGTTGGTGTGGGTGGTCATGCAGGCTGCAGGGGTGGTGTCCGTGGCCGGCGTCGTCGGGGCGAAGCCGCCCTGGAACCAGCCCCAGCTGACGCCCTTGTCGTTGAGCAGGTCGCCGATGTTCTTGCCCTGCATGCCGGCAAGGTTGTTCTTGCTCGCGTGGCTCTTGTTGGAGCAGTCGTCGTAGACCGGATCCGGGTCTTCCGTCATGGTGCCGACGCCGTTGGCGTCAGGGAACTTGACTGTGTAGTCGCTGCTCGCAGGTGTGACCGGCTGTCCGGTGGCGGTGAATTCGGTGACGCCGTGGGCCTGGCCGGACACGAGGTTGAGCGCGCCAGGGCTGGACGGGCCGAAAACGGTGCTGAAGTGGGAGTCGCTCATGGCGAAGTTCTGGGCATAGTTCCAGATCCCGGTCACAGTGTTGCCGTCGTAATAGTCCATGGTGAGGCCCGGACGGCCGAACTGGCCACCAGAACAGGTATCCATGCTGGTGTTCTCGACGAACTTGTTCATCAGGCCACCGTTGTAGGCCTTCTGCTCCGCGGTGTATTCATGGTCCTGGTCGCACGTGATTGCCTGGCCGGGCGTCAGACGCTGGGGCTGGACCGAGTTGGGATTGTTGGGTGCCAACAGCTTGTCGTTGGCGAGGGTGGCGATGTTCTTCGGCGTGTTCTTGGCCGCCGTGAACGCCGGAGCCGCTGCGCCGTTGCCTTGCTGGGTTTCGCCCGGGGTGTTGGCCGCTTGCGGATATGTCGCGAAGTAGTGGTCGAAGGAGACGTTTTCGCCGAAAATTACGACGACGTGCTTGATGGGAGTCGCGGTTCCCTTTTGGTCGCTATTGGCAGAGGCCGGCGTCAGGCCGAAACCGATCATGCCGGCAGCGATCGTGGATGCTGCGAGTGCTGTCGCCCCGCTGGCCAGCAAAAAGCGCTTGTTTCGAGTTTTCAAGGGGTTCCCTTCGGATTCACGAGCAGTGCCCTCCCAACTGACTCGCATTTGTTGTCGTTTAGAGGGCTCATAACGACAACAAATGCGAGTCAGTTGGGAGTGTTGGGGGTAAGGATTCACAAAGAATGTAGCCGCTCGCCTGGGGCCCGAAGGCCGATTTGGGAGCTCAAAGCGGACTGTTTGGGAAGAGTTCATATTCTGCTAACAGGGAACTTCGAGTGCGCCATCACTGTGTTCATGTCGCCCTCCGGTCGTGTGACAACGGGTCCCAGAGCCACATCGGCTAAACTTGGCTGGTAAGAGCCCCGGAACTCTTGCTGATCCCGCCGGTGAACTTTTGCGAAAGTCTGCGGGCAGGGCCGAAAGATTCGGGGCGTTCTCATGTACGGCGCTGAGCCTTGGTGATCCCGCCAGGACCGGCCCGAAAGAATGGGGGAGGATCCCATGCCAGCTATCGTGATCGTCGGAGCCCAGTGGGGCGACGAAGGCAAAGGCAAAGCAACCGACCTGCTCGGTGGCCGCGTTGACTACGTGGTCAAGCCCAATGGCGGCAACAACGCCGGGCACACCGTTGTGGTGGGCGGTGAGAAGTATGAGCTCAAGCTCCTTCCTGCCGGCATTCTGAGCCCGAACGCGATTCCGATCATCGGCAACGGCTGTGTGGTGAACCTTGAGGCGCTGTTCCAGGAGATCGACGGCCTGGAAGCCCGCGGCGCCGACACGTCCCGTTTGCGCGTCTCGGCCAACGCCCACCTCGTAGCGCCGTACCACCAGGTGTTGGACAAGGTCACGGAGCGCTTCCTCGGCAGCCGCGCCATTGGCACCACCGGCCGGGGCATTGGCCCGGCCTACATGGACAAGGTGGCCCGCCTGGGTATCCGCGTCCAGGATGTCTTCGATGAGTCGATCCTCCGCCAGAAGGTGGAAGGCTCCCTGCGCCAAAAGAACGAGCTCCTGGTCAAGGTCTACAACCGCCGCAATGTGGTGGTGGACGAGATCGTGGAGTATTTCCTGTCCTACGCCGAGCGCCTGCGGCCGCTGGTCATTGACAGCACCTTGGTCCTCAACAACGCACTGGATGAGGGCAAGGTGGTCCTCATGGAAGGCGGCCAGGCCACGTTCCTGGACGTCGACCACGGCACCTACCCGTTCGTGACGTCATCCAACCCGACCGCCGGCGGCGCGTCTGTTGGCTCGGGTATCGGACCTACCCGCATCTCGCGCTCCATCGGCATCATCAAGGCCTACACCACCCGCGTCGGCGCAGGTCCGTTCCCCACGGAACTCTTCGACGAGATGGGCATGTACCTGCAGAAGACCGGCGGCGAGTTCGGCGTCAACACCGGCCGCCCGCGCCGCTGCGGTTGGTACGACGCCGTCCTGGCCCGCCACGCCTCCCGCGTCAACGGCTTCACGGATTACTTCGTCACTAAGCTGGACGTTCTCACGGGCATCGAGCAGATTCCGGTCTGCGTGGCCTACGACGTCGACGGCGTCCGCCACGACGAAATGCCCATGACCCAGACCGAGTTCCACCACGCGGTGCCGATTTTCGAGTACTTCGACGGCTGGACCGAGGACATCACCGGCGCTAAGACGCTGGAAGACCTGCCCGAGAACGCCCGCAGATATGTGCTGGCCCTCGAGAAGCTCTCCGGCACGCGCTTCTCCGCGATCGGCGTCGGCCCGGACCGGGACCAGACGATCGTGGTGCACGACCTCATCGAGGACTAGTCACCAAAGCCGAATCACGACGACGGCGGGTCGCCCTTTCAGGGGCGGCCCGCCGTCGTCGTTTCCGCGCCAAACGAGCCAAAAAACAGGCGTGAAAAAAACTTTTGGAATCCGCGTAACCCTTTGGGGTGCCCCGACGATTACCTCTTTGAAAGGCCGAGCTGAAATTTGTCCCCCATCATGTTTCAGCTCGGCCCTTTTTCATGTCTGAGGGGGTTTCGTGGATGTGCAGAATGTCTTGGAGAGGCAGGCCTCCGCAACCGAAGGCTGGCCCTTGGGCATAGCGGGAGCAGCGGTTAAGCTAGGTGGGGTTGCCCGGCCCTGCGGCGTTTGGGCGGCACCGAGGATCTCGCTTGGATCCGGACGATCGCTCCTCAACGAAAGCCACGCTTCAGTGACCGACGCCTTGACCGATGCAGCATTGCTGGCCCTTCGAGGCCGGGAAGTTGAACTGTTCAGCGCCGTCTATCAGGCCTTCGCGGGCCAGGTGCTCGGCTACCTGACAGCAAAAGGTGTTTCGGATCCCGAAGCTGTCACACAGGACGTTTTTCTTGCCGTCCTGCCGCGCGTTGACACGATCACGGGCGGCGTCAGCGGTCTGCGCACCTTCGTATTCTCGGTGGCCCACGCCCGGATGGTGGATGACCACCGCCGGCAAAGCAGGGCGCCTGAGCACCACGAGTTTGAACCTGAGCGTGACACGCGCCAGTCGAGTTCGGCGGAATCCGAAGCGATGGACCGTGTGGCGCCCGGCGAAGTCCTGGCGCTACTGGATCTCCTTCGAGAAGATCAGCGGGAAGTCCTGACGCTTCGTATCGTTGCCGGTCTGACCGTGGACCAGGCAGCCGAAATCATGGGGAAAAGCCAAGGCGCAGTCAAGCAATTGCAGCGCCGGGCGTTGAATGCACTCCGCGAGCACTCGGTAGTAAAGGAATACGTGGCCCCATGATGCGTTGGGATTGCAAGGATATTGACCGCGACGCGGTCATCCTCGAGCTCATGCTTGAGGCTGGCCTCACGGACACCCCCGAACTCACGGACTCGTTGAAAGCGCTGGGATCGTTTGCGTCCATGCCCGCGCCGGTCCCAGGGCCCGCACTCGCGGCGATGCTGGCTGGCCCGGCAGCGGGTGACAACCCTCCCCTCGACGAGCTCGGCAAACGGCGTCAGTTGCGCAAGCATCGCCCCGTCGTCATTGGTGCAGCCGTCCTGACCGCCATGGGCTTGGGTGTTGGTGGCGTTGCGGCCGCGAGTGGCGGATTCAGCAAGGGAACCCCGGAATTCATGCAGACGCTGATCTCCGGCTGGGCGCCTGGTTGGACTAGTGCTCCGCCGTCGCTGGTTCCTCCAGCCCCCGCCCAGGACTCCCCGAAGGTCACGACGCACCCGGCTCCCGTCGATGTGCCGCCGGCGGCACCCCTGGCGGCAGGCCCTTCGGCCGACCCAGGGGCGTCCGCTCCGGCCAGCGCCGGCGAGGCGGTGCACGAGCCAGCAGCGCCAGAAGCCGTTCCCGCTCCCGGACGCCAGCAGGCCGAGGGGCAGTCCGAAGCCCCGAAGGCAGCAGCACACACGGAGCCTAAGAACGACCCCCAGGGAATCCTCCCGCCGTCCAACATCCCCTCCACCGCGACTGCGAAGGATCTCCAAAACGGGGTGCAACAAGCCGTGCAGGGCACCCAGGACGACGTGTCCCTGAGGCCTGCCGGGGCTTCGCTGCGTTGGCTCCTGGGACTGCTATCCCGCTAGTAGGCTTGAGCTATGACACATGTCAACGATCCGGCAGTCATTGACCGGCTTATGCGAACAAAGGGCCGCTGGGCAATCGTGGGACTCAGCACGAATGAGTGGCGCTCGGCGTTCGAAGTAGCCCTCTACGTTCGCGACACCATGGGCATGGAGATCATCCCGATCAACCAAAAGGGCGAAGACGTCCACGGCGAAACCGGCTACAAATTCCTTGCCGACGTGCCGTTCGAGAAGCAGCCCATCGACGTCGTCGACTGCTTTGTGAACTCCTCGCGCGTCGGTGCGGTAGTGGACGAAGCGATCGCCGTGGGAGCGAAAGCCGTATGGCTCCAGCTCGGAGTAATTGACGAGGACGCAGCGGAACGGGCCAAAGCTGCTGGCCTGGACGTTGTGATGAACGCTTGTCCAGCACAGATGGGCTGGCGGAGCGGCATCTAGTGGCAGCCGACGGCGGCGCCAGCACCGCAGGTCCAGTTAGCATCGCTTTCTGTTAACCGGCCGCTGGTATGTTTCGGGTGCAATCACCCTTCGAGACCAGGAATCCCCATGTGTGACGACCACCCCTCCACCGCCAGCCGACGCACCGCGCTCGGGCTCCTCGGGGCTTCCCTCGTAGCCGGGCTGGGAGCATGCGCCGCCCCCGGAACCCCGTCGGCAGAAGGCCCGACGGCGGCCCCCGGCGCGGCGGGCCCGTCGCCGTCGTCGTCCGCAAGCACCGCAATGAGCCCCACGCCGAGCCCCGCAGGCCCCGGGCGGCTACGGAACCCCTTCGACCCGGACTTCACGTTGCCGCCGATCCAAGGCGGACTGGCGCCCGTGATTACCAAGATCCCCACCAAACATCCCGTGGTGTTCCTCACGATCGACGACGGACTGGTCAAATCGCCGGAGAGCGTCCGGCTCCTCAAGGAGAACGACTACCCGGCGACCCTGTTCCTGACGAGCAACACGGTCCGCGACAACCCTGCATTCTTCAAGGCGTTCATGGCGCAGGGGAGCCTGGTTGAAAACCATACGGTCAGCCACAACGTCAACATGACCACGCAATGGGGTTACCAACGGCAGCTTGATGACATCGCAGGCATGCAGGATTTCGCCGTCCAGCAATACGGCCGCAAGCCCACCCTGTTCAGGCCTCCCGGAGGTGCCTATTCGACGGCTATGCGGCAAGCCGTGGCCGCCGCCGGCCTGAAGGCGATCATCACGTGGGAGGCAAAGGCCAATGCCGGGCGCATGGACTACCAGTACGGAAATTCCCTCCGTCCCGGCGACATCGTCCTGATGCACTTCCGCCCCGAATTCGCCGCGGACTTCGAGGCGTTCCGCTCGGCACAAGTGGCTGCCGGCCTGGAAGTGGTGCTTCTCGAGGACTTCCTGGGCGTTGCGTGACCTGGGCGTTGCGTAAGGCGGTCGGTCCGCTAATCGTCCTACTCCGCTAGTCTCGCTACATGGACGCTGCCACACTCCGCCAAATCTGCCTTGGCTTCCCAGGGAGTTATGAAGACTTCCCGTTCGGCCCGGAAACGTCGGTTTTCAAGGTCCGATCAGCCGTGTCCGGCGGATCCAAGCAGGAAGGCAAGATGTTCGCCGCGTCTGCTTTGGATGACCAGAACTTGGCAGTAAGCCTCAAATGCGATCCCGCCCTGGCCGCGCAGCTTCGCTCGGCCCATCCTGAAATCACCGGGGCCTGGCACATGAACAAGACGCACTGGAACGGGGTGCGCTTGGACGGTGACCTCCCCGACGCCATGATCCGGGACATGGTGGAGGACTCGTACGACCTGGTGGTTTCTTCGTTGACCCGCAAGCAGCAGGCGCAACTGGGCTGGGCCCGGCTGGCCAAGGACTGACACGCGCGGACCCTGTCTGCTGCTTCGGCTAGATTGTGAGTGGACCGCGCCTTCCATCCCTCGAAGCAATCAGGAGGAGCCAGATGCTGGAACAAAAGACCCTCGATGAGCTGTGGAATTTTGAGGACCCCGCGTTGTCGGAAGCCCGCTTCCGCGAAGCCATGACTGGTCCGGCCTACGACGCCTTTGAACGGGCCGAGCTCGCCACCCAATTGGGCCGGGCCATCGGACTCCAGGGCCGCTTCGAGGAGGCGGATGCCCTCCTGGACGCCCTCGACGCCGAAGAGGAGCCAACCATTGCGGTGCGGATCCTCCTGGAGCGCGGCCGCCTGCTCAACTCGGCGGGCCACCCGGCCATGGCCGTTCCGCTCTTTGAACAGGCCGCCGAGATGGGAGACCTTCTGGGTGAAGATTTCCTCGCTGTGGACGCACTTCACATGCTGGCCATCGCGGACTCCGGGCACCAGGAATCATGGACGCGCAGCGCGCTTGAGTACGCCTCCGCCGTCGACGATTCCCGCACCAAACGGTGGATGGTTTCACTGCACAACAACCTCGGTTGGGCGATGTACGACGACGGGCGGCGCACCGAGGCGATGGTGGAGTTCCAGCTCGCTGAGCAGTGGGCCGAGCGGGTAGGAACCGAGCAACAGCAGCAATGGGCGCGCGAGGCCATCGCCCAGTGCGCAAAATCCTTGAATTTACGGGGCTAAACGGCCCAAATGACCCCTCTGGAACGGAAGGATTGTCAGATCACATTTTGACAAAAGTTGATTGAAACTGCCCCAAAATATTGCTTTTCAATCACTCGTGGTGAAGTATGTCACACGAAGGGCGCGTCGCAGCGGCGGTGCCCGGACCGATCGACTGCCGGCCGAGGCGCCGTCAGAGTTCGGTACTACGAGTCTCTGGAGGGTTTTAGGATGAACGTTCAGCAGCAGTCCTTTGCACGGCGCGGTTTCCTCCGCGGCGCGCTTGCCGCGGCCGTGCTTGTGCCGTTGGCCGGCTCGATGGCCTCCTGCGCAGCCGGTGGCGGCGGAGGATCCACCGGTCCTACGGGGACCGTTTCAGATACCAATCCGTTCGGCATGGCAGACAAGTCCACCGTTGACGCCGTGATTTTCAAGGGCGGCTACGGAATCGACTATGTTGACTTCGCGGGCAAGGCCTTCGAAAACGCACATTCAGGTTCCACCGCCAAGATTTCCCCCTCCACCGATATCGCGCAGGAGCTCCAGCCGCGATTCGTCGGTGGCAACCCCCCGGACCTGATCGACAACTCCGGAGCCAAGGCAATCGGCTTCAGCACCATCCTGGCCCAGCTCGAAGACCTCACCAGCGTGGTCGAGGCCAAGAACCTCGAAGGCAAGGTCATCAAGGACACCCTCTACGCTGGAGTGCTCGCCCCGGGTACTTTCAATGGCAAGCTGGCCGCCCTGAACTACGTGCTGACTGTTTACGCCATGTGGTACTCGGATTCATTCCTCAAGGACAACGGCTGGACCGTGCCGAAGACCTGGGATGAGATGTACGCACTCGGCGAACAGGCCAAGGCCAAAGGCAAGTACCTGTTCGTCTGGGGCAAGGAAGCAGCCACCTACTACCAGGAAATGGCTATCGCCTCCGCCATCAAGGAAGGAGGCAACGACGTTCGCCTTGGCCTCGAAAACCTCAAGGCGGACGCTTGGTCCCACCCGGCGATCCAGAGCGTCTTCACCGCCTTGGGCAAGATCGTCAAAGCGGGCCACTTCAAGCCAGGTGGCTCGGGTACGCAGTTCACCGCAGCGCAGGCGCAGTGGAGCAACGCCCAGGAAGCCGTGTTCTACCCGTCCGGATCGTGGATCGAAAACGAGATGAAGGACCAGACCAAGTCCGGATTCAAGATGACCGGCGTTCCTGTTCCTACCGTGACCTCGGGATCCAAACTTCCGTACGAGGCCATGCACAGCGCTTCCGGCGAGCCCTTCGTTGTTCCCTCCCAGGGCAAAAACGTTGCTGGCGGCAAGGAATTGCTGCGTGTCATGCTGTCCAAGGATGCTGCCACCAACTTCGCCAAGACCAAGCTGGCCCCCACCATCGTCAAGGACACCGTTCCCGCCGATGGCTTCGGTTCCACCGCCCTGGTTTCCCAGACCAAGCTGCTCAGCGATGCTGGATCGAACATCTTCACGTGGAACTTTGTTGACCTCTATGGGATGAACAAGGACCAATTGGTTGTGTGGAACACGTTCCTCGATGGAAAGTCCGATGTCGCCACGCTGACGTCGGACCTGCAGAAGATTACCGACAAGGTCCGCAACGACAGCTCGGTCACGAAGATTGAAGTGAAGTGACTTTAGTGAAAGCGAAAACACTCCGGGTCGGCGACGGTGCGTCCGCCGTCGTCGTTCCGGATACCGCACCACCCGTCTACAAGAGGCGGCGCAAGCCCCTGACGTTCGACAAGATCAGCTTCTTTGTGGTCTTCCTTGGCGTACCCCTGGCCATCTACCTCCTGTTTGTGATCTGGCCATTCATCCAGGCCTTCGGCTACTCCCTGACCGACTGGTCGGGCTTCTCACCCAAGCAAAACTTCATCGGACTTCAGAACTACCAGAAGCTCTTCACGGACGACATCTTCATGAAGGCCATGGGGAACAACATCCTGTTGGTCATCTTCCTGCCCATCATTACCATCGTCCTCAGCCTGGTGCTGGCCACCTTGGTGACCGTGGGGGGCAGCAGCAAAGGCCAGATCAAGGGCCTGCGCAACTCCAGTTTCTACCGGGTTGTCTCCTTCTTCCCCTACACGATTCCCGCAATTGCCATCGGCATCATGTGGGGCCAGATCTACGATCCTTCCGGAGGCCTGCTGAACGGCATCCTCACGTCCCTGGGCATGGACCAGTTCAAGTCCTACGCATGGCTCGGCGACAAGAACACCGCCATGATCGCCACGATGTTCGTGATCGTGTGGGGCTTCATCGGCTTCTACATGGTGCTGTTCGTCGCGGGCATCAAGGGGATACCTGCCGAGCTGTTCGAGGCCGCCAGGATTGACGGGGCAGGGCGTTTCCGCACTGCAGTGTCCATCACTATCCCGCTGATCCGGGACAACATCCAGACCGCCTACATCTACATGGGAATCCTGGCGCTGGACGCCTTCGTCTACATGGCGGCCCTGAACTCCGGCGGTGGACCGGACAACTCCACCTTGGTGATGTCCCAGCAGCTCTTCTTCACCGCCTTCACCAAGGGCCAGTTCGGCCTGGCCAGCGCCATGGGCGTTGTGCTCGCCGTAGCCACCCTGATCTTCTCCGGCCTCGTGTTCCTGGTCAACAGGCTCACTGGTGGCGACAAGGATGTGTCCCTCTGATGACTACAAAAATTGCCAGCCAGGAAATGAAGTCCTTGCACTTCAACCCCCGCAAGCCAGCCATGACCAAGGGAGACAGAGTGGTGGGCGCCGTTTCGCATACGGCCCTCAGTATCTGGTCGCTCATCGTGATCCTGCCACTGCTGTGGACTTTCATGTCCTCCTTCAAGACATCGAGCGAGATCTTCGCCTCGCCGTTTGCTTTGCCCTCGCAGTGGCGTTTCGACAACTACGTCCGGGCGTGGACCGAGGCTGGAATCGGGAGCTACTTCCTCAACTCTGTGATCGTCGTCGGGTCCGCTTTGGTGATTGTCATGGTGCTCGGCGCCATGTGTGCCTATGTCCTGGGGCGTTATGTCTTCTTCGGCAGCAAAGCGATCTACTACCTCATGCTTGCCGGGCTCACCTTCCCGATCTTCCTAGCCATGGTGCCGTTGTTCTTCGTCATGCGGAACATCGGCTTGTTGAACACTTTGCCGGGCCTCATCCTGGTGTACGTCGGGTTCGCGCTTCCGTTCACGGTGTTCTTCCTTTTCTCCTTCTTCAAGTCGCTCCCTCACGAAATCACGGAGGCGGCCGCTTTGGACGGAGCAGGCGAGTGGCGGACGTTCTTCCAGGTCATGTTGCCGATGGCCAAGCCGGGACTCGCCTCCGTGGCCATCTTCAACTTCCTGGGCCTGTGGAACCAGTTCCTGATTCCGGTGGCCATCAACGCGGCCGGACCGCGCGTGCTGTCCCAGGGCCTCGCGGCCTTCGCTGGCCAGATGGGTTACGCGGTGGACTTCGGCGCCCTGTTCGCGGCCGTCACCGTCACGGTTGTTCCGGTGCTGATCGTCTACATCATCTTCCAGCGCCAGCTTCAGGGATCCGTGTCTCAAGGCACATCCAAGTAGCACAACCTAGCTAAATAAGCGCCCGACGGCGGTTCCCACCTTTGGTGCGGGCCGCCGTCGGGCGTTTCTGCCAGCTGCCGGCAGGCGCAGCGCCCGCCTTCAGAGCCGCTGGTAGCGGGAACGGAACAGGGAGTAGAGACCGTAGGCCATGAGTCCGAGGCTCACGAACACCAGGACCCATCCGCCAAAGGGCTGTTTGAGGAAGGCCTTGAGGGCCGAGTCGAGGCCGCCTTGTTGGGAAGGGTCGTGCGCCGCTGTGGCGATCAGGATGAGCAAGCCGACGGCGCCGAGCGCCACTCCTTTTGCGCAATAGCCCAGTACGCCCAGCACCGTGAACGCATCTCCCAGCAGTCCGGACGGCTTTCCCCTCAGGTTCTTTTCGTACTTGCGAGTGATCCCCAGGAAAATGTACGTGCCGGCGGCTGCCAGCAGCGCCACCCCGATGATCACCAGGAGGACGGTGCCGGGAGTGCTGGACATGAGGTCCGCACTGGCCGAGCGGGATTTCTCGCTGCTGCTGCTCGGACGGCTGAGCGCAAAGCTGCCGAAGGTCGCCGCCGCCACAGCGAAGACGATCGCCTGTCCGGCAGCCTTGAGCCGATTCATCCAAGGCTTTGAGCTGCCGCCCCCGCTCCACCCCATCACGGCGTCGCTCGCCATATAGAGCGCGAGGACACCGCAGGCCAACAGTCCTGCCCACAGAAGGACGACGCCGCCAGGCGTGGCGGCCAACTGGCCGACCGCACCGCTTTGGTCGGCTTGGCCGGATGCGCCCAGCGCGATCCCCAAAGCAATGGCCCCGATCAGGAGATGTATCAGTCCTAAGGCGACGAAGCCGGCCCGCGCCACTACCCGGACGGTCCGCGAATCCTTGGCGTCGTCTACCGCGTCTTCTACCGAGTCGGCGCCCCGGGAAACTGCGTTGCGGGCCTTGTTCGTATGATCGTCTGCGCCCATGTGAACTCCTTTGGTCTGCCCTCATCTTGCCACCGCGGGCTCCGGTGCGGGAGGGCGCGCGACTAGTGGATACGATGGGCGCATGTGGATCGCCTGGATCGAGTTCGACATCCTCCTCGGCGAGGTGCACAGCCTGAAGGAGAAACGCTCCCTCGTGCGTCCGCTGATCGCCGAGTTGAAACGGCATTTCGAGGTCTCTGCCGCCGAGACCGGGCACTTGGACCAGCACCGCCGTGCGCTCATCGGCGCAGGCGCCGTGGCAGCAGACCGCGCGCATCTCGTGGAGGTGCTCGACGCCGTCGAACGCTTCGTTGCCGCGCGCCCCGAACTGGAGCTCCTGAGCGCCCGGCGCCGGGACCTCCACAGCGAAGACTGAAAACACAACGCGGGGTCACTTACGGCCCATCCCGAGGGGATTCTTGGGCCGTAAGTGACCCCGCGTTGGGGGTTGCCAGGTGCTAGCCGAAGTACTTCGGCAGCGTGGCCTCGTGGGCTTCGTTGAGAGCGTCCACGGACAGTTCGTCCACGCCGTTGATCTCCAGCTTGCCGCCGGCAGCGTCGACGACGCCGATCCGGAGGTGGGCGAAGCCGCGGGCGGTGCACATGTCCTTGAAGCGTACTTCCTCGGAGCGCGGAACGGACACAATGGCCCGGCCCTGGGACTCGGAGAACAGCGCCGTGAACAGGTCCACGCCGTCGCGCTCCAGGAGTTCCTCCAGCGCAATCCGGGCGCCGACGCCGTAGCGCAGTGCGGATTCCACCAGCGCAGCGGCAAGGCCGCCCTCGGAGAGGTCGTGCGCGGCGTCGATCATGCCGTCGCGCGAAGCGTTGATGAGGATTTCGCCTAGCTGGCGCTCGATGGACAGGTCAACCTTCGGCGGCAAGCCACCGAGGTGTCCGCGCAGGTTGGACCATTCCGAACCGTCCAGTTCCGCGGCCGTGGTGCCCAGCAGGTAGATGGCCTGGCCATCTTCCTTCCAGCCGGACGGGGTGCGGCGCGCGACGTCGTCGAGCTTGCCCAGCACGGCGACCACGGGGGAGGGGTGGATCGGCACGGTACCGGTCTGGTTGTACAGCGAGACGTTGCCGCCGGTGACCGGGACGCCCAGTTCCATGCACGCGTCCGACAGGCCACGAATGGACTCGGCCAGCTGCCACATGACGTCCGGATCCTCGGGGGAGCCGAAGTTGAGGCAGTCGCTGACGGCCATCGGGACCGCGCCGGAGGTGGCGACGTTGCGGTACGCCTCGGCCAATGCCAGCTGTGCACCGTGGTATGGGTCGAGGTAGGTGTAGCGGCCGTTGGCATCGGTAGCGAGAGCCACGCCCAGGCCGGTTTCCTCGTCCACGCGGACCACGCCGGCGTCGTCCGGGAACGCCATGGCGGTGTTGCCGCCGACGTAGCGGTCGTACTGCTTGGTGATCCAGGCCTTGCTGCACATGTTCGGCGAAGCAATGAGCTCTGTGATGGCCGCGGCCAGTTCCCCCGAGGTGGAGGGTCGGCCGGCGTCCTGCACGGAGCCCGTGAAAGTATCGGCCTGCACGGAATCCTGCCACGAGGGGCGGGCAAACGGGCGGTCGTAGACCGGACCGTCGTGGGCAACGGTGCGCGGGTCGACGTCGACAATGACTTCGCCTTCCCACGTGATGATCAGGCGGCCGGTGTCGGTCACTTCGCCCAGCCAGGAGTACTCCACGGCCCACTTGTCCATGACAGCTTCGAACGCGGCGATGTTCTCAGGAGTGACAACAGCCATCATGCGTTCCTGCGACTCGGACATCAGGATTTCGCCCGGGGTCAGGGTGGGGTCACGCAGCAGGACTGAGGTCAGCTCAACCTGCATGCCGCCGTCGCCGTTGGAAGCGAGCTCGGACGTGGCGCAGGAGATGCCCGCAGCGCCGAGGTCCTGGATACCCTCAACGAGCGAACCCTTGAACAGTTCCAGGCAGCACTCGATGAGCACCTTCTCGGCGAAGGGGTCGCCCACCTGGACGGCGGGGCGCTTGGAGGGCTTGGTGTCGTCGAACGACTCCGAGGCCAGCACCGAGGCGCCGCCAATGCCGTCGCCGCCCGTGCGTGCACCGAACAGGACCACTTTGTTGCCCTTGCCGGAGGCGTTGGCCAGGCGGATGTCTTCGTGGCGCATGACGCCGACGGCCAGAGCGTTGACCAGCGGGTTGCCCTGATACACGGAATCGAACACCATTTCGCCGCCAATGTTCGGCAGGCCTAGCGAGTTGCCGTAGCCACCGATGCCAGCCACTGCACCGTGCATCACACGGGCGGTGTCCGGGTGGTCGATGGCGCCGAAACGCAGCGGATCCATCACGGCCACCGGGCGGGCGCCCATGGAGATGATGTCGCGGACAATGCCGCCGATGCCAGTCGCAGCACCCTGGTAGGGCTCCACGAACGACGGCGAGTTGTGGGACTCGATCTTGAACGTCACGGCCCAGCCGTCGCCAAGGTTGGTGACGCCGGCGTTTTCGCCGATGCCCACGAGCATGTCCTTCTTCATTTCCTCGGTCACCTTTTCGCCGAACTGGCGCAGGTGGTTCTTCGAAGACTTGTAGGAGCAGTGCTCGCTCCACATGACGGAGTACATGGCGAGCTCGGCGCCGGTGGGGCGGCGGCCCAGGACCTTGACGACCTCGTCGAACTCGTTCTGCTTGAGGCCGAGTTCGGCCCAGGGGAGCTCGGTGTCCGGGGTCTTCGCGGCGTTCTCGACGGTGTCGATGTTGAACTTCTTGCCGACGGTTTCAGCTGAGGTGGTCACTGTGCGCCTCCCACGATCTTGTTCAGGACGGAAGTGAAGAAGCCCAAGCCATCCGTGCCGGCGTTGGACTCCGGACCGAACCCGGGCTCCACCGCGTGCTCCGGGTGCGGCATGAGGCCCACTACGTTGCCGGCGGCGTTGCTGATGCCGGCAATGTCGCGGCGTGAACCGTTCGGGTTCCAGCCGACATAGCGGAACACGACGCGGCCCTCTGCCTCAAGGGCGTCCAGGGTCTTGTCGTCCGCGATGTACTGGCCATCCTGGTTCTTCAGCGGAACCGTGATTTCCTGACCGGCCTCGTAGTCCGAGGTCCACAAGGTGTTGTTGTTCTCCACGCGCAGGACCTGGTCGCGGCACAAGAACTTCAAGTGGTCGTTCTTGATCATGGAGCCCGGGAGCAGGTGCGACTCGGTCAGGATCTGGAAGCCGTTGCAAATACCCAACACGGGCAGCTTGGCGTCGCTGTTGGCAGCATCGATGATGCGGGACATCAGCGGAGCGAAGCGCGAAATGGCGCCGGCGCGCAGGTAGTCGCCGTAGGAGAAACCGCCCGGGATGACGACGGCGTCCACGTCGGCAAGGTGGGTGTCCGCATGCCAGAGCGCGACGGCGGTGCCGCCTGCGAGGCGGACCGCACGGGCGGCGTCGCGGTCGTCAAGGGTGCCGGGGAAGGTGACGACGCCGATTTTGGCCCCGCCCAAATGGGGTTCGACGGCCACGGGGGCTCCGCCGATCAAAGGAAGTTCAGTCATGTCAGGCCTCGACGACCTCGACGTTGACGACGTCTTCGATCACCGGGTTGGACAGCAGGGTCTCGGCGGCCTCACGGGCCTGGGCGAGGATGGCGTCGGTCACCTCGCCGTCGACGGTCAGTTCGAAGCGCTTGCCCTGTCGGACTGCGCTAAAGCTGGTGAAGCCGAGGCGGGGCAGTGCGCCCACGATGGCCTTCCCCTGAGGGTCCAGAATCTCGGGCTTGGGCATGACGTCGACGACGATCCGGGGCATCCGGTAACTCCTGTGCGTGAGCGTTGGTTAAACCTTGGTTAAAGGCTGCCGCGGAGTGGTGCCGTCTCACGCCGGAACTGCCTCTAAACAGCGTTCAGCAACAGTGTTTACCGGCAGGGTCTTACGGAATAAGGGGGGCGCTCCGCGAGCTTGCATGCCCATTCTACCGGCCAAATCGCTACATACCCTATTTGCGGGAGATCGGTGAAGAGGTGGCTACCAAGCAAAAGGTACGCGCCAATTCGCGGCGACCACCCGCCGTCGTCGGGGGTTTTCAATGCCCGACGGCGGCCCGGGGCACTGCACGACGGCGGCTCTGGCCGGGGGTGGTTTGCGTCACTAGGATTGCGGCATGGCCGAGAACGCTAAGTCGATGGTTTTGCCCGTGGTCCTTGCCGCTGTTTTTGCCGGCCTTGGGAGGATGGTTTTCCAAAGGATCATGGCAGACAGGGCGGCCCGGGAAAACCGCATTTCCGTCCCGCCTGACGCTTCGACACGGGCCAAAATCAGCGATGCGTTGCGAGGGATCCATTCTTAGTGCGGACTGTCCGCTGACAGCAACTGGAGCGCAATAGGGTACGCGCAAATGCGCTAATCCTCCGGGTTAAAGGTGCGTATTCGGGAGTAGTTTGGAATTGCTGTCAAGGAAATTCCCCGTCCAACTGGAGGAGCAATGACCGAACACGTCGCCGAAGTCTCCGCATGCAGCGTTGGCAGCTGCGGATTCAACCATCATGGCTGCACCGCCTTCGGAATCACGATTGGCGGAACCGCGGATCACGCATCCTGTGCCACCTTCATTGACACGACGCTCATGGGGGGCCTCCCCAAGGTCCTGGCGCATGTCGGTGCCTGCCAGCGCTCGGAATGCACCCACAACAACAACCTCATGTGCGAGGCCCACGATGTCCGGATCGGCCCTGGTGCCGAGGCGGCTGATTGCTTGACGTACCAACACGCCTGAGGCTCCTCTCAGCCCGCCTTCGCCTAAATATCTGAATATCCGCACAGCGGGCACGTCCCCTCCCGACGGGGGCGTGCCCGCTGCTGCGCGCGGATGTATTCTGATGCCAAATGACATGACAAAAAACGTGAAATGTGTCCTATGTAATATTCAGCTATCGCTCTGTACTCTATGAATCGGCTGGGCTTTACCTGATTACAAGAACTGTCAATCGGTGTCCATCCTTAGTTGATTGATCTTGACATGACCGCCACGATCGCCCGGAAAGGTGCAATCACTCGTGAATTCACAAGGAAAGAGCTTCATTGGAAGCGGGGGGCTTCGAAAAGCTGCGGCGCTAGCCGTCGGACTACCGGTTCTGCTCTCCTCAGTGGCGTTGACACCCGCTCAAGCTGCGCCCGCTTCCGGCTCATCGGTCTTCGGATCAACGGTCGCAGGGGTTGCCCGGAATGTCGACCCCAATTCTTATCAGGATGGCCGCTACGTTGTGGTGCTGGCAGAGAAGCCAGCGGCCACTTACGACGGCGGAACGCCCGGCTACGTGCCCACCAAGCCGCAGGCGGGCAAGAAGCTGGACGCCGGCAAGGCCGAAGTGAAGCAGTACCAGGCCCACCTGCAGCAGAAGCAGCAGGACGTGGCCAAGCAGCAGAGCGTGAGCATCAATCGCGACTACACCACCGCGATCAACGGCTTTAGCGCCACCCTTTCCGCGAACCAGGCCGTCAATCTCGCGAAGAACCCCGATGTCCTCCTCGTGGCCCCTGACACCCAGTCCGCTCCTGACTACTCCACCACCGATTTCCTCAACCTCAGTGGACCGAACGGGATCTGGAATACCCAGTTCGGTGGCCAGGACCAGGCCGGCAAGGGCACCGTGGTGGGCGTCATCGACACCGGCTACACGCCCACAAGCAAGTTCTTCGCAGGCGATCCCGTCCAGCCGCTGGTCGGGGACCCCCAGGTAGGCGTCCCGTATCGCACCAGTGACGGCAAGATCGCCATGCTGAAGGCCAACGGAGATACGTTCGTGGGCGAGTGCCAGAAAGGTACCGACACGGGGGCGGCCTTTGACGGCACCGCTTGCAATTCCAAGGTCCTCAGCGCCCACTACTTCGCAGATGCCTTCCTGCAAACGGTTCCGCCCGCCCAACGGGCACCCCAGGAACAGATCTCGCCCATCGACATCGTGAGCCACGGCACGCACACTGCCAGCACCGCCGCAGGCAACCCGGGTGTGGAAACGTTCGTCGATGGCCGCAGCTTCGGCAAGACGAGCGGCGTGGCACCGGCTGCCAAGCTCTCCATCTACAAGGTCTGCTGGGAAGACACCGACCCCAATTCGGGCGGTTGCTACAGTTCCGCGGCCATCGCCGCCATTGACCAGGCCATTGCCGACGGCGTGGACGTCCTGAATTACTCCATTTCGGGCGCTACGGACACCACCACCGACCCGGTCTCGCTCGCATTTCTCTCTGCTGCGTCGGCCGGCATCTTTGTGGCCGCGTCCGCCGGTAACTCGGGTCCGCAGGCCAGCACCGTCAACCATGGCGCACCCTGGATGACCACGGTTGCGGCTAGTTCCTTCTCCCAGGAACTCCAGGGAACCATCGAATTCTCCGACGGCACCAAGTTCCGCGGAGCCAGCATCATGAACCACCAGGTGAGCGGGGCCGGCGTCGTGCTTTCCGCAAACGCTGCCTCGGGTACCGGTAACGCAGCGCTCTGCGCGCCAGGCTCACTCGACCCGGCGAAAATCGCCGGCAAAGTAGTGGTGTGTGACCGCGGGGTGGTTGACCGCGTCGCCAAGAGCGCCGAGGTGCTCCGCGGCGGCGGTGTGGGCATGATCCTCGTGAACCTCACCAACTCCTCCTTGGACACGGACAAGCACGCAGTGCCCACAGTCCACGTCAATCCTCCGGCCTCGCAAGCCATCAAGGACAAGGTAGCGGCCAACCCTGGAATTACGGTTTCCCTGGTTGACCACGACACCACCGGGCTTCCGCTCGAGGCCCAGCCGCAGATCGCCGGATTCTCCTCCCGGGGCCCGCTCCTGGCCACCGATTCGGATCTGCTCAAGCCGGACATTTCGGCTCCGGGCGTTGCCGTGCTGGCAGGGGTTTCGCCTATCGGCAGCAAAGGCGATGAGTACGGATTCATGTCCGGTACCTCCATGGCGTCCCCGCACATCGCAGGTTTCGGAGCGTTGATCCTGGCGAAGAATCCCGATTGGTCACCTGCAACGGTCAAGTCGGCCATGATGACGACGGCGAGTGACGTCAAGCTGGCCGATGGAAGCAAGAACCAGGACGTCTTCGCCACGGGTGCGGGAGAAATGAATCCTGCCAGCGTGCTGGAACCGGGCCTGGTCTACGATGCCGGAACCGAGGACTACCTGAAGTTCATCCAGGGTACCGGCGTCGATCTCGGGAAGCCGGGACTTGGCTCGACACTGCCACGCGACATGAACCTTCCGTCGTTCGCCCTAGGTAACCTCGCGGGCAAGATCGAGGTCACCCGGACCGTCACGGCCCTGACTCCGGGACAATACCGGGCCACAGCCGATGTCCCGGGCGTTGACGTCAAGGTCACCCCGTCCGTGCTGAACTTCAACGAAGTCGGCCAGAAGAAGACCTTCAAGGTGACCTTCGAAAACAGGAGCGCGGCACTCGGGGCGTTCGCTATGGGATCGCTGAAATGGGAAGGCGCCAACAAATCGGTGGTCTCTCCGATTGCGGTCCGTCCGCAGTCGGTACTGGCTTCCAAGAGCGTCGCCTTCACGTCCCAGCAGGCAAGCGGTTCGGCGGAAATCAACATCGTCTCCGGTTCCGACTCTCCCACGGCGGTGACCATTGACGGCCTCTCCAAGGCAGACTCCTCGGCCGCGGAGCTTGTCCCAGGTCCGGTGGCCGTGGCGAACAATACCTCGAACTTCGTCAAGACAGCCACGGTTGCCCCCGGAACAGCCTTCGCGAAGTTCTCGGTGATTTCCTCCGATCCCACGGCGGATTTCGATCTGTATGCGATATCGCCGTCAGGTCAGTTGCTCACGGCAGCCACACCGAGTGCCAGTGAGTCCCTCTCGCTCGACAACCCGGAGCCGGGGACTTACACCATCATCGCGAACCTGTATGCCAGCCCCAACAACCGGCCCACCAAGGCCAGCATTGACGTAGCGATCCTGGGCGCGAACCAAGGCAACGCCACGGTCACGCCCAACCCGATCAAGATGAAGAACGGCAAATCCGGGAAGCTCACCTTCGCGTGGAACAACCTGACGCCAGGCTCCTACATCGGTCGACTCACATTTGCGGGCACCAGCTCGCCGACGTTCGTGTCGGTCCTGGTCGCGGCAAACGGCAGCGTGTCCGTGGTGCCGAACGATGACCAGGAAGGAGAGCACGGCAAGGGCAAACTGCAGAACGTGGGGGAGGACCAGCCAAACAACGCGCCGTAGCGCGGCAGTGATGGTCTGACAGATATGCGAGGCGGCGGCCGGCGGGACATCCCACCGGCCGCTTTCTTGTTCCCCCTCCCCGGACGCTCGCTCACATATATGTCCCTTTTGCCCTGTGTGTCAGGCTCTTGTGTGACAGGTTCCCTGTTGGCGGGAGTCCGGTGCGCGGGCGGGGAAGGTCCGTGATGGATTTTGTTATTCCTGTCCGCCAATCGAATCGCCACTTCACTGTTGGGGAGAAAAACGCGATTCTGGATGAG
>NZ_JBFTOG010000015.1:0-101477 GCF_056397865.1 Arthrobacter sp. 05L417
GCATCCCGGCGGGCCCGCTGCCCACGATGAGCACGTCGACCTCCTCCGGAAGGTCCACGGGCCTGTTGACGCCGACACCGGCGGCCGGCTGGACCCGCGGGTCACCGGACACATAACCATGATGGTGGAACTGCATGGGCTTTCCTCACTTCGTCGTGTGGTTGTTCATCGCCACCCTTTGTGGTTGGGTACTCGGCAATTGAACACGGTATTCAATAGCCAATGCGTGGTTCAGATCCGTTCGCTGCCTAGAAGGACCATGCAGTGCGGATTGCCCGAGGTCTTACATGACGGACTGCCTTCGGTCATAGACTTTCTTGCCTTCAAAGTACGTTGCTTCGACTCTTGTCGCATGAATCTCATGCGCGTCGATTGCGAAGATGTTTTGATCCAACAGGATGAAGTCGGCGGACAGTCCGGGTTTGATCGAACCCGTTACCGCGCCCAGACCCATGGCGGCTGCCGGGTTTCTAGTGAATGCGGCTATGGCATCACTAACAGTCAGCTTCTGTGAGGGGTTGAGTTCGCCAGCTACAGTCGGGTCAATGTTGGCCCTGGTCACAAGTGTTTGAATTCCGATCCATGGGTCCGGAGAAGGCAGTACGCACGGCCAGTCGGAGCCGGCTGCAAGAAGCGCCCCGGAATCAATCAAGTCCTTTGTGGCCCAGCTTGCATTCACAGTCTCAGCGGGGATTTGGTTCCCGATGCTTTCCTGAATGACGCCTGGGTACCAAATATACGGAGAGGCATCAGGTATTACTCCCAGCGCCGCAAATCGTGGAACGTCCGCCGCGTCCACGAACTCGACATGAGCGATCTGGAACACCGGACCCGGCCCGCGCCTTTCGCGCATGATTTCGATTGCGTCGAGCGCCAGCCGAACGGACGCGTCGCCCGTGGCGTGAAGTTTTCCGCTCAGGCCGCGGTCGTAGCAGAGCTCAATGGCTTCGAGGAGCTCTTCAAGGGTCCAGTACGAGGAACCGACGTAACCCGGGTCTTGCTGGTCATGGCAAACATAAGGCCGCAGCATCGCTGTGGTCCGCGTCATCGGAACGCCATCGAGCACAAACTTGACGAAATCCGGGCGCAGATGTTCACTCCTGTATCCGGCGGCAATTCCGAAGAGCTCTTCGCCGACATACCCGGATTCGATAAAGGGGCGCGCAGGCATGGACCCTACAACCCAGGCAGACATCTCACCACTGGTTTCGATGGCCGAAAGCGCCTTCCAGGAATACTCCATGGTCGCGGCGTCTTGAACCGCCGTGATCCCGAAGGAGTTCACGACCTCGAGGGCCTTTTTCAGTGACGCAATGTTGCGAGAGTCGGGATCCGCGATCGAAGAATCAAATGCTGCCTCGGCGTTTGCCGAGGCGAGTTCATGCAGGACCCCGGTAAGCCGACCCGTGGTGTCGCGAACATAGCTTCCGCCTTCAAGATCCGCAGTGTCACCGGTAACTCGCATCAGATCGAGTGCGCGCGTGTTCACCCAGCGGTTGTGCATCGAGTCGTCTCGCAGGAGTACGGGTCTTCCGCCGGCCGCTTCATCGAGCGATGCCAGGTCGTATACGTTCATCACGGCGTCCATGACGGTGCTGCCGACAATGCCACCGACAATCCACTCATCGGGCCCCAAATTTGCAGACCAGCCCTTGATCTTCTCGAAGATTACCTCTTTCGAGTCGGTGGGCAGAATGGGAAGCTCCCATGCTGCCTGACTACCGCCGAGGCCCAGATGAATATGTCCATCACTCAGGCCTGGTAGAACAAGTTTTCCGCCGGTGTCGAGAACGGTCGTTGTATCAACTGCAAACCCGCGGATTTCGGCCTCTGAGCCGACCGCGACTATCTTTCCGTTCTGCACCGCAAAGGCTTCAACCCACTCAATTTGGGGGTCTGCTGTATAGACCGGGCCCCCGACCACGATGAGCTCAGGGGAAAGGACATCGTTCACGATTCTCTCCTTGGGATTTGATGCGCTTGAACACTGGGTTTTCATTGCCCAGTGTCCTCTGCAAGGTTGCAGGTAGTCTTCGCCTCACGCGCACAGGAGTATTCGCAGGGCGCACAGATATTGCAGCCCGGGCATTGGCGGGCAGAGGTTGGATCTCCCGGCTATCGGTTCGGTGGCTTGGAAATCCCCCGGACGATCCAGTGACAGCCGCGATCGATGAGTGCTCCTATATTTCCCGGTGCAGGATCGCGAGGCCCGTAGTGAACTCCGCCCAGGCAGCTTTAGTCAACTTCTCTGCGCGCAAAGAAAAGTGCGAGATATAGGTCACATCTACATTAGGTCTATTCGACGAACAACCATTCCTCATTGAAAGCCACTTCCAATGACAAGTCTCATCAAAACCCCTGGAGCCGCAGTGTCGACCTCAAGCCGAGGGACATACACGTACATCGCCGCATACAGCGCCGTGCTTTACACCGTACTCCTCATTGCCCCCGTGATCGCAGGCAAGTTGATAACTCAGTTCGCACTGACGCCAGTGCAGGTGGGGGCCCTGTTCTCCCTCGAACTAGGCGCCTTCAGCTTGGCAACGGTCCCCGCCTACCTCTGGCTCAATCGCGTAAACCTGCGGACGGCCACCTACGTTTTCACTACTATCGTAATAGCCGGCAACGTCGTGTCCGGATTGCTTGATGACTTCGGCCTGCTGATGGCTACACGCGTCGTTACATCGCTCGCGGCAGGGTCCATTACGGTGATTATTCTTACGTTGAGCGGCAAAACCGCCAACCCGAGCAGAGCGTTTGGCGTTTTCGTCGTGTGCCAACTGGCTATGGGTGCACTGATCCTGGCCGTCTTTCCGGCATTGTTCTCTCAGGCGCCTGTGTCAGCTATCTACTGGACGCTAGCCGGGCTCGACGTTCTCTGTCTACTGGTGGTCAATGGCATCGACGGAAACGCGCTAAGACAGTCGATTCCCCGGGACCACACCCGCGCTAGGGTTCCTGCGGTCAGATTTGCATTGGGCCTGGCCGCGGTCCTGTTGTTCTATGTTGCACTCAGCGGCGTGTGGTCCTTTATCGCACAGATTTCTGCGGGTGCTGGAATCGATCTATCTTCGAGCAGCCTTGTTCTGTCACTCGCCACGGTCGCGGGTATCGTGTCCGCATTGACGGCGACGATTCTCGGCGACACCCCACAAAGGAAGCTCTACCTCATCGCGGGATACGCGGTCATGTCGATAAGCGTCGCTTTGCTCTTTGGAACACCAGGGCTGGCGCGTTTCGCAATGGCCGCCGTCATCTTTAAGTTCGCTTGGACCTTCATCCTGCCCTACCTGCTATCCACGCTTGCTGATCTTTCCGGCGGTGGCCACATCATGAACACAACCAACCTCATGATCGGCGCCGGTTTTGCCATCGGGCCAGTGGTCAGCGGAGCTTTAATCCAGTCCGCCGGGGGCGCGTTTACAGGCATGCTCATGCTCGGCGTAGTCGGTGTGTTGACCTCCTTGGTCTGCATTTTGACAGCACAGCGGAAAGTAGTGCACGCCTGATTCCCGTACGACCAAAAATACCGTAGGCCCCACAGCGCTGCGGAACCCCCGACAATTCAAAGGACAAGAACATGACCTCGATGCTTCCGGGAATGAGCGCGGATGCAGAACTCCCACTGAAGGATTCGGTTGAGAAGGCGATTTCCGCAGTCTCTCGATGGATGGAAGAGTACGGGGACTTCAAGCCGCACCCAACGATGGACGTTAAGGCCGACCTCCTCGCTGCCGTCCACGATGATCTGATCAACAGGCTCCGTGATAACTATCCATTTTTTCATCCTCGTTACATCGGGCAGATGCTCAAACCGCCTCACCCCGCGGCGGTCGTGGCCTACGTCACTGCGATGTTGATTAACCCGAACAACCACGCCCTCGACGGCGGTCCGGCAACGGCCCGAATGGAGAAGGAGGTTGTCGCACAACTAGCCGAAATGTTCGGTTATGAAGAGCACCTCGGGCACCTGACCAGCAGCGGAACGATTGCCAATCTCGAGGCACTCTTTATCGCGCGCGAAATCCACCCGCGCAAGGGCATCGCTTATAGCGCGGATGCTCACTACACACACAGCCGCATGAGCCACCTTCTGGGCATGACCAGCCACTCAGTGCCCGCCGATGCCGCCGGCAAAATGGATCTGAAAGCCTTGGAGACGATTCTGTCCACTGGAACGGTCGGAACGGTTGTCATGACAGCCGGGACAACCGGACTCGGGGCAATTGACCCCATCGATCTGGCACTGCCAATCTGCGAAAGGTACGGGGTGCGGGTGCATGTGGATGCCGCCTATGGAGGGTTCTTCAGGATAATCGCCGACGACTCCGTTGACGGCGTGGCCCGCGCTCCCTTTGAAGCCATCGCTCACGCCGATTCCGTTGTTATCGATCCACACAAGCATGGCCTGCAACCATATGGATGCGGGGCAGTAATCTTCCGTGATCCAAGTGTGCAACGCCACTATGTACATGATTCGCCTTACACCTATTTCACTTCTGAGGATCTTCACCTTGGAGAGATTTCCATCGAATGTTCGCGTTCGGGAGCAGCCGCCGCAGCACTGTGGATGACTTTTCGGCTCCTCCCGCCGACTGAAGAGGGGCTCGGCCAAGTCCTGCGCGCGGGGAGACGTGCGACCGTTGCCTGGGCAGAGCGAATTAGAGCGTCCGAGGAACTTATCCTCTTCCAGGAGCCGGAACTGGATATCCTGACCTATCTGCCCGCCGAATCTACGTTGTCAGAAATCGATCGTGTCTCCGGCCATGTCTTGCAGGCCGGAATCGCACTTCCGCCAAGCGAGGCCCTGTATGTTGCTACCTATGACGTTTCGGCTGCAGACATGGCGCTTCGGGGCTTCAGCTTGGAGGCGGACATCGAACGAGGCCGCATCCTACGCAGTGTTCTCATGAAACCAGAGACTGAGGACATCGTCGAAGAACTCAACGAACGTGTCGAGAACCTAGTACGTTCAGCGCACGACAGATCGTGACACTAAGACACGGGACCGTCGGTGGCTTAGACAGCTGCTTGGGCGGGCTGCACTTCGGCCCCTCATGCCCAGCCCTGCTCCCGCTGCCGGAACGGACTCCGAGCCCGACAGACACGCCCGGGCATGTTGGCGGAGGCTCGCCTTCTTCCTAAGCTCTCCCCCGCTGCAGCCCCCTGACGAGCGCTTTGCCGACCTCGCGCCAAACGCCCTTCCAGGCCGGTTCCCGTTCCACCTCTGCCGTACCGTCGGCCTCCACCTTGGAGCCGGACTCGGCGGTCTGGGCCGCCTGGGCGGTCTGGGCGGCGAGCCAGTCTCCAAAGTGCGTAATGTCCTCGCCCCGGGACGCCGCGACCGCGTCGCACGCGAAGCCCACTGCGCTTGAACCGTCACTCAGCAGCACGGATCCCAACAGCATGGGTTCGGGCAGCTCCGAGAGGAAGGAGCCCAGGGCCGCCTGGGAGAGCAACCATCGCTCAGCGGCGAGTTCGGCGCCGTCGTCGGAGCGGACCACGCCAGGTTTGGGCGGCCGGGTGTCCAGCGAGACCATCCGGTACCGGGGCGCTGTCCTGACGGGACCGTCCCAGAAAGCGCCAAGCCGTTCCAATTCCGGGACCAACGGCTGGCCCTTCCGGTGGGCGCCCACCACCACCAAGGGCACGACGGCGGCCCCCGCCGCTGCGGGCCACGGCACCCGCCGCAAGGAGGCCGGGGCCGGCGCGGCGCCGGTCGCGAAAAGCCCTGGCCTCGCCGGGGTGTACTCGACGCGCCGCGCGATGTCGGCCACGACGGCGTCGTCGAAGGTCCGGCCGACCACCGTCAGGCCGAACTGCGATGCCCCCGGCGCCCCGCCGTCGTCGGTTCCGTCGCTGTCCACCACAATGCCGGCCGGAACAGCTACGGCGCACAGATCGAACAGGTTACAGAAGTTCGTGTACGTGCCCATGCGGGAATTCACGCCTAACGGATCCGCCGCGACCTCTGCCAGCGTCGGATGGAACGGCGCTGTCGGCACGATGAGGGCGTCAAAGCCTTCAAACCGGGACATCGCCTCGCGCTTCAGTTCCTCCAGCGCCCCGGTGTCCGCCACATACTGGTGGGCGGGCACGCGGCCGGCCGCACTGACGATGCCCGCCACGGTCGGATCCAGCCCGACGCCGGAGTCAGCTCCACCGGAAAGTGCGCTGTCGATGAAACTCCCGACGGCGGCATAGCGCTCGGCGACCAGCGCGCCGTCGTATAGCAACCGTGCCGCCTGCAGGAAGACATCGAATTCGATCGGCTCCGCATCCACGCCGGTAGCGCGCAGACGCTCGATCTGGACCCCGAACTCCACAGCCCAGGCGCGATCCAAGGCCGGGAGGTCCGCCGGATAGGCGACACGCGGCTTCGAGGGAGCGGCCATGCGGATGTTTGTGGGCCACGTCCGGCTCTGCCCGGCCATGACGCCCATCGCGAGTTCGGCGGTCTCCAGGTCCCGGGCGAGGATGGTGGCCGTGTCCCAGGATCGGCAGGCCGGGACTATGCCGGCGGTGGAGACCACGTTGAGGGTGGGTTTGATACCGACGATTCCCTGTAGTCCTGCCGGGACACGGCCGGAGCCGGCCGTGTCCGTACCGATGGCGATGTCCACGAGTCCCAACGCCACAGCCACAGCCGAACCCGAGCTGGATCCCCCGGAGATCCGGTCAGGCCGGCGTGAATCCCGGACTGGACCGTAGGGGCTCCGCGTGCCCACCAGGCCCGTGGCGAACTGGTCAAGGTTTGTCACGCCGAGCACCAGGGCGCCCGCATCGCGCAACCGCGCCACGGCTACCGCGTCCTCCGTCGGCACATAACCGAACCCCGGGCACGCCGCCGTCGTTGTGAGGCCGGCAACGTCCACGTTGTTTTTGACCGCCAGCAGGAGCCCAGCCAGCGGCAGTTCGGAGCCGGATGCCACCGCGGCGTCAATGCGGGCCGCTTCGGCCAGCAACTCTTTTTCTCCGCGGATTTCAATCCAGATCTCGGGCCGGTCCACGTCGTCAATGGCGGCCAACGCGTGCTTGACGCGTTTGGCGGCCGTGGCTGCACCGATCTTTGTCTCCTGGGTGGTCATGCTGCTGCCTCTTCCAGTTCAGGTTCGCTCAGTTCATCCGCGCCCACGAGCACCACGATGGCCTCACCGGCCACCACTTGGGAGCCCGCGGTCGGCAGCACTTGGTGGACCACCCCGTCGCACGGAGCTGACAAGACGGTTTCCATCTTCATGGCCTCAAGGGAAACCAGCGGCTGTCCTTGTGTCACACGGTCTCCGGGGGCGACGTCCACCTTCCAGACGCTGGCGGCGAACGGCGCCGTAACGAGTGTTCCGCCGTCGGGCACCACTACTTCCCCGGGATCGGGAACGGCGACGGCGGCTACGGCTTCCGCGCGATCAAACTCGCCGGCGTTCTCCCAGGCCCGCCGCTCGATCGCGAATGCCGCCGCCTGCCGCTCCCTGAAGACGCCGATCGATTCGCGGTTCTCCGCCAGGAACGCCTCGTGTTCGGCAAGGGAGAAGGTGCCGTCCTCGATCTCGACACCCCGGCCGCGGCCGGCGGCCATGTCGGCGCGCAGGTCCAGCAGCTCTTCGGGGCTGACGGGGTACCAGGAGATGCGGTCGAAGAAGCGCAGCAGCCACGGTGATCCGGGTTCGAAGGGTGCGGAGTCGGCGTAGCGGGACCATACCTGGGTGGTGCGGCCGACGAACTGGTAGCCTCCGGGGCCTTCCATGCCATAGATGCACATGTAGGCCCCGCCGATGCCCACCGCGTTCTCCGGCGTCCAGGTCCTGGCCGGGTTGTATTTGGTGGTAACCAGCCTGTGCCGCGGGTCAAGCGGCGTGGCCACGGGCGCGCCGAGATACACGTCGCCTAGGCCGAGCACGAGGTATTCGGCGTTGAAGACGGTGTCGAAAACGTCATTCACCGAATCCAGGCCGTTGATGCGGCGAATGAACTCGATGTTCCACGGGCACCATGGAGCGTCGTCCCGGACACCGGTCATGTAGCGTTCGATCGCCTCGCGCGTGGCGGGGTCGTCCCAGGACAGCGGCAAGCTGACGGTGCGGCTCGGCACCACGAGCTCGGAACTGGCCGGCAGCGCGGCCTCGATCTCCTGGACGAGGCCCAGCAGCAGCCGGGTGGGAAGGATCGATGGGTCCACCTTGATCTGCAGTGAGCGGATCCCGGGCGTAAGGTCCACCACTCCGGGGATGCGGGCCTGCTCGATGTGCTGGTGCAGGGCATGGACCCGCGCGCGCAGGCCGAGGTCCAGCACCATGTCGCCAAACTCCACCAGAAGATTGTCGTCCCCGGACCGCCGGTACGTGACCGCGGGCCGTCCCTCGCTTCCCGCCACGCGACGCAGCACGCCGTCGTCGCCGTCGCCCTTTGGCGTCCGGGCTCGCACGACGGCGGCTAGGCCGTTTGTGCCGGTGCCGGCACCGCCCGGCAGGATCAGCTGCCGTCCCGGGCCAAGGTCCTTCGCCGACGGAGCCTGGGAGTCCGTCACCGGCACGAAGCGGACTTTATCGCCCGGACGCAGCTGGCCGAGCTTCCAGCGTTCTCCGCTCACCACCGTGACCGGGCAGACGAAACCGCCGAGGCTCGGGCCGTCAGGGCCGAGCAGGATGGGGGTGTCGCCGGTGAAGTCCAGGGCGCCCACGGAGTAGGGGGTGTCGTGGATGTTGGAGGGGTGAAGCCCTGCCTCACCGCCGTCGGTACGTGCCCAACGCGGCTTGGGGCCGATCAGCCGCACACCTGTCCGTGCCGAGTTGAAATGCACCTCGTAGTCCGTCGCGAAGAGTTCGTCGATGTCCTCGCGCTTGAAGAACTCCGGGGCGCCGTGTGGACCTTCGACCACCCTCAGTTCCCAGTGGGACGTCAGGGCGGGGCGGCTCTCGACGGGAACCGGCCACGAAGGGAGGTTGTCCGATGGCCCGCCAGCCGAACGCAGCACGTCACCGGCGCGGAGCACGCGGCCGCCGTGGCCGCCGAACTGACCAAGGGTAAACGTGGAGGCACTGCCGAGGTAGTGCGGGACATCGAGCCCGCCTTGGAACAGGACATAGCCGCGCAACCCGGCCGCATCGGCGGAACCGATGTCCAGCAGGCCGCCCGCGGGGACCGTGATGGGTTCCCAGGCTGGGACAGATTCGCCGTTGAGGGTGAGGCTCACGTCGGCCCCGGTCACGCACACGGTAGTGGCGTGGGTGAACCGCAGAGCGGGCCCGGCCATGGTGAATTCCAGGCCCGGGGCACCCTCCGGATTGCCCAAGGCCTTGTTCCCCAAGCGGAAGGAGAGATCATCCATCGGGCCGCTGGGCGGCACCCCGACCTTCCAGAGTCCGGTTCTGCCCGGCCAGTCCTGAACGCTCGTCTGGAGGCCCGGGCGTTCCACGGTGATGCGGGGTTCGGGATCGCCCACGGTGTCCAGGGTCCCTGTGGAATGGTTCGCGGCCCGAACCGCGTCGAGTCCGGTTACTGCGCGCAACATGCCCAGATTGGTCTCGATGCCGTCGATGCGGGTCTGAGCGAGAGCATCTGAGAGGGCGTCAAGCGCGGCATCACGGCTGTCGCAGAAGGTGATGAGTTTGCCGAGCAAGGGGTCGTAGTTGGTGGACACCTCGCTGCCGGTCTCCACCCACGCGTCCACCCGCACGACGTCGGTGCTCGGGTACTGCGCGTTGGTGACGGTACCCGCACTGGGCTGGAAGTTGCGGGCAGGGTCCTCGGCGTAAATACGGGCCTCGACCGCGTGGCCCGTCACCGGAACGCTTTCCGGGACACCCGCGAGGACAGGCCGTGCTTGGGCCAGGTTGAGCATCCACTCTACGAGGTCAACGCCGGTGATCGCCTCGGTCACCGGGTGCTCCACTTGTAGTCGGGCGTTGACTTCAAGGAAGGAGGCCTCCTTCCGGACGGGATCGTAAACGTACTCAACGGTCCCAGCCGAGCGGTAGCCCACCGAGGCACACAATGCACGGGAACTGCGGTGGAGCTCTTCCCGGAGCGCTGCCGGCAGGTCCGGCGCAGGGGCTTCTTCGAGCACCTTCTGGTGCCGGCGCTGCAGGGAACAGTCGCGATCTCCGAGGCTTACCACCCGGCCTTCGCCGTCGCCGAAGATCTGCACCTCAACGTGGCGGGCGTGTTCGACGTAGCGCTCGGCGAACACTCCCGCGGTGCCGAAACTGGAGCTCGCGAGGCGGGCCACGCGGGCGTAGCTTTCAGTCAGTTCTGCTTCGTTCCGGCATACGGCCATGCCGATACCGCCGCCGCCGCCGGTAGCCTTCAGCATCAGGGGGAACCCGATCTCCCCGGCGGCTCCGATGGCGGCGTTGAGGTCTTCAAGCAGGCCGGAACCGGCAATCATGGGCACGCTCGCTCGCTGCGCCGCGTCCCTGGCGGTGTGCTTGGTGCCGAAGATCCGCAGTTGTTCGGGGGTCGGACCGACGAACACCAGCCCGGCGGCTTCCACGGCCCCGGCGAACCCGGCATCTTCGGAGAGGAAACCGTAACCGGGGTGGATGGCGCCGGCGCCGGTGGAGGCGGCGGCCGCCAGGATGGCGTCGACCCGGAGGTAGGACTCCTTGGCCGGCGCCGGTCCGAGCAGCACGGCTTCGTCTGCGAGGCGAACATGCTTCGCGCCGCGGTCCGCCTCGGAGAATACCGCGACGGTCCGCAGCCCGAGCTTTCGGGCGGACTCGATGATCCGGCAGGCGATCTCGCCGCGGTTGGCGACAAGGAGGGTATCAAAACGGTTCACTGTCATGCCTCCGGGCGGGTGACGATCATGCGCACGGGCGTCGGTTTGAAGCCGTTGCAGGGGTTGTTGATCTGGGGGCAGTTTGAAACCAGGACCAGCACGTCGGTTTCGGCCCGGAGCGCCACGCGCTTACCGGGAGCGGAGAGCCCATCCACGATGCCGAGGGCACCGTCGGGATCGACCGGCACATTCATGAACCAGTTGATGTTGGAGACGATGTCCGGCTTTCCCAGTCCCCATTTGGACCCCTCGATCAGGAAGTTCTCCACGCAAGCATGCTGTTCATGGGTGTGCTGGCCGTAGCGCAGTGTATTTGATTCCTGCGAGCACGCTCCGCCGATGGTGTCGTGGACACCCACCTCGTCAGCCTCCACGGTCATCAGGGCGTCGCCATCGTCCGAGCGGAGGACGGACCCCGTGGTCAGAATGATGGACTGCTGGGCGGCAATGGTGACGGCGGCAGAATAGCGAATGGCGACGTCGGTCGCCGAGTAGAGAAGGCAATCCACGGCCTGGTTGCCCTCGAGGTCCACGATGGTCAGGACATCCCCCGCTGCGACCACGGCCGACCAAGGGCCTCGGGCTTCAACGTATTCGTCAAGGATGACGCGTCCGGACACCAGCGCAGCGGACTGGACGCCTGGCTGGCAGTGGACGTCTGGCTGGGGAGCTGTGGCAGTGGCGGCGGTCATGCGGAGGTCCTCGCTTTGTGGTCGTGTTCGGTGTTCTGCAGCGCCAGAAGCTGCTCGGGGCCCGGTTTTAGCCCAAGTTCTCCCGCGGCGAGTGCCCACAGGTCCTGCGGCGCCTGCCAGGCGACGATGTCCACTGCACTGCCCGTGAAGGTCGGGCGGGGGTCGAGGGGATGGGCGGTGTTGGCGAGGACCAGCACCAGGTCCATGTGGAGCAGGAGTTCGACGCCGGGCCCCGCACCGGCACTGCCGTCGAAACGGATGCCGCCGCCGGGGTCGACCGTGATGCCCTTGAAGAAGGACACCGACGGCGGTAGCTCGCGCTGGCTGATCCCGTGCTTGAGTGCGCCAAGGGTCAGCAACTCGCGGCCGGCCGGTGACGCGCTGTGTGCGCTGCCGGCACCGTACTTGGCCTCGTTGCCGGCCCGGTTTGTGGTACCGGTGAGGGCGTCGTGGCGCCCCGAGGAGTCGGCGACGACGGTGGCCATCAGTCGGCCGGCGTCGGAAAGCAACGGATGGCCTTGCCCGAGGTAAGCCTGCCACGGGACCTTGACGGTATCCGCGACGTTGATGCGCTCGTGGTGGGAGCCGCCGCGGAAGAGAACCGCGTGGACGCAGGCGTCGCCGTCCGTGTCGGTCAGACGGATCCGCGTCCCTCGCGCTAGTTCGATGTGCGTGTAACGACCGAAGGCCAGCGATTCGGCCCACGTGACGGCTTCGCGAGCCCGGGCGTCCAGCCGGGCCGTGAGCCGTTCCGGAGCCGATACGGCGGGCACGTGGATCATGGTGTTGGCAGTTCTGGCGTGCTGTGAGCGTGCATGGGCGCGGGCGCCTGCTGTCGTCGCCGTCCCAACGACCGTTTCAGTGGTTTCAAGAGTGTGCGTCATGTCAGTTCGTTTCTGCGTGGCGGTTTCGTTTTCGTGTCGGCGTCAGTCGGCCCGTGTGAGGTCAGCTACCTTCCGCTTCCGCACCCAGATGCCAAGGAGCAGCACGGCGCCCACTATCAGCGGAGCGGAGAACAGCAGTAGTCCGTTGTCGCCAGCGGGGTCATAGACCTCGGGCCGGGGCCAGGCGAGGTTCACCACCATCAGGGCGCCGTAGAGGACTGCGAGGATGTTGACCGGAAGCCCCCAACGTCCGAGCGAGAACAGCCCTTCGGGCATCGTCTTGCCCGTGCGGACCCAGTCTCCGCGCAGCCGGTTGATCAGCAGCGGCACCGTGACCAGCAAGTAGGCGAGGTAGAGCATCACGATGCAGACGCTGCACAGGGACGTGAACAGCGCTGGATTGCCGATGTTGATGGCCAGTACGGCGATCGCGAGCAGGCCCACGATGACTGAAGGCCACAGTGGGGTGCCGCTGCGCGGGCTGACGGAGGACAGTGCTTCCGCCGCGGGGAGCTGGCGGTCGCGGGCCATGGAGAAGACCAGGCGCGAGCCGGCAGTCTGGATGGCGAGGGTGCAGACGAAGATGGCGATCGCGACGTCCACCAACAGGATCTTGCCCCAGAAGGTCCCAAGAACGGCGGTCAGCACGTAGGGCAGGCCTTGGCTGGCCAAGTTGCCGTCATCGAGGCTCGGGGCCGCCATGAGGGCACCGATGATCATCAGGCCGCCGCCGAGTCCGGAGATCAGCAGGGCGGAAATGATGGTGCGAGGCGTGGTGCGCCGCGGGTTCTTGGTCTCCTCGGACAGTTCGCCCGCGGAATCGAACCCGACCATCACGTAGGCGGCCATCAGGCCGGAAACGAGGAACGCGCCCACCGGGCCGAGGTCCGAACCGCTGACGAGCTGCGTGTCCTGGACGACGTCGGGGCCGCGCTGCGCCACGGAAACAAGCGCCAGGATCACGGCGGCGACGCCGACCAGTTCGCAAGTGACGCCGATCGAATTGATGTGGGACATGAGCTTCACGCCGACAGCGTTGATGGCCGTGGTTGCGACCAGCAGCACAGCCCCGAGAATGACCGCATTGCTCGCCCCGGTGACCGTATTCAACGCGGGGTCGCCGCCGACGAGCTGAAATCCGTCCCAAAGCTGGGGCAGGACCACCTGAAGGGCGATCGCGGCCGCGGCCGCGGTGATCACTTGGGCGATGGACATGAACCAGCCGGCGAACCAGCCAACCGTTTCTCCGCCGACTCGCCGCGACCACTGGTAGACGGCACCGGAAATCGGGTACCGCGCAGCCAGTTCGGCGAAGTTCAACGCCACCAGCAGCTGGCCGAGCAGAACGATCGGCCAGGTCCAGAAGAAGGCCGGCCCGGCAAAGGAGTACCCGAAACCGAACAACTGAAAAATGGTGGTCAGGATGGAGACGAACGAAAAGCCTGCAGCGAAGGAAGCGTATCGGCCTAGTTTGCGATGCAACGTCGGCTGATAGCCGAGCGACGTCAGGTCTGCATCGTCGGCGTGGGAGGCCGCCGTCGAAAGGGTGGAAGTCATCGGTTTCTCCGTGTCTGGAACGGGGGGAGGGTGACCTCGGAAGCGGTAGTCTCTGACAGCATTCCGTAATACCGGTCAATTGATAGTTTTCCAGCGGGATGTCCCGTTCCCGTTTCGCCAATGTAAAAGGTGGATGACGGCGCATTTCAGGCTTATGAACATATCCTCACCGGAAGGCTGGACTGCCGGACGGCGTCGGAATCGGGCACGTCGGCACCTCAGGCGATGTAAGAATGTGGGGTGACCTCAGCCGGACCGGGCAGACCCCGCAAACAGCAGCCAGTTCGCCCAGGTGCCACCGCTCGGGACGAAATCCTCGATGCGGCGGCCGAGTTGTTCACCAGCCAGGGCTTTGCAAACACCTCCACCAGGGCCATCGCGGACGCTGTTGGAATCCGCCAATCGTCGCTCTACCACCATTTCGCCACCAAGGACGAAATGCTGGCGGAGCTCCTTGACGGCACAGTGGCAGGAGGGCTGGCCTTCGCGAACGCCCTACATGCCAGCCCGCCGCCGCCCAGTTCGCGCGCCGCGGCCGCACGCCTGCACGCCGTGGCACATTACGACGGAAGCCAGTTATGCAGCGCCCGCTGGAACCTCGGTGTCCTCTACCATCTACCAGAAGCCCGCGCGCCGAGGTTCCAGCGCTTCATGGATGACAGGCAGCGACTCCGGCAGTTGTACCGGGAGCTGGGGCAAGCCGTTGAGGAACTCACCCCGGAAGAGGACCAGCATGGCGCGGCATCGATTGGCGACCTCCTCTTCCGCTTGGTCGAATCCCTGATCAACCTGCGTGCCGATGGTTTGGTAGGCGCCGATTCAGCCCTGCAGACGGCAGACGCGGGCATTGTGCTTGCCGGGATGGCTGCAGACCTGGATGAAGTACGGGACATAAGCGCGGGGATGATCCGCGAATTCGGGTAGGTCCGCCATCTCAGGGCCTGGAATTCCAGCCTCGAAATGAGCAGGGAAATCCGCTTTCCGCAAAACTATTTGGCCAGCTGCGATCTGCCCGCCCTGCGAACCGTGAGATGAAGGTTTTAGTCCTCTCATGACGCTGTGCGTCGGGAAATTAATCTGCGCGTCTCCCAATTACCGCTGGTGTCATGTCCCGTTGTCCGCATGCAGCGGGCGTCCGTAATCTCAATCCATCCACGGCGTCCGAAGGGGCCTCGCGGATCATCCTCTTCACCCCCGACAACTCTCCGTTCCCAGGCCTGGACCACAGTGCAGGCCTCCCCAACCCTGAAGGAATACTTCCGTGTCATCACCTCATGACAACTCGACCACGCGCATCGTCGCGGGCGAGAGCAGCAAGCCCAAGCGCCGCCGCACGCTCGAGATCGGCATCGCCGTCGGGCTCGTCCTGCTGATCGGTGCCGGCGCCGCCGTCGCATCGGTCGTCGCGAAGAACAACGAAACCCAGGCCGCGGCCTCGACGTCTCCTGCCGCCGAGCTCCGGCTCGGCTACTTCGGCAACGTCACCCACGCCCCGGCGCTGGTGGGCGTGAGCAAGGGCATCATCGCGGGCAAGCTGGGCGGCACCAAGCTGAGCACCCAGATCTTCAACGCCGGACCGGCCGCGGTCGAGGCCCTGAACGCCGGCGCCATCGACGCCGCGTACCTTGGCCCGAACCCGGCCATCAACTCCTTCGTCCAGAGCAAGGGAGCGTCCATCAGCATCATCGCCGGCGCTGCCTCCGGCGGAGCGCAGCTGGTGGTCAAGCCCGGCATCAACACCGCGGCGGACCTCAAGGGCAAGACCCTCGCCTCGCCGCAGCTCGGCGGCACCCAGGACGTGGCGCTGCGGGCCTGGCTGGGCAAGCAGGGCCTGAAGACCAACCCGAACGGCGGGGGCGACGTCGCGATCAACCCGACGGACAACGCCCAGACCCTCAAGCTCTTCCAGGACGGAAAGCTCGAAGGCGCGTGGCTGCCTGAGCCGTGGGCCTCGCGCCTGGTGCTCCAGGCCGGCGGGAAGGTCCTCGTGGACGAGAAGGACCTGTGGGACAAGGGACAGTTCCCCACCACGATCCTGATCGTGAGCAAGAAGTTCGCCGCCGACCACCCGCAGACCGTGACCGCCCTGCTGCAGGGCCACGAAGCCTCCGTCAACTGGCTCAACACCGCCTCGGCCGCGGACAAGGCCGCCGCGATCAACGCCGCGCTGAAGGCGACCGCGGGCAGCACCCTGCCGGCCGACGTGATCGACCGCTCCCTGAAGAACATCACCTTCACCGTGGACCCGCTCGCGGGAACCTACAAGAAGCTCCTCCAGGACGGGGTCGACGCCGGCATCACCAAACCGGCCGACATCAACGGCATCTTCGACCTCCGCGCCCTCAACAGCGTGACCGGGCAGAAGACCTCCGCAGCCGGTCTCGGGCAGGAATAGCCCGCCAAGACCCAACTGGCTCGCAATAGTTGTCGTTTTGAGGCCTCAAAACGACAACAACTGCAGGGCCCACGCCGCCACCGCCTCCCTGGCCTCGCTTGCGAGGCCAGGGAGGCGGTGGGGACAGTTGGGTGCCTTCCTTTGCTCTCAGGAACGCTACGACCACGACCAGGTCCGGAGTGAGCTGTTACTAGTGCGCCTGCCTCGCCGCTATGGCGAGGAACCTGATGGGCAGGTCCAACAGTTCCAGGGGGCCATGAGGTCCTTCGCCGTCCAGAAGAAGTGAATCCCCGGGTTCCATTGTGTATTCGTACGCACCGTGACCGTAAATCATCTTTCCCGAGAGTATGTAGATGAATTCAGTTCCTGGGTGCTGGAACAGTGGGAAGACATCCGAGGCATCCGTGAGAGTCACCAGGGTCGGCTCTAGCGCGTCCGTGCGGCCCTTGAGGGTGCCCAGAACACGGTACTCATGCCCGTGCTGTGTTCCGCTGCGGACAGTCAGGCTGCCTTGGCCGTCCTTTGTAAACGTCGCGTCCCGGTCAGTGTCAGCGCCCCTGAAAAGTGCTGTGACAGGAATCTTAAGTCCATCGGCAAGTCTTTGCAGGGTGGTCAGCGAACAAGACGTGCTGGCGGTCTCGATTTTTGAAATCATCGCTTTGGACAACCCAGTCCGGGCTGCGAGTTCGGCCGACGAAAGCCCCTCTGCGTTCCGGTAGTGGCGGACTTGGCCAGCGATGATCCGCTCAAGCTTACCGGCCGCTTCTTCGGTCGCGGTCCGGTTGGTCGCGCCTATTTCTTCGCCAAGACTATTCATCATTCAGCCATCATAGGTGGCTACTGCCGTCCTTAACCGAGCACCCGCGCCTCGCCCAACAGACCTGCCAGAATATCTGCCAAAGCCGAGGCCCCTGCTTCAGCGTCCGCGTCCTCGACCAGTTCCTCGGGGGAATGCGAGATGCCGCTGGGGTTCCTGACGAACAGCATGGCGGTGGGGATGTGGGTTGCGAGCACTCCAGCGTCGTGGCCGGCCCCGGTATCCAGGACCGGCGCACCGGGGAGCAGGGCCTGGAGCTGGTCCCGCAGGCCGGTGTCGAAGTGGACTGTGGGGCTGAGCGATTCAGTGCCGAAGGTGACAGTGCAGTTTTCTTCGGCGGCGATGACCTGGGCGTTGAGGTGGATGGATTCGACGAGGGCGGCGGTGACTTCGTCCCTGGGGTGGCGGACGTCGATCCACAGGTCGACGCGGGAGGCGATGACGTTGGTGCCTCCGGGGACCGGCTGCAGGCGGCCCACGGTCGCGCGGGCGTCCCTGTAGTTCCTGGCCGTGTCGCGGATGCCGATCATGATTTTGGCTGCGGCGATCATCGGGTCTTTCCGGTCTTTCATGAGGGTGGTTCCGGCGTGGTTGCCCTGACCGTGCACGGAGAGCTTCCACCGCCCGTGGCCCAGGATGGAGGATCCGATCGCCACCGGTTTGCCCAGGTCGACCAGTCCCCTCCCCTGTTCGACGTGGAGTTCAACGAACAGGCCCAGTTCCTGGAGGGTTGTGTGGTCTGCGCCGATGAACCGGGGGTCTTGTCCATTGGCCGCAGCCACCTCGGCGTAGGTGTTGCCCTCGGCGTCTTTGAGCTTGCGGGTTTTGTCCGGGTCCAGGGCTCCGGTGAAGAGCCGGGAGCCCAGGCAGGCGACGCCGAAGCGGGATCCTTCCTCTTCCGGGAACACCGCGATCGCCAAGGGTCGGCGCGGCCGGACGCCGCGGGCCTTGAGGATGTCGACGGCGGCCAGTGCCGAGGCGACACCCAAGGGGCCGTCGTACTCGCCACCGCCGGGAACGGAGTCGAGGTGGCTGCCGGTGACGACGGCGTCCTTGCGAATGCCGGTGCCGGTGTCCCACCAGGCCCAGATGATCCCGTTGTTGTCGGTGGTGACCTCCAATCCGCGCCGGTTCGCCTGTTCGATGAACCAGCTTCGCAACTCGGTTTCCGCGTGGGAGAAGACGGGGCGGGAGTAGCCGCCGCGGTGTGCATCCATCCCGACGCGGGAGATGTCCCGCATGAGGGCGGTGACGGTGCCGGTTGCCGCTTGGGTCACCGAGGAGGTCATTGGCTGGGTCCGTTTCTGTGGGTGTGTCGTCTGGCTTTCAGGGATTAGTCGGCGCTGAACCGCCTAGGCGGTGCTGAACGGGTCAGCTGGCGCCCACCTTGGCGGTTGCGTGGCGGAACCGCGCCGGGATCTTGCCGGTCCCGGTCGCCAGCTCGGCGGCCCATTGCCCGATCAGGGGCGCGAATTTCGCGCCGTGCCCCGAGCAAGGCGAGACGATGGTGAGGCGGCCGGTCTGGTCGATGAGGAAGTCCTCGTTGGGGGTGTTGGTGAACAGGCAGGTGGTTTCCGCGTACGGTTCGGGGTCCAGGCCAGGCAAGTACTTCCGGACGTAGTCCACCACCCGCCGTCGGTTGACCGGGTCCACCAGGCCGGTCTGCTGAAGAGCCGAGGGGATGAATTTGCCGCCGTTGTATTCGGCGACCTTCTGGCCGGCGAAGCCGGCATCCCGTCCTCCCGGCAGCCCGTACGTCTGGATGTCCGCGCTCTTGTGGATGAAGGTGGGCCACGGAGCATCGTCGGAGCGGTAGCGGAAGTGGTAGGCCTGTTCCTGCCGGACGGTGAACTCCGGCAGCCCGGCCAGGAACCCGGCAGGAAGGGACAACTGTCCCAGCAGTGAAGGCAGCCAGCCGCCGGCGCTGATGATGACGTTGCCGGCGTCGAGCGTTTCCCAACCGTCAGAAGACAGCCTGTAGCCGGATCCCCGTTTGTCCACCCGTGCGACGTTCCAACCGGTCAGCAGCCTCGCGCCGAGCTTGACCGCCTGTTCGATCATGGCGTTGACTGCGCTCTCGGCGTCGATCACGCCTGCACCGGGGTGCCAGAGCACGGCGGTGTCGAAGGCGATGTGCGGCCAGTGCTCCCCTGCTTCTACCGCGCTGAGGAGTTCGTGTTCGACGCCGGTCTCGGCGAGGATCCGGGCGAGCTGCTCCGGTTGCCGCTCGGGGCCGTAGTCCACCGCCCCGAAGGGCGTGATGAGTTCCAGTCCGCTGGCCCGGTGCAGTTCATCCCACAAGGCTTTGGATTCAATGACCGCCCGGGTGTAGAACTCGTCCGGGTAGGCGTAGCGGAAGATCCGGGCGGACCCATGGGAACTGCCGTCGTGGGCCGCCGGCTGCGTGCGTTCCAGGATCGTCACGTCATGGCCCCGCAACGCCAGCTGCCAGGCCGTGGCGGCACCGGCAAGACCGGCGCCGACCACGACGTATTCGGAAGACTCCGGCATCACTTCGCCCCGGGAATCCAGTTGGTGCCGGCCAGGGGCACCCGCGCCATGGCGGAGGCTTCGATGGTAAGGGCCACGAGGTCCTCGGGTTCCAGGTTGTGCAAGTGGGATTTCCCGCAGGCCCGGGCAATGGTCTGCGCCTCCATGGTCAGGACGCGCAGGTAGTTGGCCAGGCGCCGCCCGCCCGCCACCGGGTCCAGCCGGGAGGAAAGCTCGGGATCCTGCGTGGTGATGCCGGCAGGGTCGCGTCCGTCCTGGAAATCGTCGTAGAACCCTGCAGCCGATCCCAGGGCGGCGTATTCGGCGGCGTAGCGGGGGTCGTTGTCCCCCAGCGCGATCAGCGCGGCGGTGCCGATGGCGACGGCGTCGGCACCCAGGGCCATGGCCTTGGCGACGTCGGCTCCGGTGCGGATGCCGCCGGAGACGATGAGCTGGACCTTGCGGTGCAGGCCCAGTTCCTGCAGGGCCTGGACCGCCTGCGGAATGGCGGCGAGGGTAGGGATCCCGACGTTTTCGATGAAGACCTGCTGCGTGGCGGCGGTGCCGCCCTGCATTCCGTCGACGACGACGACGTCGGCTCCGGCCTTCACGGCCAGGGCGGTGTCGTAGTAGGGGCGGGAAGCACCGATCTTGACATAGATCGGTGTTTTCCAGTCGGTGATCTCGCGGAGTTCGCCGATCTTGATTTCCAGGTCGTCCGGCCCGGTCCAGTCCGGGTGACGGCTGGCGGAGCGCTGGTCAATGCCCACCGGGAGGGTGCGCATACCGGCAACCCGTTCGGTGATCTTCTGGCCCAGCAGCATGCCTCCCCCGCCGGGCTTCGCGCCCTGGCCGAGCACGATTTCGATCGCGTCGGCTTTGCGAAGGTCGTCCGGGTTCATGCCGTACCGGGAGGGCAGGTACTGGTAGACGAGGTGCTTGGACTGGCCGCGCTCCTCGGGCGTCATGCCGCCGTCGCCCGTGGTTGTGGACGTCCCCACTTCGCTGGCGCCGCGTCCCAGGGCCTCCTTGGCGTTGGCGGACAGCGCGCCGAAGCTCATCCCGGCAATAGTGACGGAGGTCTGCAGGTGCAGCGGCCGGCTCGCGTGCCGGTCGCCGAGGACGACGTCGGTATCGCACTTTTCGCGGTAGCCCTCCAGCGGGTAGCGGGACATGGAGGCGCCGAGGAAGAGCAGGTCATCGAAGTGCGGGACCTTGCGCTTGGCGCCCCAGCCGCGGATGTCGTAGACGCCGGTGGCGGCTGCGCGCTGGATATCGGCGATGGTTGCGCGGTCGAACGTGGCGGATTCGCGCAGGCCAAGCTCCTCGGTGTGCTGGGCGGGGATACCCCCGGCGCGAAGAACAGAGTCCTGGGGCAGTGAAGTGATGGTCATGGGAGTGTCCTTTAGTACGAGGCCGAGTTGTGGACGCTGAAGTGGTAGAGGTTCCGTGCCGAGCCGTAGCGTTTGAAGTCCGCCGGGTTGTCGGTGCGTCCGGCAGCGGCAAGCAGGCCTTCCAACTCCTCAAGGTGTTCGATGTTCATCGGCTTTTCGATGCAGTCCGCGCCCAGGGAAGCGACGGTTCCCTTGACGTAGATCCGGGCTTCGTAGATGGAGTCACCCAGTGCTTCGCCGGCGTCGCCGCAGACCACCAGCCGGCCGGCCTGGGCCATGAACGCGGACATGTGGCCGATGTTCCCGCCGACGACAATGTCCACGCCCTTCATCGAGATCCCGCAGCGGGCCCCGGCGTTGCCGTCAATGACCACGAGCCCGCCATGTCCGGTGGCCGCCGCCGATTGGGAGGCGTCGCCTTTCACGTGCACCGTTCCGGACATGATGTTCTCCGCGAGCCCGACGCCGGCATTGCCGCTGATGGTCACGGTGCCCGTTTTGTGCATCCCGGCTGCGTAGTAGCCGGCATGGCCATTGATGGCGACGCTGATGTCGGCGTCGATTCCGACGGCGAGGCTGTGCTTGCCGCCGGGGTTGGCGACGGTCCAGGACTGGCCGTCGGTGGCCTCGTGCAGGGCCTGGTTCAAGGCCCGGACCGGGCTGTCGGCCAGGTCAATGGTGGCTGTTGGGGTTGTTGTTTCGGGGGCTGTCAGAGTGACCATGTGTAGACCTTTCCGGGTTCCGGTTCAAAGATGCGGGCTGTTTCGATGCCGGGCAGGGACGCCAGGGCACGGTATTCGGACGCCATGGCCACGTAGTCCTCGGTTTCGGCGATGATGGCGGGCTTGCAGGCGATCGGGTCCCGGACCACGGCCATGCTGTCCGCGGTAGTGACGACCAGGGTGTAGAAACCGTCGAAGACCTTGCCGAGGTTGATCAGGGCCGTCTCCAGGTCGTCGCCCTGCTGCAGGCGCGAGGCGATGTAGCGGGCGCCGACTTCGGTGTCGTTGTCCGAATCGAACACGACCCCTTCGCGCTTGAGCTCCCGGCGGATGGTGGCGTGGTTGGAGAAGGAGCCGTTGTGGACCATGCACAGGTCGTCCGCCACTGAGAAGGGGTGGGACCCGCCGGCAGTCACGGCGGACTCGGTGGCCATGCGCGTGTGGGACAGGCCCTGGCTCCCGGCCATGGCCTCCAGCCCGTGCTCGGCGGCGATGTCCATCGGATGGCCGACGCTCTTCATGACCGCCACGTGTTCGCCGCGGCCGATGACGGTGGAGCCCGGGAGGGTTTCGCGCACCGCCTTCACCAGCAGATCGGTCCCGACGGCGGCGCTCACCAAGGTGGTGTCGCCCACGACCCTGACGGCCGGCGTCGCCGACGGCGAGAGCAGGCTTTCCAGTGATTCTGTGATCTCACCGAGCGGCAGGCCTTGGTCTTTGCCGAGGAGGCTGAGGGTGGAAGTGCCTTTGGAAACGAGGCCCGGGGTGTCGTAGACGGCCAGGCCGGCGGAGTCCGGTCCGCGGTCCACGATCTGGCACATCATGGAGGACAGGAGACTGCCCATTTCGGGATGCAGCGAGGGGTTGCGCAGCTGCAGCGCGGCAATTCCGCACATTGGTGTGTCCTTTGCTAGTAACGGGGTTGTCAGATCGAGGTCAGGTAGGTGCGGATTTCCCAGTCGCTGACCTGGTTGTGCCAGCTCAGGAACTCTTCTTCCTTGGCATCGGCGTAGTACCCGCCGATCGCCGCATCGCCGCTCAGGCTCGAGAGCATCACCGGGTCCCGACGCAGGGCCTCGACTGCGTGCAGGAGCGTCGCGGGCAAAAGGTGGGCACCTTCGCGTGCTTCGCCGGGGCCGGACGGCGCGCCGGGGTCGGTGCGGTTCGTGACGCCGTCGAGCCCTGCTTCGATGGCCGCGGCGATGGCCAGGTACGGGTTGGCCGAGCCGTCCCCCGAACGGAGTTCGATCCGTTTTTCGTCCGGGACCCGGATCATGTGCGTGCGGTCATTGCCTCCGAACGAGGCCTTGCGCGGTGACCAGGTGGCTCCGGATGAGCTGGTGGTGGCGCCCGAGCGTTTGTAGGAGTTGACCGTCGGGGCGAGGAACGCTTGAAGGGCCGGCGCATGCTCCAGGATGCCCCCGATGAACGAGTAGGCGAGGTCCGAAAGCCCAAGTCCCCTGCCGCCGTCGTCCGCGCCATCGTCGTCCCGCGGGAACAGCGCGTCCGCGCCGGACCACAGGGACAAGTGGAAGTGCAGGCCGGTGCCGGTCCGGTCGGTGAACGGTTTAGGCATGAACGTTGCGGTCATGCCGCGCTGTTCGGCGAGGATGTTCAGGATGTAGCGCAGCGTGATCACGCGGTCGGCCGTGGTGAGGGCGTCGGCGTAATTGAAGTTCTGTTCAAACTGCCCTGCGGCGTCCTCGTGGTCGTTGGCGTAATTGCCCCAGCCCAGGCCGTTCATCGCCTCCGAGATGGAGGTCAGGTGTTCGTACATGCGGGTGACGCCGCGGGCGTCATAGCAGGGACGCGGCGAGTCATCGCGGGCGTCGGCGGTGCTCAGGGAGCCATCGGGGTTCTTGTTGACCAGGAAGTACTCCACTTCGGCGCCGACCTTGGCCTGCATGCCCTTCTCCCCCAGGCGGGCGAGCGTGTTTTTCAGGATGACGCGCGGGGCGTAGGGCCACGGAGTGCCGTCCACGTGCGGGTCGCAGTGGATGATCGCCAGGCCCTCCTTGATGAACGGCACAGGCGTGAAAGAGGTGAGATCGGGTATTGCGATGAGGTCCGAATCCTGGGGCTTCTGCCCGATCAGCCCGGCGGCGTAGCCGGCGAATCCCATCGCGCCGGCCTCGAGCTCGTCCGCGGCTTCGACCGGGACCAGCTTGGCGCAGGGCTTGCCGGTCATGTCCACGAAGGTGGCCAGCAGGAAGCGCACGTCATGGGCCTTTGCGATGTCGGCCAGGGAAATCTGTCCGGCCTCGGCCGGCAGCCCGGCGTTTGATAGCGCTGATGCGCTCAGTACTGCAGGGGTTGCGACACTTGTCATCGGAACTGTCCTGTTCAATTTGGTGTTACCTAGCGGGAAACGTTGTTGAACCACAGTAGTCAGAGTGATGTTACAGCGGCTCTCCAGGGACGTTAAATCCATGTTTCGCGGTGAGAAGAAAAGTCAGCCGTATGCAACAGATGAACTGACACTGCGGCGACGCAGTTATGTGCCTAATGCGCTCAGCAGCCAGGCCCTCGTTCGGTTGAGGACCCGACTGCTGAGCTGTTGAGTGATTCTGTCCGGGCGAACGGGGGTTAGACGCCTGCCTTTTCTAGACGCCTGCCTTTTCCGGGACGAGGGAGAACGTCGCGATGCCGGTCGCGGGAATCGCATCGGCTGCCGGCGCGGTTCCGCGGAGGTAGGGTTTCTTCCACCGCATGTAGAGCAGGCCGGCGCCGACCACGAGCGCTGAACTCAGCAACGTCAGCCAGTTCTGCCACCATGGCCCGTCCGGAGTACGAGGCCACGCCATGTTGATCATGCCGGTCACTCCCCAAGCGAGTGCCAACACGTTTACGGGCACGCCCCATTTGCCCAGCTTGAACTGACCGCCGGGCTTCCAGCCTTTGAGTCGTGCCCGGAGGGCCGCAAGGACAACCATTTGGAATGCGAGGTAGATTCCCATCGTCGCGAAGGACATGATGGCCATCAGCCCCTCTTCAGAGAATTTCGAAAGCACGACGATCAAAGCAGGCGCGATTCCGGCCAGGAGCAACGCGAATGGCGGCACTCTGCGGCTCCCGCTAAACCTCGTCCATAGACCGCTCAGCGGCAGCATCCGGTCGCGGCCCATGGCGTAAGTCAGGCGGCTCGTCGCCGCCTGGAAGCTCAGCAGGCAGGAGATGAAGGAGATCATGACGACGGCGAGGACCACTTTGACTCCGACCGCTCCGAAGGCGGATGAGAGGACAGAGTGGACCGGGTCCGCGTCCGCGCCGGACATGACGGCACCGAAGTCCGGAACGGCGAGGAGTAGCGAGAGGCATACGAACATCGACGCCGCTCCCCCGATGTAGATTGTCACCCTCATGGCCTTAGGAATGGTTGTCCCGGGATTTTTGACTTCCTCCGCCACATCGCCACAGGCCTCGAAGCCGTAATACTGGAAAATTCCGATCAAACCGGCCGCGGCAAATGCGGCGAAGTACCCATCGCCTCCGCCCGCACCGAATGTCTGGAAAATGACCGAGATATCCTGGTTTCGGGAGGCGATCAGCAGCCAGCTGCCGACGACGATCGCCCCGCCGAGCTCGGCGATCAGACCGATCATTGCCACGGTATTGAGGATCTTGGTCCCGCAGAGGTTCAACGCGGTGGAGATGGCGATCAGGACGATTGCCGCCGCAATGGTTGTGTCTACTCCGGGTTCGAATCCCAAGAGGTCTGCCACGTACGGACCGGCTCCGTAGCCCACGGTGGCAATGCTCGTCAGCAGGGCGAACAGATAGATCCATCCGCTCATCCAACCCCATTTACGGCCCCAAAGGCGTCGCGACCAAGGGTAGATACCACCGGCCACGGGGTAGCTCGAGACTACTTCGCTAAAGACCTGGGCTACGAGGAACTGGCCGGCGCCCACGATAACAAGCGACCAGATCATCGGCGGCCCACCGATGCCAAGGGAGCTGGCGAACAGGGTGTAGATACCGACAACCGGTGACAGGTAGGTGAAGCCGAGGGACACATTGCCCCAGAACGTTACATCGCGCTCGAATTTCGTCTCATAGCTGTAGCCGAGTTCGCTGAGATGTTCGGCGTCCCCATCCGTCTCTGGCGAAGGGGGGTGGGGGGTTGTGATCGTAGTCATTACACTCCTTGGATCAAGGCAACTAAGGGTTGATACGGCTTGGGAAGGTGAAAGGTCTGGCGTCTTCGTCGGCGGCGAATATCTCAAGGGACCGAAGCCCGAGTTGAATGAGTGGCTCGACGTGGTTTTTCAGATGACAACTGATATGAAACCAGTGTGACTGACAGTGAACCAGCGGTGGGTTTCGGGGTTGTAAATTCCACGTTGCCTCTTGCCTTGGAAGCCTTTGGATCCCGCACGCGCAAGTGAGGCGGGAGGGGATGAGAGCTTCAAGGCCCCCGAGTGAAACGCAGACTTAACGCGGATGAAACCCACCGAGGTCCACTGTGGGTAATCATGGTTTCACAAGGCTAAATCAGGGCCGCGAAGCCACCTTGTGGCAGGCCAACGATTGGCCGGAACCCTTCCAGCTCTCATCAAGATTCCCGTGGCACGGCTGTGCCCGACGCGGGGCAAGACCGGCAGGAGCTACACGGATGCATGTTGCTAGCGACGTCAAAGAGCATCTCTTCGACGTGACCATCGACGGGTCTCCCCGCCGTCCCGGCGAAGTCATGGCCGGCTGGTCGCCACACGACCGGTTCGGCATCGTTGTGCGGGAACCCTTCGGGGCGCTGGGAGCGAGCCTTCTCATCCAGCTGGCCGCGCTGCAGTTCTACGAGGCCCGGACCGGAAGGCGCGACGAAAACCCGCAATACCCCCAGACCTACCTCTTCCACGTCGGCGGCGCCTTCGGAGATCACAGCAGTTTCGATGTCTGGCCCGCCCGGCATGAGGTCATGGTCACCGACGCCCCCTGCGCCCTTTTGGGGGAAATCAATGACAGGGGCATCACGCGGCTGGCGGTGCCTATCGGCCGGGCCAGGCCGCTGGACTACCTCCAGGCCCAAGCGAGCGGCTGGACCGACAGGTCCGCCGCCTTGGATCGGATAAGCAGTGTCCTGGTCTATTCGCCGGACGGCCACGTGCCTGACCACGATGTGACGGTACGCGCGGCCGACCGCCAGCTGGAACTGATGACCAGCTGGAGCCTTGACGCAGAGGGAACCAAGAGGCACTTCGACGGCCTGACGGACCAAGAGCTCGTCGAAATGGAAATCGGGCCGAGCACCGCGACTGACCTGCGGTCATGGACCGCGGCATTCGGCAAGAGAATCAACGAGATCCCACGATCACAACGCAAAGCCCTTGCCCTGCGCAGGCGCCAGGAAATGCCCGGACTTGTCCGTACCGAAACGTTCCGGCGCGTAACTGTGGACGAGGGCCTCGCGCTCCTTTGAACACGGATGTGTACCCCACCCATTCAGAATGGAGTTCTGTAGAAATGACCACGAAAAAATTGCGAGTAGGCATCATTGGTGCCGGCCCCAGCGGAATGGCGCAGCTGCGCGCCTTCGAATCCGCCCGAAGGCAGGGCGCGGACATCCCCGAGATCACCTGCTTCGAAAAGCAAGCGGACTGGGGCGGGCAATGGAACTACAGCTGGCGAACCGGCCTGGATGGCCATGGCGAGCCTGTTCACAGCAGCATGTACCGCCACCTCTGGTCGAACGGGCCCAAGGAATGCCTGGAATTCTCCGACTACTCCTTCGACGAGCACTTCGGACAGACGATTTCGTCCTACCCGCCTCGCTCTGCTCTCTTCGACTACATCGAAGGAAGAGCGGTCAAAAGCGATGTCCGCAAGTACATCCAGTTCAGCACTGCGGCGCGCTGGGTTGACTACGACGACGCCGCACGGGAATTTACGGTCCTGGTCGAAGACCTGGTCACCAAACAGACCCGGAAGCATGTCTTCGACAAGCTCGTCGTCTCTACCGGACACTTCTCTACGCCCAATGTGCCGGAATTCGAGGGCATAGGGACCTTCCCGGGCCCCGTGCTCCACGCCCACGACTTTCGCGGTGCGGAGCAGTTTGCCGGCAAGAACGTTCTCCTGATCGGGAGCAGCTACTCCGCAGAAGACATCGGCATGCAGGCCTATAAGATGGGCGCGGCATCGGTGACGATCAGCTACCGGAGCAAACCGATGGGTTTCCGCTGGCCGGAGGGAGCCCGCGAAGTCCCCACCATAGAGCGCATCGACGGACAGTACGTCCATTTCGCGGACGGCAGTTCGGGACGGTTCGACGCGATGATCCTGTGCACGGGCTACCGCCACAAGTTCCCATTCCTGCCTGGCAGCCTCGCGCTGAGCACGCCCAACGTCCTGTACCCGGCCAACCTCTATAAGGGGATTGTCTGGCAAGGCAACCCCGATCTCTTCTACATCGGCATGCAGGACCAGTACTACACCTTCAACATGTTCGACGCCCAGGCTTGGCTGGCCCGTGACTACATCATGGGGCTGCACGAGATTCCGGGGAGCATTGAGCGGCAGGAGGACATCCAGTTTTGGCTGCAGAAGCAGGAAGCCCTCCACACACACGAGGACGAGGTCGACTTCCAGACCGATTACGTGAAGGACCTCATAGCCCTGACCGACTACCCGCCGTTTGACTTGGACGCGGTTGCAGTCCTGTTCAAGCAATGGATGCATGACAAGGAAGAGAACATCCTGGGGTACCGCGACAGCGTCCACACTTCAGTGATGACGGGGACTACAGCCTCGGCGCACCACACGGCATGGCTGGACGCCATGGACGACAGCATCGAGGCGTACCTTTCCACCCCCGTGGTGTCACGGCCCTGACCGGGTCACGTCCCGGATCCAGGGAATTAACATCCCCGAAACCCATCGCAATTGAATTTCAGTAAAACTAGTTTCACCACAGTAAATCAAGCAGAGGACAACACCATGACTACAACTTTGAGCGGCACGATGTCCAAGGGCGGTTCCATCCACAAGGTCGAGAATGGCTTCCTGGACCTGCCGAAAATGGATGAAGAAGGATGCGAGGCGTTCATCAATGACTCCTTTGCGAACCCCGAAGGCTCCTCGATGTGCGCAGGGTTCTTCGAGCTCAAGGCCTCGGAGCCACTCGTCTACGAATACACCTACGACGAGATGAAGCTGGTTGTCCAGGGCGAATTCATCCTCACGGACTTGGCCACCGGAGCCGTCACGCACGCCAAGGAACGCGACGTCCTGTTCTTCCCCAAGGGAACCACGGTGAAGTTCGAGACACCGGACTACGCCCTGGGCTTCTTCACAGGCGACCGTACCTTCGCCCCGTAAGTGATGATTCCACGCCATTCCAGCGTGCCCCGGCCGGGGGCGGTTCCGTCCCCGGCGCGGGCCCGCGAGTACTTCGCAGTATCCATCGGAAACGAAGGATTCAAAGAATCGGATGCATGGCTGCGGCGGCTGGACCACTCCATCCAGCGCCAGCATGTGGCGTTCCGGACGGGCGACGACGCCGCAGCCGCCGCGCTGCAGGCGCGCCTGGCGTCCGCCGTCGTCGGGATCCGGGTGGTGTTGGCCGGGCCGGAGGCCGACGTCTACACCCTCCGGGCCCTTGCACTCAGAATGGGCGCCGTGGACGAGGAAGTGTTCCTGCTGGTGACGCCGGATGGTTCCCGACGGGTCCATTGCCCCCATTGCCAGTCCACGACTGTCACGGACCGGTCGGTCGGCGAGGTGGTCGTGTGCACGGGGTGCGAAAGAAGCCTCGTGATCTACCACCATTTCTCACGCCGCACGGCAACGTACCTGGGCTACATGGTGGATGCCGAAGAACGAGCTAAGGAGGATGCCGCATGACAGCGACAGCGGAAGCGTCGGCACCCGCGTTGCACGACGCCTTGGAACTTGTCCTCGCGGATGTCACCGACCGGACACCGTCAATCCGGAGCTTCACGTTCCGCGACCCAGCCGGAAACGAGCTGCCTCCCTACGTCCCCGGCAGCCACATAATTGTCCACTCCGGGGACAAGGCCAATGCCTACTCCCTCACCGGCTCGGGTGTACTTCCCGCTGAATACACCATCTCCGTACTGCGGGTCGACAACGGCGGAGGCGGCTCCGCCGCACTGCACCAGCTGGCGCCGGGTGCCCGGCTGAGTGTGTCCCGCCCGCGCAGCGCCTTCGCTCCCGTCGCGACGGCCAGGCACCATTTGCTCATTGCCGCCGGCATCGGCATAACACCCATGCTGTCCCATATGCGCGCCGCAACTGAATGGGGCCATTCCGCATCCCTGCTGTATGCCTACCGGCAGGGCGAGGGAGCCCATCTCGACGACGTTCGGGAACTGTGCGGGAAGAACCTGCTCGAGTGCACGGACCGAAGCAGTTTCCTGGCTGCGCTCGGCGTCCGGCTCGGCGAACAGCCCCTGGGCACCCACCTGTATGTGTGCGGCCCTCAGGGCTTCATGGATACGGTGCTCAGCGCGGCTGCCGTGGCGGGATGGCCGCCGTCGCGGCTTCATTCGGAACCGTTCGGCACCGCGGACCTGGACCCGGGCCAGCCGTTTAGCGTCACGCTTGGCCGGAGCGGCGCCGTCGTCGATGTTCCTTCCGGCACCTCCCTGCTCAAAGCCCTGGAAGACTCCGGCCACAAAGTGCCATTCATGTGCCGCCAGGGCGTCTGCGGCGAATGCATCCTGCCCGTCCTCCGTGGCACGCCTGAGCACAGGGACCTCTACTTGTCCGAAGCCGAGAAAACCGCCAACAATTCGATAATGTGCTGCGTTTCACGCAGCCGTGATGCCGGACTGGAGATTGACCTTTGATGTTGAGCACGCAGGAATCAACCCTCACGCCGTCCGCCCGGCGCTTCCCATTCCCATTCCGCGAAGACTCCTACCGGTACAGCACCAATGTGGAACCAGCCCCGCAGTTCGTGCCGACGGATGCCGGTGGATGGGGAGACCGGCTGATCGAAATCGATCCCCATTACGGTTCCGAACTGGAGGAACGGGCGGCAATACTCGACCGTGACCCGTCACGCATCGCAATGCTCCCGCATATGGGTCCAGCCGTCTGGGACACCATCACCACCTTGCTGCCAGTGCTGGCTGCCGACTATCCCGATGTCATGTGCTTCACGCGCGAAGGCCGCCGCTGCCATTGGCGCAACGACCTCTTGGGCTTGGATATCGACTTCGTCATAGGGGACGCCTCGACCCTGCCGATGGAGCCCCTGCGCTTCATCGGCAGCCAGATCCAGGACGACATCGCATTGCTGGATCAGCGCGAAGACGCCCTCTGGCTGGACGCCGGCGTGATCACCTTTGCCGCAGACTGGTCGTTAGGCTTCGACGTCGGCATGCGCTTCCTCGAGGTCCACGGCCCGGTGCCCCGGGTCCACGAAGAGCAGATCATTACGCGGGCCCAGCAATTCCTGATGAGGCTCCAGCCCGGAGAGAAGTTCCGGCGGACGAATTGGACCATGACCGTGGACCGGCGTCTCGACACCTCCACGGAGACCTATCCCGAATGGGGGCCGGACCGGCTAGAGGTGGTCGACGACCCCGACCTGCCCAAACGGCTCCACCTGCGCGTCGAAGTCCAGCACCTCATCCGGCTGCCGCATTCAGGCGCCATTCTCTTCCTCGTCCGCACCCACATGATCTCGTTGGCCGAAATTTCGGCCGTTCCGGCGTGGCGACAACGCCTCGGCCGGGTGCTGGCCGAGCTGCCGGAGGACATGGCGGACTACAAAGGAATCTCCCGATACCGCCATGCGGCGGCCCAGTGGCTGCTCGGAGGCTGAGGCCCATGCCCGGGCACCAAAGTCTGGCGCTTCTTCAGGGGTATTGCTGCGTACCGCAAAGCCGACAGGACCCTCATTAACCGGGCCGCCGGACAGCCAGTCGTTGCTGAGCTCACCGACGCGTTTGCCGAACCGTTCTGGCGCCCATTTCTCTGAATTCGTCCAACACGGCAATTCCCGAATCCTTTGAATGGGGTTGGCCCGGGATCGACTCCGTCGGCCGCCTGTGACCGTGCGCGAGCAAGAACGCCTTCGTGGTGGACTTCCGTTTCGGGCGTCATCGTGAAGACGATTGAAGCCGCTGCGATGGGCCCAGTGGGCCTGATCGGTTGCCCCCGCGAGGGGTGACTTCTGCGACAGAGGGAGTCAAGCCTCCGAAGCGCTTGGCGAGCCATACGGCTTCTGGCCCTTCAGCACAAACATCGCCGGCTACACCAAGCATGACCAGCAGGTGCAGGGAATGCTGGAGAAGAACTTCCAGAGTCAAGTCGATGCCTTCATTTCCAAGGGAATCCCGGTGATTATCGGCGAGTACGGCCTCCTCGACGGGTACGACAAGAAGGTCGAGCGTGGTGAGGCCCTGAAATTCTTCGAGGATTTCGGCTATCTCGCACGCACTTCGGGCATCACCACCATGTGGTGGGACAACGGTGATCGGTTCGACCGGGTCGCACTCAAGTGGCGTGACCAGGAGGAGTTCGACTACATCAAGACCGGGTGGACCATGCGCTCGGGTACAGCCTCCTCAGACCTCGTGTTCATCGACAGCTCAAGCAAGGTAAAGGACCAGACCGTCGCGCTCAACCTGAACGGCCTCAAGTTCAAGGAGCTCCGCTTCGGTAGCGAGGTTCTGAAGACTGGCCGGGACTACTCGCTCGACGGCGCTACTTTGACCCTCAAGGCGAAGCTGCTCAAGACTCTCCTCGGCGATCGCAGCGTCGGCAACAGCGCGCCGCTTACGGTGGGGTTCTCGGCGGGTATGCCGTGGAAGCTCAACGTGATCAGCTCCGCTGCGCCCGTCGTCCACGCTGCGACAGGAACCAACGCGTCGCTTCCTATCCCTACGGCCTTCAACACGAGCGTGAACGGCGTGGCCCCCTAAAACCGCTAGCCGTTCATGGGACCTTCTGCATGCAGCTTGCCGGCTCCTGGGCCTTCAAGGTGCACTGTGGCCCGGACCACCAGGCTATCCGGGGCGGTGTCCATCTCAACCAGGGTTTCGTGGGCGTTCAGGATGGCGAAGACTTCGGAACCGGCCTCGACCGTCAGTCCCTTGGCTTCCGCCGTCTGCCTGGCGTTGTCCAAAGCCTCGCGCTGAAGCTCCTCAACATACTTGCCGTCATCTTCGCGAGCGGCATCGCCGAATGCCCAGCCAAACAAAGTCCCGGTGTTGTCCATGGCAGCGATATTACTCGCAACGGCTCGGGAAGAGGTTTCGTAGCGGATATGCTCGCCCGGTCGGACACCGGCGTGGGCTGCCGCCAGCAACGCTGTGAGGTTTTCCTCGGTGACGGGACGGGGGTTGGAGGCAGGGATGGTGGGAAGGATGAGCTGGACAGCTTCGGTTATGCTCTCCTTGGCCAGTCCGAGGTCCTTGAGTGCAGTGGGTGTGCCCAGCGTGTCCTGCAGTGCGTTTAGGCCGTCCAAGGCGTTCTCGGTTCCGAAGGCAGCTGCGATTCTGTGGACTGCACTGGTGGCGGCGGGGGCGTTGAATGCCAGGACATATGGGAGCACGACGGCGTGGGTTTGGGCGTGAGGAAGGTTCCATCTGCCGCCCAGGACATGGCATATCTTGTGGTGCATCCCGGATCCCGCGGACGCGAAGGCAACGGCGGACAGATAGGCCCCGTACAGTGCCTGTTCCCTGCCGCGGAGATCGTTCAGGTTCCTGCCTATAACCGGAAGCGCGTCGTTCAGGGCGCGGATGCCTTCGACGGCAAGCGCCTGGTTGATGGGGTCGGTGCGGGGCGCCCACAAGGAGTCGATGCAGTGGGCCAAGGCGTTCAGGCCCGAGGCGATGCTCAGCTCCCTCGGCAGTGACAGGGTCAGCTCGGCATCGTAAATGACGGTCACGGGCAGCACACGGTCATCGACACCGGTGGTCTTGCGTGCTGCTTCGGTCAGCCCCCACACGTTGGTCGCCTCCGAGCCTGCATACGTGGTCGGAACGGCGAGGATGGGCAGGCCGGTTGTCAGGGCGATGGCTTTGGCGAGGCCCGTGGCGGAGCCGCCGCCGACGCTGACGAGCAGGTCGATGCCGTTCCGGATCGCCGCGTTTCGGGCCGTGTCGGCCTTGTGCAGGGGACGTGCGGGGCGACGTCGTCATAGCTCAGCGTCACGTTGATGCCGGCCGTGACCTTTTCGGCTTCTGGCCGTTCCCTGGCGGAAGCAATGACCATGACCTTCCTGGCTCCAAGGCGCTTGATCTCCCCGGTGAGGTGTTCGGCCGCCTTACCGGCGCCGAACAGCACCCGCTGGCCCAGGGTGATGTGTTCAAATGTACGTCCCGCGCCCGTTCCGCTCACGGCTTGTAGAAGCGGTCGACGGCGGCCAGGTGCCCGGGCCGGATCGGCGCGGCGTGCTGCTGGTAGTCCGGGTGGCGGCGTATCCAGGCCTTGATGTAGGGACACACCGGGATGATGGTCAGCCCGGCGGCTATGGTGTCGTCCAATGCATGCTTGGCCAGGACCGCGGCAAGGCCCTTGCCCGCGTAGGCCTCGCTGACTTCGGTGTGGTAGAAGATCCTTTCCCTGTCGGCCGGGTCGCTGGCGGGCACGTACTCGGTCTTGCCGATGGCGCTCTCCTCGTCGACGAGCTCGTAGCAGTGGTTGACGGGGACGTGCCGGACGGCGATGGTTTTCTCCGGATCCATTGTGACTCCCGGGTGACGCGTTAGCTGGCGGGGAGAACGAAGGCCGAGTCGATTGTGATGGTGACCTTGTCGCCGACGAGGACTCCGCCGGCTTCCAGGGCGGCGTTCCAGGTGATGCCGAATTCCTTGCGCGAGATCTGTGCGGAAGCGGAGAACCCGGCGCGGGTCGCCCCGAAGGGATCAATCGCCACGCCACCGAACTCAACGTCGAAGGTCACCGGCCTGGTGGTTTCCTTGATGGTCAGGTCGCCGCTGAGGCTGAACTTCTCCTGAGTTCCCTGGACCTCGGTTGCCGTGAAGGTCATGTTCGGGAACTGCTCCACGTTGAAGAAGTCCGGTCCCTTGACATGGGCGTCGCGGTCATTGTTGTTGGAGTCAAACGAGGCGGTCTTCACGCTGGCCTCGACGGACGAGGTGCCGAGGGTGTCGCCGATGACGAGCGTTGCGTCTGCCTCGGCGAACTGACCGCGGACCTTGCTGATGCCGGCGTGGCGGACGGTGAAGCCTACTTCGGTGTGTGCCTGGTCAAGCATCCAAGTGCCGGGGATGAGTTCAATCGTGGTCACGGTCTGTCTCCTTGGTTGGGTCGTCGCGCGTTGATTTACATGCGTATGCATATAACTATCGCCATACCCTCGGCGCTTGTCAACTGAGAAGATTCTTTTCGGCAAATAATTTGCTGGAAAGCTTTCTAGTGGCAGGCCTCCCTGGTTTCTACCTCAGGGGCCGGGCGACGACCGCCGCGGGACACGTTCGAGCCTCCTGCGCGCAGGGGCGGCCGAGAACCTACAAGGTGGAGTTGGCTTCGCGCAATTCGGCCATGGCTTCGGCGACCACTGCCGCCCTATCGGCCCCGAGAACGTCGATGTAGGTTTTGCGGACGATGTCCGCAACCAGGTTCTGGAGTTCGTCGGCCAACTTAACGCCGGCCGCGGTCAGTTCGAGATAGACCACCCTTCGGTCGTCGGCGCAAGGGGTTCGGACGACCAGGTCGCGTTTGGCCAGGCGGTCCGCGATCTTGGTAAACCCGCCCGTACTGAAGGCCGCCTCACGAGCCAGCGCCGCCATGGACATCCTGCGCTCGGGGCTGCGGGTGAGGCGCAGCAGCGTCTCGGCTTCGGCTGGATCCAGGGAGAAAGCGGCGGCCACCGCCCGGTGCAGCTTCCTGTTCGTGATCTGGAAGCCTTCGATAACCAGCCCCCACTGGGTGACCGGATCAAGATTCCGGCCGGCCACCGCTTCCGCATGCTCCGTCATGTCCAATCCTTTCCGTTCCCAATGATACTGCGCCAGAGAAGCTACTTCCGTGGAACCTACTTGCTCAGCACTATCTTGCCGCCTTGACGAATTTATCTTCCTAGGAAATAATTTTCTCGATAGATGCATTTGCATATACATCACCGGCCGGGGGCTTCCTGACCGGATCAGTCCGAACAGGAGGGGTCAACATGACCGCGAATACCTCAGGCTTGCACCACGTCACAGCTATCGCCGGCGATCCGCAGGCCAACATCGACTTCTATATAAGGGGCCTAGGCCTGCGCATGGTGAAGAAGACGGTCAACTTCGATGATCCGTCCACCTACCACTTGTACTACGGCGACGAGTCCGGCCGACCCGGCACCCTCATGACATTCTTCCCGTGGCGGGGCATCGCTCCCGGCCGCATCGGGGCAGGACAGTCGACCTCCACCGCGTTCTCGATCCCGGAAGGCACGCTGGGCTGGTGGCAGGAGCATTTCAAGGCACTCGGCGTCGAATCCACAATCACCCGTGAGTCTGCCGACGAAGAGCGCCTCTCCCTGCGGGATCCGGACGGGCTGCAGCTGGATCTGGTCGCATCCTCCACCAGCGATCCCCGGAACCCCTGGGATTCCGCCTCCGTGCCCGCCGAGTATGCCGTGCGCGGCCAGCACTCCTCTGTGCTCACCGTGGCCGACCCGGACAAGACCGTGGCCGTGCTGACCGAGGACCTTGGCCTGCACCTGGTCGGCACCTCCGGTAACCGCACCCGACTGGCGGCCGGCAACGGCGGTCCCGGAAACCTCATCGACGTCATCGCCGACCCCAAAGCCCAGCCCGGTCTCACCGCAGGCGGCACCGTGCACCACATCGCCTTCAGGGTCCCTGACGCCGCGACCCAGGAGAACTGGCGCCAGGAACTGGTCGGACGCGGTTTCCACGTCACGGACATCCTGGACCGCCAGTACTTCACCTCCATCTACTTCCGCGAACCCGGCGGCGTGCTTTACGAAATCGCAACCGACACCCCCGGCTTCGACGTCGACGAACCGCTCCTCGAACTCGGCCGCTCCCTGAAGCTGCCGCCGTGGCTCGAGCCCTCCCGCGAGGCCATCGAACATTCCGTGGCACGCATCGAATTGCCGGCCGAGAACAACCCCGCCCTGGCTGGACGGTAGTTCGCCGATGAGCACTCAAACCAGCATCGTCACCGGCCGGCCGCATCTTTTCAGCCCCGGCGAGGCAGGGACCCCAGTGCTGCTGATGCTGCACGGCACCGGCGGCAACGAGCACGAGATCGCCTCCCTCGCCGCCGAACTCCAACCCGACGCCGGCGTACTCGCACCCCGCGGCCAGGTGCAGGAGCACGGCATGCTCCGATGGTTCCGGCGCCACGGCGAAGGGCTCTTTGACGTCGACGACGTCATCGCAAGGGCAACAGATCTGGCAGTCTTCCTGGACGCCGCCCGAGAACACTACGGATTCGGCAACAGGCCCGTGATAGCAGTCGGCTTCTCAAACGGTGCCAACATTGCCTTGGCCGCAGCCATCCTGTACCCCCAGACCCTGGATCAGGTCATCGCATTTTCCGGCATGTACCCCTTTGGGGACCGGGAAAATGCGACCGACCTCAGTGGCAGCAGGCTGCTGATCCTAAACGGCGAGTCCGACCCCATGGCCCCGCTTCCCAGCGTCAGGACACTCATCGCCGCCCTCCACCAAAACGGCTCCGATGTAAAACAGGTCCTGCGTCCCGGCGGACACGGCATCGCGCACGCCGATCTCGAAGCCGCAAGACAGTGGCTGGAAGAAGCCAGCAGATAAACGAAAATCTCGATACGGTTTTGACTGAGAGGATGAACCGGAATTAGTGGGCCCAACATGAGCAGAAGGGGATTCGGTTCACGCTTTACCTGACCGGTCCCAAGCTTTCCTTAGCGCGCTACTGACTGAGCATTTCGTGCTGGAGTCTGCCAGGGGAATAACCGTTGCCGAGTCCGGCAGCAGAGCTTCGCTGTACTTGATGACACTGTCGAGTTCGCTGGTCGCGTATGGCTTCCTTGCACAGTCTTCTGTCGCCTTCCATTTTCTCGCTGTCGTCATTCCCGTGGTCGTTGTGCTGGGCCTCTTCACCTACGAGCGGCTGGTCCAGACTTCATTGGAAGACGTCGCCGCTTTGAACTCGATGCAGCGTATTCGCAGGTATTACGCCCGCATTCTCCCTGGGGCCGATGAATTCTTTCCCGTTCCACACGGACAACACGCACTGAATGAGCTACTTGAGATCGAAAGCCGAGGATCCTGGCGCGGCGTCTTCTTCACGATGTCTACGGCCATAGCTGTAGTGAATTCCATCGTGGCGGGCGCCGGCGTGGCACTTATCAGTGTCACACCACTGTCCCTGATTCGCATTATTCTTGCGGGACACCGCCCCCACCGATAGTGGCAGTTGCTCATCTGGCCCCATCGTTAGCTCCTGGCCGGCCAAGTGCTCAAGCCGTCGGTCAAGCTCTCGGGAACGGGGAGATTCATTGCCCTTTTCTGATAACAGGCAAAGGTGCTGTGTCGAAGAATCGGTATTCCCCCATGGGGGCGCGGATTGTTCCGGCGGCTTCAGCTTTCCCCCGGATGAAGTCATGGTCATCTCTGGACAGCACCACCTGTCCTTTCGGGTCAAACTCAATGTCCCCGCACGGGTCTTTGCGGAATTTCGCCGACATTGCCGGGGGCAGGAGCAGACTTGCCGGATTTTCCAGAAGCCATGTCCGGGTCTCGGAATCGAGCCGGTCCCACTCATCTCTAATGTTCACTGTGACCTTCCTTGACCGCTCGTCACGACTGTCGGGAATGGGATTTAGTTGTGCAGTCCACAACATGCGCCGTGGCCGCCTGTTCCCGGATGTCCCTGACGGCGGCGGCTGCTGTCGCCATGTCTTCGTACGCCTCCGACTTTGCCAGGGTTTCCCCGGCGGAATTGACGAGGTTTATCCGGACCCCTCGCGGTTCAGCGTCTACAAGTTCGAATTGGCCAGGCATCGGTGTCCCCTTCACGATTGGCTGCATTGACGTTCGTGCTGGCGAGCGTCGCCGAAACAATCATTATATGACAACTATGTCAATAATTATGAATTTGACGGAAAAAATACCTGTTATTCCTGCGCGGTCAGTTGATCGGGCCGCCGATCGACCATGGTGTGCGCAGCACGCGCTCCGCAAGCAGTCGCCGCTCGCCGATGATAGCCACCTCGGCCGTCACCGCGGCCTCGGCAGCCGACGGGCCAGCGATGAGCCGCAACGGGCCGGGGTCGGCTCCGAGCGCCCCGTCTTCGCCGGTGATCGCGAGCCGGGCAGCGTCCACGCGGAAGGAGACCGTCCGCGATTCACCGGACCCGATCGGGATCCGTGCGTACCCGATGAGTTGTACGGCCGGGCGAACTACGGGGGCCGACGGGAAGGCCGCGTAGAGCTGGTCGACCTCTACGGTGTTATCGCCGTCATTGCGTATCGTCACGGCCGCGTCGAGCGAGCCCCCAGTGCTGAGGTTCGCGGCGGCCCGCTGGATCTCCGCATATCAGGAGCATCGGGAACTCATCAGCACCGGCCGGGTCGTCGCCGACGGCGACTTTGACCCTGACGGGCCGGCCTTGCGCGGTGTCGTTGCCACCGACGGCTCGGAGGCGATCTACACAATCGTGACGCCGCCGCTGTCCGCGGATTCGCGACGTCGGGTCCGCCTGCCAGGACTTTTGGCAGAGGCACGGTACCGCGTCGAGTCCGCCCGCCCAGGCTCGCTCGGCCCCTCGTGGCTGAGCCCGTACTGGCTAGACGAGACCGCCGGTCTCGACTCCGTCGCCGAGGCCCCGTCCTACTCTGGGAGCCTTGTCCGGGAGGCGGGTCTCGACCTGCCCGCCTTCCACCCGGACCGGACCCTCGTCTTGCGGCTGGTCCGCGTCGACGCCTGACCCTTCGCGATCCGCCGCGCCCGCACACCTTCGGTACCGCCAACGACGTCAAATGCGCCCTATTTCAACGGTCTCCTAACCCAGCTTGAGGAAGATGCCTGCTTCAGTGAGTTCGTCGACGAACGCCTGGACCGTGTCGGTTCGATTCCAGTCCCGCTGCAGCTCGCAGGCCAGCTGGGCAATGCTGACCGGCTGGGCGCCAGCCCGTGTGACGCGCGTGATCGCTGTTTCGTGGGCGATGACCGAAGTGCCACCGACCGCGTCAACGACTGGAAAGACCTCAAAGCCCTCGCGCAGCGCATCGAGGGTGGGGAAGGTGAGGCATGCTTCGGTCCAAAGCGCGGCTATGATCAGCTTCTTTCGCGCGGTCGCGCTGACTGCCGCTCGAAATGCCACATCCTCCCACGCGTTGATTGATGTTCTGTCCAACGAGGGCACGCCGGTCAGTAAGTCGGCGAGGGCTGGGATAGTGCCCTTGTTTCGACCAGTGGCCACGTTTACCGTCGATAAGACGATCGGAATATCGAATGTGCGAGCGAGCTTTACCGTCGTAGCGATGTTTCGGATGAGTTGTGCCCTGTCGATCGAGTTGATCGACTGCACTTGTGTTGGCTGGTAGTCGATGACGAGGAGGGCGGAGTTTTCCGGGGTGAGAAGTCCGTCGGTGAGTGGATCGCGGCGAGGCTCGCTAGTCATTTGGGGAGCGCCTTTCGTGCAGGAGATGTTGATGGAGGAATGTCGCCGTGTAGTTGTGTGCGTCATCCAGAGCTGCGCTGGTTCCAAGCCTCTACCCCGGGTTCACTATCGTCAACGTCCCGCAGCAGGAGGCGCACATGTAATGCTGCCGGGGCGGGGAAGAGAATTTCACGGTTGCGCGGGACATATCGCAACTATGCTGAATCTGCTGTCATCGGTGGGCTACGCGCGCCCGAACCCAAGGAGAGTTGGTTGTCATGAGTGAACACTTCGACGTCGTGATTCTCGGGGCTGGCCCCGGCGGCTATGTCGCGGCGATTCGTGCCGCGCAGCTTGGTCTGCGGGTGGCGGTGGTCGAGAAGAAGTACTGGGGCGGCGTGTGCCTGAATGTCGGCTGTATCCCATCGAAGGCCCTGCTGCGCAACGCGGAGCTTGCACATATATTCAATACCCAGGCGGAAATGTTCGGAATCATAGGGGACGTGTCCTTTGACTTTGGCGCCGCCTTCGACCGAAGCCGACAGGTTGCCGATGGACGTGTCAGGGGCGTGCATTTCCTGATGAAGAAGAACGGGATCACCGAATACGACGGCTCCGGATCCTTCACGGACGCCCACAGCATGGACGTGGACCTGAACACCGGGGGAACCGAGACCCTCACCTTCGACCACGCCATCATCGCCACCGGATCAACGGTCCGAATGCTGCCAGGGGTCGTGGCAAGCGCGAATGTCGTGACATATGAGGAGCAGATTCTGGACCGGGAGCTGCCCCGATCCATCGTGATAGTCGGCGCCGGGGCCATTGGCATGGAGTTCGCCTACGTCCTGCGCAACTACGGGGTCGACGTAACGATCATCGAGTTCTTGGACCGAGCGCTCCCGACCGAAGACGCGGACGTTTCCAAGGAAATATTCAAGCAGTACAAGAAGCTGGGCGTCCCAATCCTCACCTCGACGAAGGTGGAAACGGTGCTGGATGAGGGATCATCAGTCACTGTCACCTACACCGGCCGCGACGGTGCGGCCGGAAGCCTCCGGACGGACAAGGTGCTGGTTTCGATCGGGTTTGCCGCGAACGTCAGCGGCTTCGGACTGGAAAGCACGGGGGTGGCTCTAACAACCGACCGAAGGGCGATCGCCATTGACGACTACATGCGGACCAATGTTCCGCACATCTACGCGATCGGCGATGTGACGGCCAAGCTTCAGCTCGCCCATGTCGCCGAGGCACAGGGCGTTGTAGCTGCCGAAACCATCGCCGGAGCGGAGACCATGCCCTTGGGCGACTACCGCATGATGCCGCGCGCCACATTCTGCCAGCCGCAGGTGGCCAGCTTCGGCCTTACCGAACAGCAGGCCCGCGACGAAGGCCGAGACATCAAGGTCACCACATTCCCGTTCACGGCCAACGGCAAAGCGCACGGCTTGGGAGGGCCCACGGGCTTCGTCAAACTGATCGCCGAAACGCAGCACGGTGAACTGCTGGGCGGCCATCTCATAGGGCCGGATGTCTCTGAGTTGCTGCCCGAGCTCACGTTGGCCCAGAAGTGGGATCTCACTGCCACTGAACTGGCACGGAACGTCCACACTCATCCGACCCTCAGCGAGGCCCTGCAGGAAACCTTCCACGGGCTCACAGGACACATGATTAATCTTTGAAAGGTACGGCAGACGGACGTGGCAACTGAGGCAGGTGGAGTCGATGGCTGACCAGATACGCCAGGGCACCGAGCCGTCCACCTGGGCGCCGATGGCCTCGGCGATCTTCCGGGGCCTCTGGTTCGCTCAGCTTGGCTCCAATGTGGGCACTTGGATGCAAACTGTAGGCGCTCAGTGGATGCTGGTCAATGAACCGAATGCGGCCGTCCTGGTTTCCCTGGTGCAAGTCGCGACCACGCTGCCGGTGATGCTGCTGTCCCTGCCTTCCGGCGTCCTTGCCGACCTGCTCGACCGACGTCATTTGCTCATTTCGGTGCAGACGGCGATGGCCCTGACGGCCGGCCTTCTGGCGGTCCTCACCTGGGCCGGGGTGACCACTCCGGTGGTGGTGTTGGTGCTTTTGTTCCTCATGGGATGTGGTCAGGCCCTGACTGCTCCGGCCTGGCAGGCGATCCAGCCGAGTCTAGTGCCAAGGGCGCAGATTCCAGCGGCTGCAGCGCTGGGCAGTATGAACGTCAACGTCGGGCGCGCCGTGGGTCCGGCAATAGCCGGGGTGCTGGTGTCGGTATCGGGCCCGACCCTGGTGTTCGGGCTCAACGCGCTCTCTTTCATAGGGGTCGTTGTGGTCCTCATTGCCTGGCGTGAGAAAAAGCCGGCCGCACAGGCCCTGCCGATGGAACGCCCCGTTGCTGCGTTGGGCTCCGGCCTGAGATTTATCCGCAACGCCCCCGCGGTGCGGCGAATCCTTCTGCGGTCGGTGTTGTTCATCGTTCCGGCCAGTGCCCTTTGGGCGCTGCTGCCCGTTGTTGCTCACGGCGCCCTGCACCTGGAGTCGGCGGGCTACGGTGGTCTTCTAGGTGCACTTGGGCTGGGTGCGGTGCTTGGCGCATTCGGCCTTTCCCGGCTCAGGATGCGGTTCAGCGCCAACGAGCTGATGGCGGCCTCAGCGATCGTTTTCGGTGGCGCGACGGTGGGGCTAGCCTTGGTCCCCTCCGTGATCGTGGTCGCGCTCGTCCTTATTCTTGCGGGGACCGCCTGGCTGGTGGTGCTCTCCACCTTGAATTCGTCGATGCAGCTGATGCTCCCCAACTGGGTGCGCGCACGGGGCCTGGCCGCATACATGGTTGTCTTCATGGGTGGCCAGGCGGTCGGGTCGCTACTTTGGGGAGGCGTTGCCGGGCTGACGGACACCGTCTGGGCGTTGATCGTATCCGCCATTCTGTTGGGTATTTGTGCCATGTCGGTGGCAACCTGGCCGCTGCCGCCGACTATTGGCCAGCTCGACCTCACGCCCTCGGCGCATTGGCCCGAACCCGCACTGGCCTTTGAACCCGACCCCTCAGACGGCCCGGTCATGGTCCTGAAGACCTATCAGGTCGCTGCGGAAGATATTGATTCCTTCACCTCGCTGATGTGCAAGGTCGGCGAGGCACAACAACGCTCCGGCGCAATGCAATGGGGGCTCTTTGCCGATGGCAACGCCCCCGGCCGTTTCGTCGAGAAGTTTCTGATTCGTTCCTGGGAGGGTCACCTGCGCCAACACCAGGAAAGGAATACCGCCGCCGATCAGGCCGTTCAGGCGCAGGCAGAAGCCCTGAGCATCGAGAGGCCAACCGTCAGGCACCTCATAGCGGCAACGGCTAACGCACCCCGGGGTGGAAAGTAGCCGGGTCCGCCTCCTGGCGGCACCCGGCCCTACCCGAGCCTTGAGTCGTCCGCGGCCCAGGTTACTCCCAAGCCGTCAGGGGGCCAGGACGCCTTCCGGTGCGAGGGCAGCTGGCGTCCAGCGCAGGTGTGACGTAGTCTGCACATCCGTATCCAGTTCCCTGAGCAGGGAGAGCCGGGGGCGGACTGCATCGGTGCGGCTGCTCGGCGGCTTCCGGCGTCCGGCCCTGAACTGCGGAACCCAGTCTGCTCCGTCGCCTTGGTATTCCTGCTCGGCAGCTGCATGCAGTGTCCACTGCGGGTCGTACAAGTGTGTGCGCCCGAGGGCCACGAGATCGGCGCGGCCCGCGAGCAGGACCGAATTGACGTCGTCGTACGTGGAAATGGCGCCGACGGCGATGACGGCCGCTCCCGCGGGCTCGGCGACTTCCTGTCGGATGCGGTCCGCGAAAGGCGTCTGGTAGCTGCGGCCGAAGGCCGGCTTCTCCTCCTTGGCGATCTGTCCGGTGGAGACATCTATGCCGGCAGCGCCGTGGGCGATAAAGGCCTTGGCTATGGCCAGTGAATCATCGGAGGTGTTGCCTCCTTCGATCCAGTCGGTCGCCGAAACGCGGACGGTCATCGGCTTGTGGGCAGGCCAGACCTTCCGAACAGCGTCGAAGACCTCCAGGGGGAAGCGCAATCTGTTCTCGAGGCTGCCTCCGTACTTGTCGGTCCTGCGGTTGGAGATCGGAGAGAGGAATGACGAGAGCAGGTAGCCGTGCGCCGCGTGAACTTCCAGGAGATCGAAATCGGCCTCGGCGGCCCGGTGTGCGGACTCCACGAAGTCAGCCTTGACACTTTCCATTTCGGCCCGGTCGATCTCGCGGGGGATCTGGTTTCCCGGGCCGTAGGGTAGCGCAGATGGCCCGACCGGCTCCCAGTTCCCTGTCTCCAGTGGCTCGTCGATGCCCTCCCACATCAGGCGCGTGGATCCCTTGCGGCCGGAATGTCCGAGCTGGACACCGATTTTCGCCGTCGACCGCGCGTGGACAAAGTCAACGATGGATTTCCAGCTGTCCCGTTGGCCGTCGGTGTAGAGGCCGGAGCAGCCGGGGGTGATACGGCCTTCGGCGGAGACGCAGACCATTTCCGTCATGACCAGCCCTGCTCCACCGAGTGCCTTGGACCCCAGATGCACCATGTGGAAGTCCCCGGGGATCCCGTCGGTAGCGGAGTACATGTCCATCGGAGAGACCACGATCCGGTTCTTCAGTTCCAGCTCTCCGATGCGGTACGGCTGGAACATGGCCGGGGCGACGGTCGGCAGTCCCTGGAGTTGGGCGAAGTTCCGGTCTACGTCGTGGGCGAATTCGGGGTCGCGGAGCCGTAGGTTTTCCTGGGTGATGCGGCGGGATCGGGTGAGCAGGTTGAACGCAAACTGGGTGGGGCCCTGGTTCCTGTATTGGCCGATCCTTTCGAACCATTCAAGCGAGGCCTGGGCGGCCCGCTGGGTGGATTCGACGACGGGCCGCCGCTCCACCTCGTAGGCGGACAGTGCGGACTCGAGGTCAGAGTGTTCATGAAGGCAGGCTGCCAGGGCCAAGGCGTCTTCCATGGCGAGCTTGGTTCCGGAACCGATGGAGAAGTGCGCGGTGTGGGCCGCGTCGCCGAGCAGGACGATGTTGCCGTGGCGCCAGCTGCTGTTCCGCACCGTGGTGAAGTTCAGCCATTTGGAGTTGTTCGCCAGGACTTCGTGGCCTTCCAGCTCGTCGGCGAAGATGCGGCGGATCTTCTCGATGGCCTTTTCATCGGAGACACCGGGCGGGAAAACCTCGCTGGCGGTTTCGTCGAAGCCGGCCGCCTCCCACACGTCGGGAGACATTTCGACGATGAACGTGGATCCTTCGTCAGAGTAGGGGTAGCCGTGAATCTGCATGACGCCGTAGTCGGTTTCTTTGACGAAGAACTTGAAGGCTTCGAAGACCAGGTCGGTGCCCAGCCACATGAATTTGTTGGCCCGGGGATCGAGCTTGGGGCGGAACGAGTCGGCGTATGTGGCTCTGATCTGCGAATTCACACCGTCCGAAGCGAGCACCAGGTCGTAGCCGGCTTCGAGCTCGTGGATGGGCGGGGCGAGTGTGCTGAACCGCACGTCCACCCCAAGTTCGAGGCAGCGGCGCTGCAGGAGTTCCAGCAGCTCCTTCCGGCTCATGGCCGCGAATCCCTGGCCTCCAACGGTCAGGGTTTCGCCGCGGAAGTGGATGTCGATATCCGACCAGCGTGCGAAGCGGCGACTCATGTATTCGGCCACCACGGGGTCGGCGTTTCCGATGCCGCCCAGCGTCTCGTCAGAAAACACGACGCCGAAGCCGAATGTGTCCGTGGCGGCGTTGCGTTCCCAGAGCGTGATGTCGTGGGCAGGATCAAGCTGCTTCATCAGTGCTGCGAAGTACAGGCCTCCGGGGCCGCCTCCGACGATTGCGATCTTCATGGATCGGGTCCCTTCTAGGCTTGGGTTGCGGCCGCGTCGGCCAGCTGGTCGTTCTCGTTTTCGAGGTACTGCCGCAGCCGGAAATGCTGCAGTTTTCCGCTCGGGTTTCGTGGCAGCTCATCCACGAAGCGGATGTCGCGCGGGTATTTGTACGGGGCAATCGTCAGTTTGACGAAGTCCTGGATTTCCTTGCGTTTGGCCTCACCGGCCTCCACGCCTTCACGCAGGACGACGAACGCGCACACAACGCTTCCGCGGTCCGGGTCGGGGCGGGCGACGACGGCATTTTCCAGAACGTCCGGGTGCTGGTTGATGGCCGCCTCCACTTCGGGGGCGCCGATGTTATACCCGGAGGAGACGATCATGTCGTCCGACCGTGACTGGTATATGAAGAAGCCGTCCTCGTCCTGGACGAAGGTGTCACCGGTGATGTTCCAGCCGTTCCAGACGTACTTGGACTGCCGCGGATCATCCAGGTAGCGGCACCCGGTGGGGCCGACCACCGCCAGCCTGCCGGGTTGGTGAGGACCCAGTTCGGCGCCGTTGTCATCGAGGATGGCCGCCCGGAATCCAGGGACGGCTTTGCCGGTCGCCCCGGGCCTGCTGTCCTCACCGGGTGCTGAGATGAAAACGTGCAGCATCTCCGTGGCACCGATGCCGTTGACGAGCCGGACGCCGGTTTCATCGTAGACGGCCTGCCACGTTTCTTTGGGCAGGTGTTCGCCGGCGGACACTGCGATGCGCAGGCGGCTAAGCAATTCACCGCGGCCGGCCTTCAGGATGGCGCGATACGCGGTAGGTGCCGTGAAGAGTATGGAGGCACCGGCGTCGGCCGCGTTTTCCGCAAGTTCCACCGGAGCCGCCCGCTCCGTCAGCAGTGCGGAGGCGCCAAACCGCAGGGGAAACACCACCAGGCCACCGAGCCCGAACGTGAAGGCGATTGGCGGAGACCCGGCGAACACGTCGTCCTGGGTTGGCTGGAGGATGTGGCGGCCAAACGTGTCGGCGATCGCGAGGATGTCGCGGTGAAAGTGCATGGTGACTTTCGGGTCTCCCGTAGTCCCCGACGTCGGACCCAGAATGGCGACGTCGTCCGCCGCGGTTTCGACGTTCGTGAAGGTTCCGCTCTTGGCAGCGCACCGCTGGACGAAATCTGCTCCGTCCGTGCCGCCGTAAGCCAGGAGGCTGACAGGTTCGCGTTCGGATGCGGAGGCCAGGTCTTCCATGAAGCGATAGTCCGAGACTGCGAGGACCGGCCGTGTGAGCCGGATAAGTGTCGCCACCTCTGAGGCCCGCAGCATCGGCATGGTGGTGACGACAACTGCGCCAACCTTGAGAACACCCAGCCAGGCGGCGACGAGCCAAGGGTTGTTGGGTCCGCGCAGTATGACGCGGTTGCCAGGGAGTACGCCGAAATCTTCGGTGAATACCTGGGCGGCTTGGTTGGAGCGGCGCTGCAATTCAGCGTAGGTCCATACGGTGCCGTCCGGCGTCCGGAGGGCCGGTCGCTCGCCTCCGAATTGCGTTACAGCCTCATCGATGAGAACTGCGGCCGCATTCAGCTGTTCAGGGTATTGGAGCTCGGGGAGGGTGAACTCCAATGCCGGCCAGGTTGAGGCCGGCGGCAGGTGGTCCCGCGTAAATGTGTCCACATGGGCCGATGTGCTCATGCCGCTCCTTCTAGGGTTCATGCTTCTGATGTCGGATTAGGATCCGGGCCGGATCATGCCTTCTTGGGCGACGGTGGCCAACAGGCGGCCGTCCCGGTCGAAGAAGTGGCCAAGAGCCATTCCCCGGTTGCTCTGGCCGGAGATGGCCTTCTGCACGTAAAGGACCCATTCGTCGGCTCTTCCGTCGCGGTGGAACCACATGGAGTGGTCCAGGCTGGCCGTGGTGAGGCCGGGCGAGGACCAGTGCAGGCCCTGGACCCGGAGGAGAGGCTCCAGGATGGTGTAGTCGCAGACGTACGCAAGGGCTGCGCGGTGCAGATTGGAGTTCAGTCGCTCGTCGCCGAGGTCGGGCAGGCCATCGAAGGCCTTCACCCAGATGGCCTGATGGGCCTCCCGTCCCCCTTCGACCTCCACGTAGACCGGGCCCGGGACGTGACGCATGTCGAAGCTGCGACCGGTGGACCAGTACTCAGCGGCGCGGCCTTCGACGCCGGCGAGGACCTCGGCCGCACTGCGCTGCGATTCCGGATCGAGTTCCGCGGGGGCTGCTTCCGCGGGAACAGGGGTCTGGTAATCGGTTCCGCCTTCCGGAACCTGGAAGGATCCCATCGCCGCGAAGACTGTCTTCCCGTTTTGATAGCCGCGCACGCTTCGTGTGGAGTAGCCGCGGCCATCGCGCAGGTGCTCGACTTCGTAGCGCACGGTTGATCCAACATCCACGGGACGCATGAAGTAGCTGTGCATGGAATGGAGCGCCCGATCAGCGTCGACCGAGCGCATCATGGCAGCGGCCGACTGTGCCACCATGTCTCCGCCGTAAGCCTTGGGCCAGGGAACGTACTGGGTGGTGGCCTCGTATGCCTCCTCGTGCACTTGGGCCGGAACCGGAGTCAGTTCCACGGCGCGGAGAAACGTCGCTGATGTCAGGGTCTGGGCCGGCGTTGTCGCATTCATGGTGCTACGCCCGGCGATAACCGGCGAGGGTGTCATCTGCAACATCTTCGAGGTTGACCACGATGTTCTCCGGCGTGCGGGTCGTGAGCCAGACCAGTTCCTCTGTCACGGACATGTTCGCCTCGACATGGGGCATGAACGGAGGAACGAATACCCAGTCCCCTGCCTTCATGTCCTGGTACTCGGAGAAGTTGTCGCCGTAGTAGATCCGGCCGTGGCCCCGCAATACGTATCCGCCGGTTTCGGCTTCGCCGTGGTGGTGGGGCAAGGAGCGGTATCCGGGGACGTTGGAAACTTGTCCGAACCAGATCTTCGTTGCCGGGGTGTGTTGTATCGAGACGCCGGATACCCGGACACAGTCTCCGGACTGGGCAGTGTTGGTGTCTTCCTGCCCGGCCCGGGTGACGACAGGAACAACTTTGCCGTCGGCTCCCGCGTAGATGGAGTTGTCTCCCTCGGTCCGGTACTGGGTCTCTGTAGTGAGGTCGGTCATGGTCTTCACTCCTTGGTGTTTGTGGTGGGCGCGGGGATGCGTGGGGTGGCCGCGCCATCGTTCGAATGGATACGGATCGGGTTTTCCAGGCGTCCGATGCCTGATATTTCGGTCGTCAGGACGTCTCCGTCCTGCAGGAAGCGGGGAGGGGTCATTCCCATTCCCACTCCCCCGGGGGTACCCGTGAGGACGAGGTCTCCCGGGCGAAGGATGGTGAATTGTGAGATATAGGACAAGAGGCGCGCAGGTCCGAAGACCAGTGTGCGGGTGTTCCCTTCCTGGACGAGTTCGCCGTTCACGTAACCGCGGACCTCAAAGTCTCCAGCGACGTCCTCGGGCGTGAGCATCACCGGGCCGACCGGGGTTGTCGCGTCGAAGGCCTTTCCTTGGAACCATTGCAGGGTGCGGTTCTGCCAGTCGCGCATCGAAACATCGTTGGCCACGGTGTAGCCAGCGATCGCCTCCTTGGCCTGCTCTTCGCCGGCCTTAAAGAGCGGGCTTCCGACGACGACAGCCAGTTCTGCTTCCCAGTCGACCTTTTCGCTTCCCCGGATGTCGATCACGTCGGTTGCGCCCGTCAGTGTGTCCGCGTGCTTGGCGAAGAGCGTCGGGTATTCGGGAAGATCCCGGCCCATCTCCTGGATGTGGTCACCATAGTTCAAGCCGCAGCAGATGACCTTCCCCGCCTCGGGCACCAGTGGCGCAAATATTGCACTACCGGCATCAATCGTCGTCCTGCCGGCTTTCGATCCCCCAACCGCGGCCTCGACGGTAGCGCGCCAGTTCGGATCGGCCAGAAGGGCTCCAACGTTCGGGTAGGACAACGGCAGAAACGCATCGGCGCCAAGCCCGATGACCGCCGTCGTGCCGCCCCAACTTGTGCGGAGTGTGGCAAGTTTCATCCGTCCGATTCCCTTCGGTCCGTGCCAGGTTGCGTGAGATTATTGATATGTCGACTTTTTTACGGTCGTCACATATGCTCAAGGTAGCACGACGGAATCGATCCGAACAAGGGTCTTTTTCATCCATAGGAACCACCACTCATTTTCAGGAGGAGCACCATGAGCAAGAGGACCGTCAACCCCGAAACACTGCCCGCGCCGTCCGGTTACGCCCACGGCATCCTCGCCGGAAACGCGGTTTACCTCGGAGGCCAGACCGCACTCGATCGCGACATGCACATCGTCCCCGGCGGCATCGTGGAACAGTTCAGGCAGGCGTTCTCGAACGTCCTGACCACCCTGGCGGAAGCCGGCGGCCAACCCGAAGATCTGGTGAGCGTCACCATCTACCTGACCGATGTGGACGACTACATTGCCAACGGGAGGGAAATCGGGCGGATCTGGCGCGAAATGGCAGGCTCGGAGTATCCCGCAATGGCAGGAATCGGCGTTACCCGCCTGTGGCAGAAGGAAGCCATGATCGAGATCCAGGGAGTCGCCGTCATCCAGGATCGCTGAAGGCCGACTTAAGAATTCCGACGGCGGGGACTCCCCACCCTCGGGACCGGAACCTCCGGTGACGCAGGCACGCTCGGATTGAGCCGCTGGGATCGCCGGAGGTTCTTTTGCGCCGCAATCCGCCCTGCTTGCGCGGGCCTGCTACTCCGCGTGCTGAGAGGCAACCGCATCCACGACGGCGGCAGGCCAGGGTTGCGCTTTGTCGGACCCGGGCGGGACGTGGGCGACCGTCACTGTACCGAAGGCGGCAAGGCCACCAGGCAGTTCGCCGTGCGGATGACTTCGAACCTCAAAGGCATATGTCATGGAAGCCCTACCCAGCTTGGAAATACCCACTGTTGCAGTGATGCGCTGCCCGAACCACAACTTGGCTTTGAAGTGGATCTCCTGGTGGACGCGAGGCACGCTGGGAAAATAGTCGGGCAGCTGGAGCCTGCGCAGGAAGAGCTCCGCCTCGGCAGACTCCACCCAGCGCATGATCGCCGAATTGTGTTGATGCCCGGACGCATCGGTATCCACCCACTCCACTGTGCGCTCGACACTGGCGCGGGGACTTATGCGGGACATGCGCTCCATAGCGGCTCCTCTCGACATTCCGAACCCCAGGATCGAAACTCCTGACGGTCCTAATTTCTCAACCATAACAATATATAGAGAAGTATTTACGAGCGTCACCATAGCGTCATACACTTGATTCATGCCGCATGTATCGCGGACACAAGAGTGTTCCGTTCTACTTGCATTTCCAAGGAGACGACGATGTCTGGTTCACGCTTTGAAGAAGACAAGGGAAATGCCCACGAACTGTCCGTGAGGGCCTTGCTTGAGGAAGAGTTCAGGGCCGTGTTTGGTGGCAGCACACCTGTTGCAACTGCCTGGGCCGGCCTGACGTTCATCTGACACCGGGGCCTGCCGATGTAGCCTATGACTGTCACTGAAACCCGAACCAATAGAGGTAGTACTGAATGGCCAACGCCGATGCTGTCCCCGACGTTGCCCCGATGCCACGCCATCAACACCTGATCGTTACCGTGTATGGCCTCTACGCCCGCAACCAGGACGGGACATTCGCTGTTGCCGACCTCATCCAGCTTCTAGGCGACCTGGGAGTGGAGTCGGCAGGTGTACGGTCTTCCGTGTCGCGGCTGAAGAAGCGCGGCGTGCTCGTCAGCTTGAAGCGTGGAGGCTCCGCTGCCTACAAGCTTTCACCCGAACTTGAGGACGTCTTCACGGCAGGCGACGAACGTATTTTCGCTCCGCGCCGCGCCAAGAAGGACGACGCCTGGCTCCTGGCGTCGTTCTCTGTCCCCGAGGCCCAGAGGCACCTACGGCACAAGCTGAGGACCATTCTGACCCGTATCGGGTGCGGCCAGGTGTCCCCGGGGCTGTGGATCGCACCCGGCAATTTGGCACACGAGGTGGAACAACTACTTCGACGCGCCGGCCTCATGGACTATGTCGATCTGTTCAAGGCGACTCACCTGACCGAGGGACACATCCACGAGAAAGTGGGGCAATGGTGGGACCTGCCCTCGCTTGAAGCGCTCTACACCGACTTCATGGAGCAGCACGAGCCTGTCCTCCAGCGGTGGTTGCAGCACGAACAAGAGGATTCCGAGTCCCCCGAGCTGCTGAAGCAGGCCTTCGCCGACTATGTCCCCATGGTCACCCAATGGCGTCGGCTGCCCTACATGGACCCTGGACTTCCCCAGGAGTACCTGCCCGATAACTGGCACGGCCTCGCCGCCCAGCAACTATTTACAAGATTGCACGAACTCCTTGGACCCAAGGCCCAGCGCTACGCCTTGTCCGTCGTCGGCGCAAATTAGTCCGGACAGCACAGCCGCCCGAAGGGGCCGGGCCCGTTGTGCCGGCCCCGGCCCCTTCGCTGAATCAACGCCCCTTCGTTGACGGCCCGGCCTGCGGGTTCCAGGCCGATGATGGGTCAGTGGCCTTGGAACGCCTCCGCCAGCCACCAGGATCCGCCATCCGAGGCGATCTTTGCATCGATCACGAGAGGGCGTTCCTGCTTCCCGTTGCGGTACAAAGCAACCCAGTCACGCACCGGCTGGAGGTCATCCACCGTGCGGACCGTGACGCCGTCGGCGCCGTATCCCCTGGCGATGGCTGCCACGTCGGTATCCGGGAAGCACACGGTGCCCAGCTCTGCGTCCTCGTGGTGTTCGGCGAAGTGGTGGACCTCGGCGCCGTAGGCGGCGTCGTTGTAGACGATGCAGACGAGGGGCAGCTTGAGGCGCACGGCCGTTTCCAGTTCCGTGATGCCCATCAGGAACCCGCCATCCCCTGCGCCGAGGACAGGCAGGCGATCCGGGCGGGCGACGGCTGCACCTATGGCCGTGTACAGGCCCAGGCCGATTGCCTGGAAGGCCTGGGTGAAGCAGAAGCCAAACTCGTCCGGCACCGCCAGATATTGACTCGGGTATCCCATGAAGTTGCCCGAGTCGACGGCGACAATCCTGTCAGCCGGGAGGATCGAATCGAGTTCCCGGCTGATCACCCGCGGATCGATGGACGTCGCCGTGGACAGGTCCGGTGTTTCAACGTCCCGCCACCGTGAGCCTTGCTTGATGATCAACGCGTTCTGCTCGGTGCGGTACTTTTCCGCGGAGGCCGGCTGGATCCTGCGCAAGGCCGCCACGGCGTCCTCCGCCACGAGGGCAGAGTCGCCCAGCACGCCGAGGGTGATCGGCCGGTTGGCGGCCAGGGCTGCGTCTTCGACGTCGATCTGGATCACTTTGGTGCCGGCGGAGATCAGCCTTCCGTGCCGCATGGTCCACATGTTCAAGGTGCAGCCCCATCCGACAATGAGGTCCGCTCCGCTGATGAGCTCCGCAGTAACCGGGGACGAAAAGCCACCGGAAATGCCCAGGTTGTGTGAATCGCCGTTGAACAGGCCGCTTGCGACGGCGGAAGTTGCCACGAGCGCCCCCGCATGCCGGGCCAATGCCAGTATGGAGTCCCTGGCGCTCCTCCCGCCGCGTCCCGCGACGAAGACCGGACGGCGGGCCTCGGCAATCAGGCCCACAAGTTTTTCCACGGCAGCGGCATCGGGCCTGATCCGGGATGGTTCCTGAATCCCAATATCGCCAAGCAGATCCGGCGCCGTTGCGTTTTGCACGTCGAGGGGCAGGTTGAGGACAACGGTGCGACGTTCATTGACGGCGGTCCGGAAGGCCCTCACCGTGTCTGCGATTGCGGTGTCGGCTGAGTGGATCCGTTCGGCCACAGCCCCGACGCTTCGGGCAAGCGCGTCCTGGTCAATCTTGAAGTTCGACCGGATCGCGGCGGCCTGGGTGTCGGCAGTGAGCACGATGAGGGGCGTGCGGCTCTTCGCTGCTTCACCGATTCCCGTGATGGCGTTGCTCAAACCGCAACCCTGGTGGGTTGTCACCACGCCCACCTTCCCGGACATCCTGGTGTAGGCATCAGCCATGGTGGCCGCCCCGCCCTCGTGCCTGGCCGCGGTATAGGGAATCCCTTCCTTGATGAGGGCATTGGTGACCTCAAAGTTGCCGCTGCCAACAACGCCGAAGACGTGTCCGACTCCCAAGCGGGCGAGGGTCCTCCCTACCAGCACGGACACTTGAGCCTTCCCGTTCATGAAGCCTCCACCAAGGCGTAGACACGGCTCGGGCTGCCGGTTCCACCAACGATCGGCAACGGCGCGACCACCAGGGTGGCGCCTACGACCGGGAGGCGGTCTAGCTGCCGGAGCGATGTCACTCCGTATTTGTCCGCCCCGAGGAGGAAGGAATGGACCGGGAACATGGGGTCCATGTTTGCCGCCTGGCCGGCATCGATGCCAACGGTTTCCACGCCGAACCCGCTGATTCTGTCGTTGCCGGCAATCCACTTGGCGCCTGCAACAGAAACTCCGGGAGTATGCGGACCGCTTTCGTCTGCATTGACGAAGTCCGCCGCATTTCGTCCGCGGGCGGACCAGCCGGTCCTGAAGATCACCCAGCAGTTCTCGGGCAGTTGACCGTGCTCTCGTTGCCACTGTTCAAGGTGCTCCGGTTCGAGCAGAAAATCAGGGTCCTGAGCTACCTCGGCCCTCTTGTCGATGACGACGGCGGGGCCCACCAGGCGCCGGGGCTCGATCCGGTCCACCGACTTTCCCTCGCGGCCCGTAATCCAGTGGACAGGTGCATCCAAGTGGGTGCCGGCATGCTCACCGACGGTGACGTTGTTCCACGCCCAGGCGGGTCCGGCGTCGTCGAAATTGCTCAGCGGCGAGAGCGTGAGACCTACAGTGTTGGCGAGCGGCTGCGGCAGGCTAAGTACGGGGGTATCACCGCTGAGGGGTGTCGTAAGGTCGATGACTTCGATCGAGCCATCGGACAGGGCCGCCATGAGCCCGCTGAGGACAGACATTTGTTCTCCTATGGTTTTGATGATTTGTTCAGTCTTTGGGCTACGAGGTGACCCGAGCCGCCGGAAAGCCCGGGACCGGGGTGGGTTGAAGCGCCTATATGCCACAACCCCCTGATCGGGGTCCTGTGTCCTGCGGCCTCAGGGAAGGGACGCCACAGCAGATTCTGGAAGAGCTCAGCAGATCCCCCGTAGGGGTCGCCTTTGACGGCGTTGGGGTTCTCCGAGGCCAGGTCAGTGGGTGCCAAGATGTCCCATGCCAGCACAGAGTCCCGCGTACCCGGCGCGAAGTGTTCAATCCGCGACAGGACACGTTCCATGTACTGTTCCTTCAGCTCTACGGACCAACCGTCGTCCACGGCAAGCACCCCTGCGGCATCCCCTTTGGGCGCGAAGGGCACTTCCTGCAGTTGCACCCAGAGCGTCGCCTTGCCACGGGGGGCCCGGGAAGGGTCGAGTACGCACTGCTGCCCGACCACCACGGTCGGTTCCGCCGGCAGCAGACCCGCTTCGGCCTGGGCGCACGCTATGCCTGTACTGTCGGAGCCGTTGCTCACGTGCACGAGGGGAACCGCGTTCAGCCTGGCGTCCAGCCATTCCACGGGTTTGTCCAGAGCGAGGTGGATCTGCATTGCGCCGCGGCCGTTCTGGTACCGTACGGCGGCTTTGGCTGTGCCGTCCGGTGCTTGGCTGAGCAGCCGGGAGTACAGGGCTTGCGGAGAGACGTTGGCAAGGACCGTGTTCGTGTCGATGGGGCCGTTGGACGTCTTGAGGCCCACAACTTTGCCGGCTTCCACGAGGACTTCGTCCACATCTGTATCCAACAGAATCCGTACGCCTTTTTCACGTAGCAGGGACTCAAAGGCGGCAACAAAGTTCGAGGCACCACCTTTGACCACGGGAAGGCCGTAGGCGTGCATGCTCATGGCCATGACGGGCAACATGACGCCGCCAGTGGCCTGGTCTGGGCCAAGACCGGCATGGAGCAGCCATGGGGACCAGAGCTGGTCTGCCTCCCACCCGTCGAACCGGCTCCTGAGGTAGTTCCGGCCGCTCATCACTGAGTCCCGCACGAACGCCTCCGTGCCCTTGATCTTCCCTCCCTTCAAGGCGCCGAAGGCGATTTTCAGGACCTGCTTGAAGGATCGAAGTTCAGCGCCGAACGCACCGAAAACGGTGCCGGCGTTACGGCCGAGATCTTCCAGCATCGTGAGGTAAGCGCCTTCGTCCTCCGGGGCATGGAGCCCCGCCGCAGTGACACTCGGGTCGCGGTGGGCTATGACAACCCGCTGTGCGCCGGTCCGGGGGTCGCCAGCCACGCTGGCTGTTACGGCGCCGTCCGTGTTGCAGTATTCCAGCCCCCTGGCATGCAGTTCCCGTCCCAAGGACTGATAGGCGCCTCCCGACACGAACAAGGGATGCCACGAGGAAAAGGTGTCGTGGACAAAGCCCGGCAGTGTCCGTTCCGAGGAGTGGATGAAGCCGCCGAGCCTGTCCTGCCGTTCGATCAGGCACACCTGCTTCCCCGCGAGGGCGAGCTCCGCTGCGGCCACCAGGGAATTGATCCCTGAACCGATGATCGCTATTTCAATGGAGGTCATGCGGTGCCTCCTCTCTCAGAAGTCCGGATGGCTGGCGGTGGCGTGGTACTTCCCGCCGTGGAACACCAGGGGCGCCCCGCCCGGGTTTTCGTATTTCTCCACCACGCCCACGTAGATCACATGGTCGCCGGCGTCGTGCCGGGATACGGTCCTGCACTGGAATGTGGCCACCGCCCCGTCCAACAGTGGAACTCCCGCAATTCCTTCCGATGTCTCGGCTCCCTCGAACTTGTCGATAGAGGGAGTGGCGAATTGCCGCGACAGCACGTGCTGGTCGCTCGCAAGGATGTTGATCGCGAAATAGGTGGATTCCTCAAAGTCGGTGAGGCTTGGAGCCCGCTTGCTGGGGCACCACAGCACCAGAGGGGGTTCCATGGAGACGGAGGTGAAGGAGTTGGCGGTCATGCCCACTTTCCGTCCGTCCGCCGCAAGGGTGGTGACCACGGTGACGCCGGTGGCAAACTGTCCAAGCGCGCCCCTGAAGTCCCTCAGGTCAAAGGCGGCGGAGTCTTCCGATTTCTTGGACTGCACGAAATCTTCCGCTGCCGCGGGGTCAAACCACCATGGATGGAAGGTTCGGGGATCATCAAATCCGGCCGCGATGCTTGAAGCCAGGGCAGGATGCTCCGAGGCCTCGCCCAACGCCGCCTTTTGGTGTTCCCTGCGTGGCTTGAGCATGTCATTCGTCCACGTGACCGCCCATTGACCCCAGCCACGCCAGAATTCGTCGAAGGTCCTTTCCATCCATTTCCGGTCGAAGGCTTCCTGCCCCCTGCGAACGATGGAGTCCAGGTAGTACCGGGAAGCCAAGGTTGCGTTGTTTGAGCCTTGGCCCGTGAGCGGGTCGTTGAGCAGCACCGCATCTCCGAGGCCGAAAACCAGTCCGCCGTTGCCCAACTCCCCCACTGCGGAACGCACGGTAGGGGTGATGCGTCCCAGGAGAGTCGCACCTTCGTCCGTGAGGACTGCATCCGCAAAGTTCTTTGCTTCATGCGGGAAGTGTTCCTCCAGGATTTCCAGTGAACGCTGAAGCTGCTCGACCGGCGTGCGGACGTCGCTCCAGCGGTCCATAGGACCACCCACGACTCCCTCGAAGACCATCATTTGGCAGGGCCCTGAGACGGTCAGTCCGGGAAAAGTGAAGAACTCCCCGACCCCGGGCACCATGGACATGCGAATGCTGTCATCGCGCTGCCCCGGCAGCTCTCCGGCACCGGGCTCTTCTTCCGCCCCAGGCTGCTCCCCGCCCGGCTTGCCAACGCTGACATAGTTGAGCGCGAGGACCCGCTGTGGACGATCGAAGGGTGACTTGGCCTTGTCCCTGGGAAAGATCTGGCCGATCTCGCCCTTGCCGGTGCTGACGATGACCAGTTCGTAGTCGCGTGCGAGTTCCTCGAGCATGCGCGGAGTGACCTTCTCGATTCGGAAGTCCCCGCCGGCGGCTACGAATGCCTCGATCCACGCGGCACTCTTGATCCGCTGGTCGATCGAGCGTGCCGGCGCATCCAAGGGGGCCTCCCAGTCAATCGGATCCGCCGAGCCTCCCCCGTCGACCCGCACTCGGATGGCATTGATGGCGGGCACCGCCCCGCTGTCATAGAGTCCGCTTAGCGCCGGGCCCAGCTGGGCCTCCGCGGCGAGGGCGGTGGCAAACATGCACTGGCTGGACATGACCTTGCCCGTCCGGATTTGGATGGCTGAGCGATCCGAGAAGAGCGTAATCGCGTACCCCTCCCGCTGCAGGCCCAGGGCCAGCTGGGCGCCGGATTCGCCCGCACCGATAATTGCAATCTTTCGCATTTCCAGACTTCCTTCACACGACGTTGTTCAGCAAATTGCCAGAGGGCGTGGCTAGGAGACCCTGGCGGCGTCGACGCTCGCCAAGTAGGCGGCCGCCTTGTCCGGGGACATGAACCACTCCTGGAAGTCCGGCGGGTTGTTGAATCCGTTCACGAACCGGTTGGCGATTTCCGCCGACTGGTTCGCTGCACCAAGAAGCTCCAGGACATGCGGCGGGGGCGGCGCGAGGAGGGCATTTGTCCATTGGGCTACGTGCTTGGCGTAATTCCAGTAGCTTTCGAAGGTGGCCTGCATGAAGGCAGCGTCGAAGACGCCGTCACCGTGTTCTTTGATGCTCTTCAGGTAGGAAGCTGCGCATTTGCTGGCGTTATTGGATCCTTGGCCGGTAATTGGATCGTTGAGGACCACGACGTCGGCCAGGCCCAGCACCTGCCTGCCGCTGGGCAACGTAGCGATGGGGTGGCGGACCGTCGGCGGGAACCGTCCCTGCAGGAAACCGTTCGAATCGGTGAGTTCGACGCCGGAAGCACGGTCTGCTTCCCACGGGAGGAAGGCTTTGAGGATGTTCTTGGAGGTTTCCAAGTGCTCCTGCGGCGTGAGGCCTTTCCAGCAGTCCATCGGGCCGCCTGGAATGCCTTCGAAGACCATGATTTCGCAGGGTCCCGTGGTTGTCAGCGCGGGGAAGGCGAAGTATTCCCCGACCCCGGGGATGAGGTTGAAGGAAACGGCAGAATATTCCTCCCGGGGCGTCATGCCGTTCACGTACGTCAGCGCAAGTGCTCGCTGCGGTGCGTCGTAGGTGCTTCGCCCGGCGTCCCGGGTGAAGAGCTGCGCAATTTCGCCCTTACCCGCTGCGACAATGACGAGATCCGATTCCCGTGTGTATCTTTCGAGTTCCTCTACTCCCGCATCCTCAAATATCAGTTCGCCGCCTCGTTGAACAAAGGCTTCCATGAAGCGCGGGAATTTCACTCGCTGGTCAATCGACTTGGCAGGGTTGTCCAGCCGGGAGGCCCAGCCAATGGCCTTCTCTCCCGGATTTTCAGGATGGGGAACGGTGAACGAGATCCCGTCGACAGTCGGGGCGTCCGGCCAGAAATCCAGTTCAAGGCTGCGTTCGTGTTCCAGCGCGTCGTGGAAAATGCACTGGCTTGAGGAGACCTTGCCCTCCCGGATTTCCTCGGGAGTTCGGTTGGAAACCATGGTTACGGCGAACCCGCCATCCAGCAGCCCGATTCCCAGTTGCAGCCCCGACTGCCCTGCTCCAACGATGGTGATGTGACGTTGTGTCATGTTGTTGCCCCTTTGTCCTTAGATCTTCTCGGCATGTCTGAATGATTTGGGTCCCGCTGCCGCGAACACGGTATGGGAATCCAGCCCCATTGGGAGGGGAAAACTAGTTGATGGCCGGCCTTGGCGCCGGTTTGGGCAAGTTTGTTCCCATCCCTGGCGCGGTTCGTGAACCACCTTGACGTTCTTCACTTGCACTCACCTCTCTTCAGCCGCGAGCAGGGGTATGGTCTCCTCGGCACGTTCCGGGCCCAACGCGGAGTACCCGCCGTCGACCGCCCAGTCAGCACCGGTGACGAAACTTGCCCGATCACCTGCGAGGAAGGCGACGACGTCGCCGATCTCCTCAGGACGGCCAACCCTCTTCAGCACATGAAACGGCGCGGCAACAGAATCCGTCTTGCCGATGTTTCCGTTGCTGAGGGTATCCATGATGTTGCTCCAGACCCACCCCGGACTCACCGAGTTGACCCTGATCCCGTCCTCGGCGAAATCGACCGCCATGCTTCTGGTCAGCTGAACAAGGGCCGCCTTGCTGGCGGGGTAAAGCCATCTCCCCGTCTGGGCAACGGAACTGGAGATCGAAGTGAAGTTCACGATGGCGCCGTGCCGGGAGGCCTTCAGGTGGGGCCGCGCGGCCTTGGCAGCCATCACAGCGCTGACCAGGTTGACGTTCAGTGCTTCAAGCCAGTCGCTCCGGCCGGATTCCGCACCGTCGTCCTTATAAGTGCAGGCCAGGTTCACGAGGATGTCGACGCTGCCGTGCCGTGCGACAGTTTCATCCATGAGGCGGGACAGCGCCGCATCGTCAGTGATGTCGGTCTGCGAAAAGTGGATGCCGCCGCCCAGGGCATCCACCTGGGCGCCTCCTGCGGCGTCAATATCTGCGACGACGACGGCGGCGCCCGCGTCGCGTAGTGCGGCAGCTACGCCCTGGCCGATCTTTGTCACGCCTCCGGTAACGATTGCGGTCCTGCCTGAGAGTCCGGACATCGCCAAACCTTTCATCGGTAATCAGTGGGATGGTTGATTGCTTGGGTGGGACGGTCGCTTACTTCGCGGACGGTCTTGGGATTGGCCGTGGGTGAGTCCGTTCCCACTCCACGCGCCGCTCGTGCACGAGCTTGACGTTCTTCATTTCCGCTCACCTCGCTAAGGTGGATTCGTTGTTGCTGTTGCATGACCTGCGTCATACTTGTCCTAGAAGTGACTCTATTCACACCCTGAAAACCGGTATATCCACTTGGCGCAGGGCACATCCGAAAAGCGAAACCCTGGGAAAGTCGGTGCCAATGGTCAGGATTCTTCCGCGCGACGTCTTGAGGGGCCTCCCCACGGTCGCCACGACCGACGTCGATGACGCACACGAGAAGATTGCCAATTTGTTCTGCGGCCACGACCTCGTTCCTCGCACGCGTGGAACGTCGGTGGACATGAAGCTACGCTCCCTGCACAGAGGCGACGTCGGAATCGAGTACCTGGACTACGGTGCGGACGTCCGGATCGCCCCCCAAGGCCTGGAAAACTTCCATCTGATCCAGATTCCACTGGCGGGGCACGCCCGCATGGACGTGGGCTCAAGCACCGTGGATTCCAGCCCCAGGGTCGCGACCGTTCCACCCGTCGATCGTCCTTTTTCAATGGCCTGGGATCAAGGAACCCCCCATTTGATCGTCTACGTGCGCCGCCTGGCACTCGCTACCGTGGCCGAACAGGTCTATGGTGAGGCTGTCAGCAAGGCGGTGGACTTTGGCTATTCGATGAACCTCGCCACAGCCGCCGGACGCGCTTTCCTGAGATCCGTCGTCGAACTCCACGACGACATGATCAGCGAGGCCGACGGCGCCGCGCCCGTTTTTGTCCAGAAGCTTCTGGTGGACACCATGCTGTCCCGACTGCTCATGGCGATGGACGACGCCCCCGCGGAAAGCGGTGACCGCAACCCGGATTCTGAGAGCAGATTGATTCGGCGCTTCAGGGAGCTCCTGGAACATCATTCATCGGAGGATCTTGCCGTCCCGGACATAGCGGAGAACCTCGGGGTTTCGGTCCGCACCCTTCAACTCGCCCTACGCTCCGAGACAGGGGCAACGCCGTCGGAACTGCTGCGGAGGGTACGGCTGGACCGTGCCCGGGAAATGCTTCTCGAGGCCGAGCCGGGCGAGCAAACCATCATTTCGATAGCCGAGCGCTGCGGATTCTCCCATCAGGGACGTTTCTCTGCTTTGTATCTGGACACCTTTGGGGAACTGCCCTCGGAAAGTCTGCGGCGGTAACAGAGAACGCTTCCGCGATGGCACGGGACCGGTGAACTCATGCCGGAAAAGATGATCGCGCTGATCGGCATTCCGAGGCAGCGCGCCATGTCGGCAGGGACACCGCGGCACACGATCCGAGTCAGTGACGAACTGCGGAACGAAGCCCACCGCAAAGCAGTGCGGGAAGGCACGTCCGTGTCCGAACTCATCCGCACCCGGCTCCGTGACTACGTCTCGGCGCCGGCCGAGCACCGGCACACCATCGCCGACTCCCTCGTCTACTTGGTCCCTAACCATTTCAACGACCTGCACGGCCCCGCGACCGGAACCATGGAACTCCCCCTGCACCTGGCTGATGGTTTCCTCCTCGCCGGCGGCCAGGCCCTGATGAGATAACCCTTCACGCCTTGAGGTTTGGCAGGGATCCGGCTTCGGCCGACCGGGCCAGGATTGTCCACAGATAGCGGATGGCACGCTCAACGCCTTCCTCGTCCACGCCGGCGATAAGTTGGAGCACCAGGCCGTCGAGGGCCGCGAAGGCGGCCTGCGCCGCCCCCGAATCACTGCCTAATCCCAAGCGGCCAAGTCCGGCCGATAGCGCCGAAATGTAGCTTTCGTAGAGGTGGCGGACCGCGCCAGCGAGTTCCGGACGCCGTCTTGCCTCCAGGATCATTTCGTACTGGAACGTCTGCAGGTCCGGGTTTTCGCGTATGAGCGCCATGAGGCTGCGGCAAAAATCGTCTTCATTCGAGGGCAGGTTCTCCAGCCCGGACAGGCCAATCGACCGGCTGACCGACCACTCCAGCGCCGCCTCGATCAGGGCATCCCGGCTACCGAAGTGATGTGCAACAAGCGTGTTGTTAACGCCGGCGATGTCAGCGACGGCACGGTACGTGAGCCCTCGCAGCCCCTTCCGTGCCACCACGTGAACCGTAGCGGCGAGCAGGGCTTCCCTGCCGGTGCCATAACCGGCACTGACGAACTCTTCCATAAGGCAGAGTCTAATGCCCTTCGAAACAGTCTTGACGGCATAGCTAAGCAGATGCTTAGATGTGATCCTCACCACAACTAAGCATCTGCTTATTTTCAGCATCAAACACCAAGGAGACACCATGTCCACACCCACGTCCGCACTTGAATTCACCGTCCACGACGCCTTTGACCCGGAAAAGTATGAGCCGTTCGACCGGGGACGGGTGCAGTGGGTCCGCCGGCCGGGCGACGGGAACCGCGCCGCCCTGTCCGCCGGATTCTGGCACGTGACACCCGAGGAAGCACCGGAGCCCTTCGATTTGCTGATCGAGGCCGACGAGACCATCCACATCATCGAAGGACACCTCCTGATCGAAGTTGAAGGAAGCGAGAGCTTTGACCTGAAGCCAGGTTCGGCTGCGTCCTTCAACAAGGGCGCCCGGACCCGCTGGAGCGTCGTTGAAACCACCACCGAGTTCTTCGTCTACTCCTAACCCGACTCCCCGAATAGGACCACCAAAGGCATGATGATGAATGAATCCATCTCCTGGACCGAACACGCAGACGTCGTCATTATCGGTGCCGGCTTTGCAGGTCTGACGGCCGCCCGCGAACTGCGCCAGGCCGGCCGCTCCGTGATCGTTGTGGAAGCGCGTAACCGCATCGGGGGGCGGACTTGGCTCGACACCCGATTGGGCCGCCCGCTCGAGATTGGCGGCACCTGGGTGCACTGGACCCAGCCGTACGTCTGGGCAGAAATGAAACGGTACGGCCTGGGGACCGTGCAGAGTCCGGTCCCGGAGACCGCCTATTGGTGGGCGGACGGGAAGCGACACCAGGGCGACCCAGAGCAACTGCTAGGTGATATCGACGCATCCAACCGTAGGCTCATGGACGAATCACGCCGGTATTTCCCAGAGCCCTTCATCCCGTGGGCGAATCCGGAAATCAGGGAAATTGATGCAACGCCACTGCCGAAGAAGATCGCAGAGCTGCAGATCACCGACTATTCCAAGGACATCCTGGAATCCTTCTGGGCACTGAACTTCAACGGACCCCTAGACGATGCGGCATTTACGCAGGCCCTCCGCTGGGTCGCGCTCACCAACGGGGACTGGATGGTCAGCTTTGAAGCGTGCGCCACGTTCAAAATCCAGGGCGGCACCGAGGCGCTCATCCAGGCCATGGCCGCGGGCACAGCCATCCGGCTGAATGAGACGGTGGTTGCGGTCGAACACGACGAGGCGGGCGCTACCGTCAGGGCCGCGGACGGCTCCATCTATCGGGCGAATCACGTGGTCTGCACTCTACCCCTGGGCGCAATGCATAGGATCTCCTTCGAGCCACCGCTCCCGGAATCCAGCAAGAAGGCCGTTTCCGAGGGGCAGGTCTCCCAAGGCATCAAAGCCTGGATCAAAGTCAAAGGAACGCGGAAGCCATTTGTTGCACTGGGGTCCGCCGGTTGGCCGCTTAACTTTGCCCAGACAGAGTATGACCAAGACGAAGACACCATCCTTGTGGCCTTTGGCCCCGATTCCTCAAAGCTGGACGCCTCGGACCTCGGCCAGGTGCAAGCCGCCATCGACCTACTAGTCCCCGACGCGGAAGTTCTCGAGGTCGCAAGCCATGACTGGACGGCAGACCCCCTGTCCGGGGAGACGTGGCCCATGCATCGCCCCGGATATCTCACCGAGGCTCTGGCCGTTTTCCAGAAACCACAGGGCCGCCTCCTCTTCGCCGGCTCTGATTTCGCCGCCGGCTGGGGCGGTTTCATCGACGGAGCCATCGAGAGCGGCCTCGAAGCAGCCCGCACCATCCAAGACGCCACGCCGGTTTAACATGAAGTGCTGCAATGCCGGCCGGGACTAAATGCTCAGCTGGTGGTTGCCGGGCGCCGGGATTCGCCGGAGGCGTCGCTGGAATTCGGCAGCCCGGACACCAGCTTGCCCACCTGGATCACGGCCGACCTGATTTTCGCGGGGTCGGTGATCGTGAGGAACTGGAGCATGAGGCCGTCCAGGGCGGCAAAGATGGCCAGGGACGCTTCGCCGGTGGTGTCGAGACCGCGCTGGCTCAACGCCTCTTCGACGGTGCCCACGTAGGTCTTGTAAAGCCGTTCCACCATCGCCAGGATCTTCGGGTTGCGCCTGGACTCGAGGAGCATTTCAAACTGGAAGAGCTGCAGTTCGGGTTCAGCCGACACCGTAGCCATGAGCGAGTCGGCGAATCCTTCATCAAAGTCCGCGATACCGGCCAGGCCCGTCTCCTCGATGGAGCGCTGAACGGCCCACTCCATGGTGGCAGCCAGAAGTCCCTCGATGGATCCGAAGTGGTGGGTAACAAGCGTATGGTTCACGCCGGCCCGAGCGGCCACCGCGCGATACGTGACACCCCTGAGGCCTTTTTCTGCGACGACGTCGATCACCGCCGCCAGAAGCGCGTCGCGGCCGTCTCCGTACGGCAACCTCCGTGAATGCTGGCTCATAAGGCGAGTCTAGCCTCGTCGGCTGGCACCGAAAGGCCGTTGACAGAGAAAACTATACAGATGTAGAGTTCTGGATGTGGCCGGGATCACTCCCAGGGTCGCAGTCCTCGAAAAGAGCTTCGGACCTACCCGCTACCGCGCATTGGCGCGCGAAAGCAGGGCTTTCTAAATTTCCCCTTCAGCATCGGCGTTTCCGCCATTTGCGCTTCTGAAAGAGCCATCTCATGAATCAAGAACAAGGCGAGACCTCGGCAGGTCTCGGATTAGTAGAGCCGATGTCCAACGTGCCCACAGTGCGATTGAAGCCGAACAAGCTCGGCGTCATCGCTGTCGCCTTTTTTTCCATCGCCGCGGCCGCTCCCATGGCCGCCGTTGTAGGTGCCAGCCCGGTGCTTTTCTCGGCAAGCGGCCCCGGGACCCCGGTGATTTACACCATCGCGGCCCTGCTCGTTGCTCTGTTCTCGGTCGGATACCTGCGGATGAGCCACCACATCACCAACGCAGGAGGCTTCGTCGCCTACATTGCAAAGGGACTGGGCAACAAATGGGCCACCGCCGGGGCCGGCATCGCCATCCTCACCTATCTCAGCCTGCAGATCGGTCTCTGGTCCCAGTTCGGGGTCTTCGCCCAGCAACTCGTTGAAAGCCTCACCGGAATCGGCATACCCGTCTACGTTTGGATCGTCGTCGTCCTGGCATTGACGGCAGGACTGACGATGAAGGGCGTCGACGCGAGCCTAAAGGTCCTGGGAGTTTTGATCCTTGGAGAAACCCTCGTGGTCGCGGCCCTGGTGTTTTCCCTTATTGCCCAGAAGGGGCTGGGAATCTTCACCTTCGAGGGCTTCACGGCATCGAACGTCTTCGGTCCAGGCCTGGGGATCTCGATGCTTTTTGCCTTCGCCTGCTTCACGAGTTTTGAAGCCACGGTGGTCTTCGCCGAAGAGGCGAAAAATCCAAGGCGGACTATTCCCCGGGCGGCATACCTCGTCATCGCCTTCGTCGGGGTGTTCTACACACTGTCCACCTGGGCCATCAGCGGTTCCATCGGAATAGACCACATCCAACAAGAGGCAAGCGACAACCCCGCGGGCATGATCTTCGACCTCGCCAATGCCAGCGCCGGCCCATGGCTAAGCGTCGCCATGCAGATCCTTGTGGTCACGAGCTTCATCGCCATGCTCCTGGGCCTGTCCAACATGTTCTCCCGGTACCTGTTTGCGCTTGGCCGGGCCGGAGCCCTGCCCGCCAGGCTTTCCTCCGTCTCCAAAACCGGAGCGCCGTCCTTCGCCGGCTTCGTCAACGCCCTGGTCGTCCTGATCGTGATCAGCGCCTTCCTGCTGACCGGAGCCGACCCCATCGGCATCGTCTTCTCCTGGTTCGTCGCCTTGGGCACGGCCGGCTTTATCACCATCCTGCTGCTGACATCAGTCGCGATCGTCGCGTTCTTCGCCCGAAACGGCATCCGGGACAATCTCTGGGTCACCGTGATCGCCCCGTCACTGTCCGTCCTGGCCTTCATCGTCATCGGATACATGACGCTGGATAACTACGACGCCCTGCTCGGCGGTGCAGGAGGAGTCGCGCGCTGGCTCCTTCTTGGCATACCGATCTTCCTCGCGGCTGGACTCGTACGGGGAACGCAAAAACCCTCGATCGACTACGCCGCGGAAATCCTCTAGCGACCGACATCAAGCCCTTCATGACTACCAAAAGGAACCACACCATGACCTCAACGGAACTTCAGGACTACATCCCCGAAGACCAGTGGCCCCCAGTATCCGCCATGCTGGACGGCTTCGGAGACCAGACCCTCCCGGCCTCCGAAGCGCTTGCAGGCACCGTCCTCCGCCTCCCGGCAGAGGACGGGTCCACCACTGAATACGGGTTCGAGGATGCATCTTCTCTCACCTGGCGCGTCTCAGGACGTGACGCCAATCAGAGCGGCACAGCCACCTACAAGGCCATCGAAGCACGCCCCGGAATCTTCATCATTGACTCCGTCCGCGGCCAAGGCGTCGACGCCGAGAACGTCACCGTCATTCTCGACCGCAACACCGGGGCCGTCACCGCCGGCGTTTCCACGTTCGTCACCGTCGACGGCAAAACCCGAAGCACCACCGAATTCATCCACACGAACCCATTTGGCTCAGCCGCTGTACATCACCGCTCCGCCGGGTTGGTCGGAAAGCGAATCTTCTACCGGTACAGCGACGTCGAGACCTACGAACACATCTACCTGAACCCGGGCACCTTCACCTGGAACTGCATCCGGGGCGGCGAGGCCGGACTCGCCGACACCGACCGCTGCATGACCTGGGACGTCGCGGATGACCTGTACATCTTCTTCTGGACAGAGAAAGTCATGACCGTCGAGGCCGTGCTGCTGGTCGATCTCCGGGAACAACGCTCGATCGGACGCATGTTCGGATGGGACGATCCCGCCGCGGAACCCGTGATCCTGCCATTCAACTCCCGGCTGAGCGTGCTGAATACCACTGAATACCCGCAGGACACCCACAAACACTAACTGGATATCGAGCCAAGGCTTCACTTAGCTACTCGAAGAGGAGTACCCCATGGAAACGTACGATTCAATGCTCGCCAGGATCTCCGCGGCCCCCGGCCAAGGCAGCCGCACCATCCTGGACCCAGCCACGGGCGAACCCGTCGGGCAGGCGCCCGTGCACACTGTCGACGACCTCGAGCACGCAATCGCCGCCGCAGCAGCCGCCCAGCCGGCGTGGGCCGCTCTCGGCCACGACGCCCGCTCCGCCGCGCTCCTGAAGGCCGCCGACGCCGTCGAACGCTCCGCCGAAGAACTCGCTCAACTGCTCTCCCGCGAGCAAGGCAAACCGCTGAATGGCCCGAACGCCCGTTTCGAAGTCGGCGCCTGCGCGGCCTGGCTCCGCGCCGCGGCCGCCACGCCCCTGGCGCCTGAGATGGTGGTGGACGACAGCGAAACCCGCGCCGTCCTGGATTACCGGCCCATCGGCGTCGTGGGAGCGATCGGTCCCTGGAACTGGCCGATGATGATCACCATCTGGCAGATCGCACCCGCGCTGCGCATGGGCAACGCCGTGGTCGTCAAGCCGTCGCAAAACACGCCGCTGAGTGTGCTGGCGCTGGCCGCCGTTATCAACGACGAACTACCCGAAGGATTGCTTTCCGTAGTCAGCAGCGGACGCGACGTCGGCGCCCGCCTGGCCGAACACCCGGCTATCGGCAAGGTCATGTTCACCGGTTCGACCGCCGCCGGCAAGTCGATCATCAAATCCTCGGCCGGCACCATCAAGCGCCTCACCCTGGAGCTCGGCGGAAACGACGCCGGGATCGTCCTGCCCGACGCCGACCCCAAAGCCATCGCCGAAGGCCTCTTCTGGGGCGCGTTCATCAACACCGGCCAGACCTGCGCGGCGCTCAAACGCCTCTACGTCCACGACGACATCTACGACGTGGTGTGTTCGGAACTCACCAAAGTCGCCGCCGCGATGCCCATGGGCGTTGGCCTCGACGAGGCGAACGTGCTCGGACCCCTGCAGAACAGGCAGCAGTATGACATCGTCGCCCGGCTCGTCGACGCCGCCCGCGACTCCGGCGCCCGCATCCTGCTCGGCGGCAATCCGGACCCGGGCCAGCCCGGCAACTTCTACCCCACCACCCTCGTGGCCGACATCGACAACGACAACCCGCTCGTCGCCGAAGAACAATTCGGCCCCGCCCTGCCCATCATCCGCTACAGCACGGTGGACGAAGCAATCCACATGGCCAACGGGCTCGACGTCGGACTCGGCGCCTCCGTCTGGTCCTCCGACCTCACCGCCGCCCGCGACGTCGCCGCGCGGCTCCAGGCCGGAACCGTCTGGATCAACAAACACGGCAACGTGGACCCCCGAATTCCGTTCGGCGGCGCCAAACAATCCGGCTACGGCCTCGAATTCGGCGTCGAAGGCCTCAAAGCCCTGGGCATTCCCCAGGTGATCAACGGCTGATGAACACGAACCCACACCCCGTGGCCATTGTCACCGGTGGAGGCACAGGTATCGGAGCAGCGTCAGCGGCAGCCCTTCGCGCCCAAGGATGGGACGTTGTAATCTGCGGGCGTCGCTCCGAGAACCTGGCAGCCGTTGCCGCGTCTACCGGCGCCGTCCCCTTCGTGGCTGATGCCGCATCGAACGCTGACATCCACCGGCTTGTTGAAACCACCGTTGGCCGGTTTGGATCCATCGATGGCCTGGTGCTGAATGCGGGCATCATCCGGGCCGGAGCTGTGGGGGACCTCGAACCCCGAGACTGGGATGACATGGTCCGCACCAACCTGACAGGCCCCTTCCTCCTGGCCAAGGCAGCAATGCCACACCTCATTGAAGCCCGAGGCGCCATCGTCGGAGTCGCATCTGCTGCGGCGCTCAGGGCCAGCGAAGGCATCGCCGGCTACAACGCAAGCAAAGCGGGGCTGGCCATGCTCATCCAGTCTGTCGCAGTGGACTACGGACCATCCGGCGTCAGGGCGAATGCTGTATGCCCAGGATGGACCCGGACGGAAATGGCAGACCGGGAAATGGCGGAGTACGGGGCAGAACTTGGACTGGAACCCCAGGACGCATACTCTGTCTCCACCTCCTTCGTGCCAAGTCGCCGGCCGGCCGAGGCATGTGAGGTGGGACGGGTCATCGCCTGGCTGCTCTCAGATCAAGCGTCGTACATCAACGCCGCCGTGTTGCCGGTCGACGGCGGCATGATCGCCGTCGATCCCGGTTCCCTCGCCCTTGATCCACGCGTCAAAATTGCCAATGTTCAGACGACCCGATCCCAAGGAACGCCTAACCTTCAACGCTAATCGACATACGAACGCTAACTGAGTGAGATGATCCCGGGCAGCCACGTCAGGTCGCCCGGGGTCATCCGACCTTCGTTTCGCGCGAGAGGCCTATGACCCGCCACCTACAACAAAGGCGATTTTTGGGTGGTCGAGCCCTTGCGAGCAGCACCTCAAGGCCTTGTGGGGATCCCCCAGTGAGACACACTCGGTGAGACACTTCTGGTCGTATAACGGGTGAAAATGCGCATGCCGAAGACTGCTTCGCTAACCACCAAACGCCAAACGCCGGACACACGGACGCATCGCTGATGAATGATGCCGGCGAACTGGCTCAGCTCGGATGCGGCCAAGGGACCAGGTTGATTGCCGTAACGCAGGCCCCCTGGGCATCCTGCTAAATCCGGCATCGTCGCGGCGGTGGCTTTCGTGCGGCCTGGATCCAAGGTCGGCCACGTTGCGCTCATCTGCGGCGGCTGTCGAATCCAGGTCTCACAGGAGCACCACAGGTTGCCTCTGTATCGTCCTGCGGATGTGTGTACAGCCGAAACCCACCGCGGTCACGGATGATGTGCCGAGCAGGCGACTCACCACGAAACGGGCGAAAGCGGAGACCGCGGCCATCTTCGCCGTTTTCGCCCTCTACGCGGCCTTCCTGCTGAAGCTGCTTCTCTTCTCTCGTGTACCGGGTTCGGAAAGATCGATCAATCTCATCCCGTTCGCAAGTATCGCGGAATACGCGTTCAGCCACTCACCCGGGACCGAGAAAGTGGCGTTCGCCAACGTCGTCGGGAACATCCTGACCTTCATCCCGCTCGGAGTCTACGCATCGTGGCTCCGACATCGGGCGGCCGCATGGCCGACCATACTCACGGTCGCCTCGGTCAGCGTCGCCGTGGAGATCATCCAAAGCGTGTTTGCGGTTGGAGCATCGGACATCGACGACGTGATTCTGAACTGCGTCGGAGGACTCATCGGAATGCTCGCATTCTGGCTGCTCTCCGCGATCCTGCGCGAGCGATCCCGGGAACGGACCGCAATGGGCGTGTTTTCACTGCTTTCGATGCCCGTCTGGGTCTACTTCTTCTTCATCATCCGACTACACATGTGAATACAACCATAATCTGGCCTCCGAGCAGAGCGGCCCTAGGGTTGCTAGGCCCCTTTGAAGCCCCCGGATGGGGTTGTCTAGTGCCGCGGGGAATCGTTTTGGTATCTATGAAGCGTGGCCCGTGATTGGGCCGCTGTTTCCAGCATGGAAGGGTTGCTGAGGGAGGAGCGGGAAACCGGCCGGCAACTGGGCAACACGCCGCAGGCGTTCAGCCACTTTGCCGTGGTCATGAGCGCGCTGGCCCTGCACGAGGGCAGCGTGAACCGCTGCGACGTACCGGTGCGGGACACTGAGACCGACTAGCGCAAGAAGTCCGGGTTGAAGGAGTTGAGGTCGACGTGGATTCCGCCGATGTCCTGGCCGAGTTTTTGCTGGACACCGACACGCATGTTCCCCGGCACGTTCCAGCCGCCGTAGGAAACCGGCGCGGGCGAAAGAAGGTCTGGAGTCCAATGCGCGTAGTCGAAGTCATGGAAATCCCCGTCCCACAGCGGAAGATCCGAGAACTCGCTGCTATCGCCCATTATCAAGGGCCAGTGCGTGTGAATGCCGTAAACAATGGGCCGCACGCCCATGTCCCGGATTCCGTCCACCATGTTCCTGGTAATGGGTGGTTCGCCTAGCTCGACGTCCAGTGCAAAGAACTCCAGCTGCTCACGGTACGGACCGGTGGCCTCTATGCCGCCCTCCCAGCATTCCGCGTTGCGGGTGTAGACGGCAATCCTGAGTCCGGCGTCCAGCGCCATCTTGAGCTGCGTTTGTGTCCGGTCCCATGGAGTACAGGTCCCCCATGCGGTTGAATGCATCACGTACAGACGGAAGCCCGCATTGTAGGCACTGACGAACCAGCCCGGGTCGGTGATGGTGGCGGTGGTGTCCAGGACTTTCACCGACGCTTCCGCCGAATGCGCCGCGGGGGCAGCCAGGGCGCTGGCCACGGCCAGGAGCGAGGCCAACACCACTGTCAGTATCTTCCTCTTTTTCATCGGGTCTCCCGGGTGGTCCTCCCGCACAGTGTAGGACTCCCGGGGCTGAAGAGGAATAGCCCGCCGTCTGGCGGGATTCCAGGCCCGCGCCGGCCTGCCGCACAGTTACATTGGGTTCAACTGGAAGCCGACACCGAATCAATTTCCGCGGGCACTCTTCTGCCCATTCGACGTGAGAAGGGCCTACAAATGTTTCCGGGGCCGGTGGGCCCAGAAACAGTTGACATCGCCGGCCTCGTCAATGTCGTCGAGATCGGTGACATAGCTAGCGATGACTACAAAGCAGCTGATGAAAGCTGCTTCGAAGGCGCTGAATGCCGGCGTCATCCAACTCCCGGACGCCGTGGATGACCAGCGGTTCCCGCCATGCCATGCCGAGTCGCCGCGCTGTTGCTTTTAGCGGCACAAGCATTGCTTCGTACTCCCAGCCATGGAGGCCGTTTGGACCGTAGCCGTCGAAGGCACCGCCAGTGGTTGTGACAATCCGGAGCGACTTACCTGCCAGGGCTCCGGGAGTGCCGGTCCCGTAGGCCCAACCCCGGGTCAGGACCTCGTCCAGCCAGCGTTTGAGAATTGAAGGCATGGCGTACCAATAGGTGGGGTATTGCAGCACGATGTGCTCTGCCCCCGCGATGGCTTCCTGTTCGGCCTGGATATCAATGGAGTCCGTCCCATACAGCTCGGAAAGAACCCGGGTGTGAACCTCCTCAATGGACTTTGACTCCTCGAGTAGTGCGGCGTTGATGCGTGAACTGCGCAGGTCCGGGTGGCCGACGATAAGTGCTGTCTTCATGCTGTGCTCCAACGACTCACTCACTTTCCTGCACAGGTGCCTTCTCGGCCAGTTCCGGTCGAGTAACCGGGTGCCCGTCGATGGACTCGTAAAGGCTCTTGGAGCGGGCCAGTCCGTCCATCAGGCTGGCCGGTCCCCTGAAAGGCAGGCCGCCGATGTGCCAACCGTCTGTGTGCAGTTCCTCAATGAGCACCCAGACCACCTCGCGGAAAGCTTCAGATCCTTCGAACTTCACCATGACGTCGGTGAGGGCTGCCGCCATCCGGTGCTTTTCATCTTCCGTGAAGACGCCGTCGACGAGCTTGACATTTACGAACGGCATTGCGTTCTCCTCTTTGTAGGTGCTCCGGATTGCCCGGATATACCAAGCTTTGACCACGGGCGGCGTCGGCGGACCCGCGAATGCCGTCAACCACCCCACAGATACGGTCAGGGTGTCTCGGAGGCAGATGGTGAGGTCCCGGGAACCATCAGGGCTGCGACAGGAGGCGTTCCAGATAGAGCGAGGGACTCATTCCGATCTTCTGCGTGAAGACCCGCCTCATCGTCTCAGCACTTCCAAAACCGCTTGCGGCAGCCGCAGCGGCGACGGTGGCTCCCCTCTGGAGCATTGCCTGAGCCGCTTCGATCCGCACCGTTTCGACGTATCGACCAGGGCTGGTGTTGGTCCCCTCTTGAAACAGCCGCGCAAGGCTGCTGGCGCTGAGATTCGTCAAGGCAGCCATAGCGTCAATCGAGTAATCCGCACCGGGATCGGCCGTAATGCGGTCCAGGAGCTTTCTGAGGACGTGGTCCCGGGGAACGCCCACCCGGACGGCGACAGAGCGCTGGGATTGCCCTCCGGGCCGTTGATTGAAAATGACCATTTGACGGACTACGGCCCGGGCAACGTCCGGGCCGTAGTCCTCCTCAACCATGAACAACGCCAGATCCGTCCCGGAACTGATGCCCGCCGAGGTGATGAACGAACCGTCCTGCACAAACAACGCATCAGGCACGACATGCACCAGCGGATAAGACCTCCTGAACCGTTCGACCTGGGTCCAATGAGTGGTCGCGTTCCGGTAGTTCAGCAAGCCCCCGTGTGCCAGGAGAAATGCACCGGTACAGACGGAAGCGACCCGCCCGGCACCGTTCGTTAGATGGGAAACCGCCTCGACAAGTGCCTGCTCGAAAGGCCTGGCTACCATCCCATATGCGCCCGGAACGATGACGGTGTCCAAGGCGCCTGTCTCTCCGGCTGCTGCCTCGGCGGTCAAATAGTGTCCGTTGGAAGCTCGCTTGGCTTTGCCGTCGCTGGACACCAAGACAGTGTCGTAATGGGCCCCAAAGGCATTCGCATGATGAAACACGTCAGCGGGCCCGGCAACATCGATCATTGTCACGTTCTCATGGATCAAGAACCCGATAGCCCGGCTTCGATCACTCACTTCTCACCGTAGTCTCTCCAAAATGTGGCGCAGCGCACAGCGTGCGCCAACAGGCACGCGTCTGGATGCCCTTCAATAATCATCAAACTTGACCCGTAGGTTCGCGCCGGACGACACTCGATGCAAGCACAGGACGACTCAAACACCGTCATCATGCCGATGTTGCTCATCACCCTTCCGGGTTGAAGAGATCCGTAACCTTGTTACCCAGTTCCGTTTTGGTTTCTATGCATTCACTGATTGCTTCGGTGCCGGTTCTTAAATTGTAGGTCTCAAAACCACGGGATTAGCAGTGGATGCGGAACCCCCGTTTCCTTGAGAAATCGACGCTTTCGGAATCTTGCCCATCGGCCCCGCTATCAGAACGACAACCCAAGACTGACAGGCAGCCTGGACTGTCAGCGGCGAATCAATGCGGATGTACCCGAGAACAAGAAATGCAAAACGGTGACGTCCACGGGCCGTTCTCTTTCGGACGTCCTGCCGGTCGAGACCACATCCAGCCGTGGAAGCATCCGACCACCGAGACGGCGCCCCCAACACCCCGCCAAACCAACGGCCACCAACAAAAACGAGCCCAGAATGGCCCAATCTGGCCAGGCGACGGCATGTCCTGGACCGGCGGCTGGGCCGACGGAGCCGTGACCACGGGCCTCAATGCCGTGTGGGGCGTCATGACGCAGCTGGGCGGCAAGACCAATCCGGTCCGTGTGTTGCGCCCAAACGGCTTCGCGGTCCAGCAGATCGACGAACACGGTGTTGGTGGCCGGCCGCATGAGATGCACCGACATGGCGAGTTCGAGAATCTGGTTCTTTGCGGCCCTGGTGATCGCTGTGTGGAACTCAATGTCTAGCTGGAGCCATTCAGCGAGATCGAGATCGGGGTTCGAAGCGAGGTGTATCGGTTGGTGGATGGCCTCGAGGTCGTCCTCGGTGCGCCGCCGTGCGGCCAGGTCGACGCACTGCATTTCCAGCACCCAGCGGGCCTCGTCCACGTCGTGCAGGGAGACGTTGCCGGCCCGGTACCACAAGCGGATCGCGTCACTGAGCTGTTCGGCGACGGTCTCAGCATCAGGCACCGCAACATAGGTCCCTCCCCGAATCGGGGATCGCACAAGCCGTTCAACGCACCCACCGATACCTGGAGGAGGGAACGATAGCTTCGGTGACGGGTGAAACCGTCATCGTCAGGGCGGACACCATCTGTATCCACTCCGACCAGGCAAATTCCGTTGAACTGGCCACCGCAGACCGGGACGTCCTCAACACCTGATCCGCGCCCACCAAGCCCGCCAAAGCCGGGTGCCTGCCAAACCCAGGCACCCGGCTTCGCCATATCAAGAACGGTTGGTGTTTTAGTAGATATTGCCTCTAATTGATCGGTGCAGGGGGCTGTTCACCGCTGAGCACGGCGAGTGCGTTGTCGGCGGCCAGCATCGCCATCGCGGTGCGCGTCTCCACTGTGGCGGAGCCCAGATGCGGCACGAGCACCGCGTTCTCCAGCTCCAGCAATTCGGGATGGACCTGGGGCTCACGCTCGAAGACGTCCAGCCCGGCACCGGCGATGACGCCCTCGCGAAGTGCAGACGCGAGGGCTGCTTCGTCGACGATCGGTCCGCGCGCGGTGTTGACCAAGAACGCCGAGCTCTTCATTGCAGCGAGTTGCTCGGCGCCGATCAGATGATGCGTGGCAGGCCCGTACGGGCAGTGCAGCGAGACGACGTCGGACACAGCCAGCAACTCGTCGAGGTCGACCCGCCGTGCGCCCAGCTCGGCGGCGATCACCGGATCGAGCTCACTGCGCGACTGGTAGACGATTTCCATGCCGAAGGCCTTGGCCCGGCGCGCGGTCGCCTGCCCGATGCCGCCCATGCCGACGACCCCGAGGATCTTCCCTTGCAGGCTGGACCCGAGCAGGAAGAACATCCCCCACTTCCAGGCCTGGCCGGAGCGGATGAGCCTCTCCCCCTCGCCGAGCCGGCGGGTCGCCATGAGGATGAGGCCCATGGCGATGTCGGCTGTGGCGTCCGTGAGCACCCCTGGCGTGTTGGTGGCCACGATGCCCCGTTCCGTGCAGGCCGGGACGTCGATGTTGTCATAGCCCACCGCGACGTTCGCGACGACCTTGAGCTGCGGGCCGGCGGCGTCCAGCAGCTCGGCGTCGATGCGTTCAGTGAGCAGGCTCACCACGGCATCTGCCCCGGCTACGCGGCGCAGGAGCTCCTCGCGGCCGATCGACTCCGAACCAGTCCACGCATCGACCTCGTGCTCGGCGCGAAGCTTTTCGATCGCGGTTTCGGGAATACGTCCCGTGACGACGACCCGGCTCATGCCGTCTCGATCCACTCGCGCAGGCGGCCCAGGCCCTCGCTGATATCCGGCACCTCGATGCCCGAGTACGCGAGTCGGATGTACTGCCGCTGCTCACCGGGCAGGCGGCGGCCGAAGTGCTCACGCGTGCAGAAGGAAACGCCGGTCTTGTACAGGGCATCGGCGGCGAAGTCTCCGACTGCCGTGTATCCCATGCGCTCCATCGCCTCGGTGACATCAGGGAACAGGTAGAACGTCGATTGCGGCACGGCGACGCGCATGCCCGGGATGGAATTCACGAGCTCGCAGGCGGTGTCACGACGCTTCTGCAGGACGTCAAGCATCTGCTGCACGGATTCCTGGGGGCCGCGGAGTGCTTCGACGCCGGCCCACTGCACGTAGTGCGTCGTGCAGGACTCATCGTTGGTGTTGAGCGTGCTGAGCACCTTGGCGATCTCGAGCGGTGCGACGGCGCAACCGAGACGCGAGCCGGTCATCGCGAACTTCTTACTGAACGTGTAAAGGATGACGGTGCGCTCGGCCATGCCCGGAAGAGATGCGACTGAGCTGGAAACGCCCTCATAGCGGGTCTCGAAGTACGCCTCGTCGGAGAGCACCCACAGGTCGTTTTCTATCGCGAGCTGTGCGATGGCCTCCCGCTCGGCCGCCGTCGACTCGGCCGAGATGGGGTTTTGCAGGTCGTTGTAGATGATGGCGACGGTATTCGGGGTGATCGATGAGCGCACCTGGTCGAGGTCGATCGAGAAGCCCTCGCTCGTGGGCAGGTAGCGGTACGGCACAGCCGTGCCGCCAAGGTACTCGATCTGCGATTCGTAGATCGGGAAGCCGGGGTTCGGGTAGAGCACTTCCTGGCCGGGGTTCATGACCGCCTGCAGGAACTTCGTGATGACGGGTTTGCCTCCCGTCATCACCACCACGTTGTCGGGCGAGAACTCGATGCCACGGCGCGGGCCGATGTCATCGGCCAGTGCTTCACGCAGTTGGGGAATGCCCGGGCCGGGGCAGTAGCCCGTGTAGCCGTCCGCGATTGCCCGGTTCATTGCTTCCACGATGTTCCCGGCAGTGGGGATGTTGATGTCACCAAGATGGAAGGGGTACACACGGTTCCCCTTCGCCTTCCAGGCGGCCGCGGCCTGGGCGACGCTGAAGGCGGTTTCGGTGCCCAGTCGTTCGAGCCGGTGCGCGAGTTGCTGCATACTGTTCCACTCCTCGTTGAGTTGACTATCAATTCTCCGGCGAATTTCAGATCAAGTTTAGGACTAATATATCAAACCATGAATTAAGATATACGAACAGTCTCAAGGGGAACAAAGGTTCTTATTTACGAGACAAGTCGTCCTCTGGCGCGAGGTCCTGGACGGGCGTAGCGTCGGTTACATCCACGCGGGAGCAGCGAAAGTCAGCCCGCGCCCCGCGCGGCCCATAATGCATTCGTATGAAGGAGCCGGCAGTGGCTGGATGGAATGCTGACACGGCGGCTGGACCCCTTGGGTCAGGCACAGTGACTTTGGTTGAAGGATCGTCCTTCTGCATTTCATCGGCCAATGGAGACATCCATCCCGAACTCCCGCACGGGGTCTTTCACCTGGATACCCGCATCCTTTCCCGCTGGAATCTCACTATCAACGGCAAGCCCCTCGAACCCCTGGCTGCTGAAACAAAGGAACCGTATCGGGCCCTATTCGCTGGCCGCCTGCAGCTCTCGGATGGGTATGCGGACAGTCCATTGATCGTGGAACGGCGGCGTGAGGTGGGGGCAGGGATCCGGGAGCGGATCACCATCCGCAATTACTCGGCTGAGCCGGCTGAGTGCCAGATTGTGCTGGCCATTGAGGCGGATTTCGCCGACTTGTTCGAAGTGAAAGAGGCACGGATCCAGCGGCGCTGGGCGGAGACACGCGATCAGGACGGCGACTCGCTGGAAATCCAGGCCAGGTGGCAGGACGTCAGGAAGGGCGTAGTCGTCAAGGCGGATGGGGCCAATGCCACGGCCGACGGGCTGACATTTGAGATAGTGGTCCCGCCCTATGGGCAGTGGAGTACTCGATTGAATGTTGTGCCCACGGACAACGGCGCTCGCCCCGACGCACCGTTTGTTCATCCGGCGCCTGGCGAAATGTCTCCGAGTGACCGGCGTCGTCAAGAGTGGGTGGCGAAGATTCCGACGCTGCAGATGGGCAACCGTTCCATCCAGCGGACGCTGCGGCGGAGCTACGACGACTTGGGAGCGCTGAGAATCGAGGACCCTGGGCATCCTGAACGGGTGGTTGTCGCCGCCGGAGCGCCCTGGTTCATGACCCTGTTCGGTCGTGATTCGCTCTGGGCTTCGGAAATGTCGCTTCCTGTGGATCCTTCCTTGGCACTGGGAACTCTGAAGACGCTGGCTGACCGCCAGGGCACCGTTGTGGACGTGATGAGCGAAGAGGAGCCCGGCAAGATCCTGCATGAGGTGAGGCTCGATGTCTCCAGCGGGCTGGCGCTGGGCGGCAAATCCGCCTACTACGGAAGCGTCGACGCAACTCCGCTGTTCGTGGTCGTGCTGGGGTCCGTCAGTCGCTGGGGTTTTGACAAAGAGACCATCGCCACCCTGTTGCCCAACGCTGACCGTGCCTTGGAGTGGATCCGCGAATACGGGGACCGGGACGGGGACGGCTTTGTCGAGTATGAGCGCCTCAACGATCATGGGTTGGTCAATCAGGGATGGAAGGATTCCTGGGACGGCATCAACTTCGCCGACGGAACCCTCGCGGAGCCACCGATCGCACTGTGCGAGGTCCAGGCCTACGTCCACGGCGCATACGTGGCGCGCTCCTGGATGGCATACGACGCCGGCGACCTCGCCTTGGCAGCCGAGCTTCGAGACCGGGCCGCGACGCTGAAGCGGCGGTTCAACGAACAGTTCTGGCTCCCGGACAAGGGGTACTACGCCATCGCGTTGGACCGCGATAAGCGGCCGGTGGATGCCTGCGCTTCCAATATGGGCCACTGCCTCTGGTTCGGCCTTGTGGATGAGGACAAGGCGCCACAAATGGTCGAGCGTCTGATGTCCCCGGAGATGTTCAGCGGATGGGGCGTACGGACCCTCGCCAGCGACATGCGGGCGTATAACCCTGCCAGCTATCACAACGGGTCGGTCTGGCCCCACGACAACGCGCTCATTGTGGCAGGGCTGCTTCGGTATGGGTTTGTGGAAGAGGCACAGCGGATAGCGACTGCCCTGCTGGAAGCGGCCGAATACTCGGGCGGTCGATTGCCGGAGCTGTTCTGCGGCTTCAGCCGCGACCAGTTTGCCGAACCCGTGCCCTACCCCACGGCCTGTTCGCCACAAGCTTGGGCCGCCACCACACCGATCCTGCTGGTGACCAGCCTGATGCGCTACGACGCACACATTTCCCAAGGGGGGCTATGGCTGGACCCTGTCCTGCCGGATTCCTACGGCAAACTGCACATCACGAACGCGCCTATGGGCTCCGGCCGGATCACCATCGACATATCCGGTTCAGCAGCCTCCGTTCAGGGCATACCGGAGGGCTTGGTGCTCCACCGCGGGCAACGGCCGTGGATAACCGATCTCGTGGAGCAAGCCAAACTGCATCCGGAAAAATAGGGAATGGAGGACAGGATTGATCGACCTGTCCCTGCCCGCCCGTCGCCGCGAAAGGTGAGTGACCGGCGTCGTACATAGCGGGGGTGCGAGGCGTGGGGCGGTGTGATCCGGCAGCGCAAGGCGCCGGACGGTGTGATCCGGCAGCGTGCGTAAAAGGGCCCCCGCCCCTCACCGCCGCAAAGCCGCGGCAGCAGAACGCGGGGAATAGCACGCCGAGGATCAGCGCCGTCCGGCGCCAACCACAGCGCCGCACCCCGAAGGCGGGAGGAGGGTGCTGGTCTTCTCTAGGCAGCAAACAGCGCTGAACGGACGGCCTTTTCGAAGCCGTCGACGTGAATTCGCGCCAGTTCCGCAGCCCTGGCCTCGTCGCCGTCGATCACCGCACCGAGAAGATCAAGGTGTTCATGCACGTGGCGGGAAAGATCAGGCAGGCGATCGAGGACCATGCACCAGATCCGTGTCGCCAGGTTGTCGTAGCGGATCAGCACATCCTCCAGGTGCGGATTTGCCGCTGCCGCATAGATCCCCTGGTGCACGCGGGCATCAAGTCGGAGCGTCTCCACCACGGAGGCGCCGTCGACCTCGAATGACTCGACTGCACGCATCACGGAGCGCAAGTTCTCCCTGGCTGCCGGTGTCGCAACCCGAGCCGCCCGCGCGGCCGCCAGTGGTTCGAGCTGGGCGCGGATCTCCGAAATAAACGCCAGATCGGTCACCTCTACGCGCGTGGCGAAAGTTCCCCTTCGCGGATAGCTGATGACCAGACGGTCCAACTCGAGGCGCTTCAACGCTTCCCTCACAGGAGTGCGCCCCATGCCAAGGTCCCTCGCCAGCGCATCGTCGTTCAACAAGTCGCCCGGCCTGATGTCCAGCGTCAGGAGCCTGTCGCGTATCCGCTCGTAGGCCACTTCAGCCAGGGACCTCGGACTGGCGGCATCCACCACTTCCAGCGCTTCAAATACCACGGTACCGACCTTTCGCGTCCAGCCAAACGGACTATTGACCTCACTCGAACTCCAGTATACGCTAGTTCCCAGTCTGATATATCAGTAGCTGACTTGAAAATATATCTTTAGGAGGAGACATGACGCTCGTGGAGACGACTCCAACACAAAGCACACTTCCGCAGGCGAGTGCCTCTGAAGACGACCGTTCCCGGAAGTTCGTGCTCACCCTGTCATGTATTGAACGGGCCGGCATCGTACAGGCGGTCACCACCTTCCTGTTCGAACGCGGTTTCAACATTGAAGAGCACCAGCAGTTCGACGACGGACTCCGCCAGACACTGCACCTGCGCACAGCGTTTTCCGGATCCCCGGAGTACTCACCGGAAGCGCTCGAAGAAGAGTTCCGGGCGATCGCTGAGCGTTTCGACATGAAGTTCAGCTTCCATGACCAGACCAAGCAGCGCGTCCTCGTCATGGTGTCCAAGTTCGGGCACTGCCTGAACGACTTGATTTTCCGCTGGCGCGGGGGCAGCCTGGGCGGGGACCTGGTGCTGGTAGTTTCCAATCACGAAACCCACCGGGCCATGGCCGAGGCTGCCGGGCTTCCATTCGTACACATTCCGGTGACCCCGGACACCAAGGCGGATGCGGAGCGGCGCCTGCTCGAACTGGTAGACGAGTACAACATCGATTTGGTGGTTCTCGCCCGCTATATGCAGGTTCTGTCCGACGAACTGAGCCGCGCCCTGGAGGGCCGAGCGATCAACATCCATCACTCATTCCTGCCCGGCTTCAAAGGTGCCCGTCCTTACCACCAGGCGTACGACCGCGGCGTCAAGCTGGTGGGTGCCACGGCGCACTATGTCACCGCGGATCTTGATGAGGGACCGATCATCGAACAGGAAGTGATCCGCGTAGACCACAGCTATGGGCCGACTGCCCTTTCCACGGTCGGGCAGGATGCCGAGGCGCTCGCGCTTTCCCGCGCCGTGCGCTGGCATTGCGAGCACCGCGTGCTGTTGAACCAAACCAGCACCGTCGTCTTCCGCTAGCCGACGCCCAACAACAAGCAGCAGCAGTAGCCCACACACGAGAAATAGCAGGAGAAACCACATGGCATCGACGCCACGCATTGTCATCATCGGAGCTGGGATCGTCGGCACCAACCTGGCAGATGAACTGGTAGCCCGCGGCTGGAACAGCATCACTGTCCTGGACCAGGGACCGTTGAACATGCCGGGGGGCTCCACGTCCCACGCCCCGGGGCTGGTCTTCCAGACCAACGCCTCCAAGACCATGGCAACCTTCGCCAAATACACGGTCGAAAAGCTCCTGTCGCTCACCGAGGACGGCGTCAGCTGCTTCAATCAGGTAGGCGGACTGGAAGTCGCCACCACCGAGACCCGCCTCGCCGACCTCAAACGCAAGCTCGGCTACGCTGCATCCTGGGGAATCGAAGGCAAGATCCTTTCCCGCGAAGAGTGCAAGGAGCTCTACCCGCTCATCAACGAGGAAGACATCCTTGGGGGCCTCCATGTACCCAGTGACGGGCTGGCCCTCGCCGCCCGCGCAGTCCAATTGCTGATCAAGCGCACAGAGGCAGCCGGGGTGGAGTACCGCGGCTCCACCACCGTGACCGGGATCGAGCAGACCGGCCGCCGCGTCACGGGAGTCCGCACCTCCGACGGCGTCATCCCTGCGGACATCGTTGTCTCCTGCGCAGGCTTCTGGGGTGCCAAGATCGGCGAAATGATCGGCATGTCCGTCCCCCTTCTGCCGTTGGCCCACCAATACGTCAAGACAACTCCGGTGCCGGCACAGGAAGGCCGCAACGAACTACCCAACGGCGCTTCCCTGCCGATCCTGCGCCACCAGGACCAGGACCTCTACTACCGCGAGCACGGCGACCGCTACGGCATCGGCTCCTACGCCCACCGCCCCATGCCGGTGGACGTCGAGGAACTCGGCAGCTACGCGCCGGACAGCATCAGCGAACACAACATGCCTTCCCGCCTTGACTTCACCCTGGAGGACTTCCTCCCGGCCTGGGAGGCGACTAAGCAGCTGCTTCCGGCCCTGGCGGAAAGCGACATCGAAGACGGCTTCAACGGCATCTTCTCCTTCACCCCCGACGGCGGCCCTCTGGTGGGCGAATCCAAGGAGCTCGATGGCTTCTTCGTCGCGGAAGCCGTGTGGGTGACCCACTCGGCCGGCGTTGCCCGCGCTGTCGCCGAATTGCTGACCACGGGCAAGTCCCGGATCGACCTGGGCGAATGCGACATCCACCGCTTCGAAGACGTCCAGCTAACCCCCGAATACGTCAGCGAAACGTCCCAGCAGAACTTCGTGGAAATCTACGACGTCCTGCACCCGCTCCAGCCCAAGCTCTCCCCCCGCAACCTCCGCGTCAGCCCTTTCCACGCCCGCCACAAGCAACTGGGAGGATTCTTCCTCGAATCCGGCGGCTGGGAACGCCCCTACTGGTTCGAAACCAACGCCGAACTGCTGAAGGAAATGCCGGCCGAATGGCAGCCCCCGGCCCGCGATGCCTGGTCCGGAATGTTCAGCTCGCCCATCGCCGCTGCCGAAGCGTGGAAGACGCGCACCGCGGTGGCAATGTATGACATGACACCGCTCAAGCGCCTTGAGGTCTCCGGCCCCGGAGCACTCAAGCTGCTCCAGGAACTGACCACCGCGGACCTGGACAAGAAGCCAGGCGCCGTGACCTACACCCTCCTGCTGGACCACGCAGGCGGCATCCGAAGCGACATCACGGTGGCCCGCCTGGGCGAAGACAGGTTCCAGCTCGGGGCCAACGGAAACATCGACACCGCCTACTTTGACCGGGCCGCGCGCCACCAGACCGAAAGCGGCTCCGCGAGCGACTGGGTCCAGGTGCGTGACACGACGGGCGGCACCTGCTGCATCGGTCTCTGGGGCCCCCTCGCCCGGGACCTCATCAGCACGGTCAGCACCGACGATTTCTCCAACGACGGCCTGCGCTACTTCCGCGCCAAGAATGTCGTCATCGGCGGAGTCAACGTCACCGCCATGCGCCTGTCCTACGTCGGGGAGCTCGGCTGGGAGCTTTACACCAGCGCGGACAACGGCCAGCGCCTCTGGGACGCGCTGTGGAAAGCGGGGCAGCCCTTCGGTGTCATCGCGGCCGGCCGGGCCGCTTTCAGCTCGCTCCGGCTTGAAAAGGGTTACCGCTCCTGGGGCACCGACATGACCACCGAGCACGACCCCCTCGAAGCAGGCCTCGGATTCGCTGTGAAGATGGCCAAGGACAACTTCGTCGGAAAGGCCGCTTTGGAAGGCCGCACCGAGGAAAACTCCGCCCGCCGCTTGCGCTGCCTGACCGTCGACGACGGACGCAGCATCGTCCTGGGCAAGGAACCGGTTTTCTACAAGGACCAGGCAGTCGGCTACGTCACCAGCGCCGCCTACGGCTACACCGTTGCCAAGCCGATCGCCTATGCGTACCTCCCGGCGGCCGTCTCCCTCGGTGACTCCGTCGAGATCGAGTACTTCGGACGACGCATCCAGGCCACCGTCACGCCCGATCCGCTGTACGACCCGACGATGACCAGGCTCCGCGGCTAGCACCACGGCCATCCAAAGGCTCGCGGTCCGGACTCATCCTCGCAACCAGAGTCCGGGCCGCTGTCTTTCCCCTCGACTCTTCTACCGCCCCAGCTCTCCAAGCCCAGCCTCGGAAGACCCAGCCCAGGAAGACCCATGATCAGTTCAGAAACAATCAACAATTACCTCACCAGGCTCGCATCACGGCAACCCACCCCCGGCGGAGGCGCAGCCGCTGCGCTTCACGCCGCCCAAGGGGCCGCCCTCGTTGCAATGGTCGCCAGGTACACCACGGGCGCCAAATACGAGCAACACGCCGCACTGGTCTCAAGGATCATCGCGGCCGCCGACGAACTTGTGGACGAAGCCCTGCGACTTGCGGACGCCGACGAACTAGCGTTCCAGGCTGTCATTGATTCCTACAAGCTGCCCTCCGGGACCGAGGCCCTCAACGAAGCGCGGTCCGCAGCAATCCAGGATGCCCTCGTTCACGCTGCACGGACCCCGGCACAGCTGATCAAGGTCTCAGGAGCCGTCGTCGAACTGGCCACGGAACTGTTCGACGCGGCAAACGCCAACGTGATCAGCGACATCGCAGCCGCCGCGGACGCTGCCCGCGCGGCCGCCACCACGGCGCGCGTCAACATCGACATCAACATTGTGGCCATCGAGGACGGCGCGACCCGTGCCCGGCTTGCCGAGCAGACCGACGGGATCGAAGAGAAGGTCGTCCTTGCGGCAGACTCGCTCGCGAAGCGCGTGCGCGAAAGGATCCTCGGTTGAACGCCACCCTGCTTTCCGGCAAGCCATTGGCCGCGCTCATCCAGCAAAGGGCCCGGGATGAGGCACGGAACCTCGAAAATGACGGAGTGCGCCCGGTCCTCGCGGTGGTCGTGGCAACAGACGACGAGTCCACGCATTGGTACGTCCGCTCCATTGAGCGCGCGGCCGAACGCGCGGGAATCGGCTGCCGGATTCTCGACCTCGGCCACGACGCCACAGAGCAAGTCCTGGCCAGCGTCCTGAAACACCTCAGCGCGGAACCGTCCGTCAACGGAATCATCTTGCAGGCGCCCCTGCCCGCCGGGGTCAGGACCGATGCCCTGGTCAGCCACATCGCACCGGAGAAGGACATCGACGGCGCGAACCCGCTCAGCCTCGGCCTGCTGGCCGTGGGGCAACCCGCCTTCGCACCTGCTACGGCCCGGGCCGTCGTCGAGATCCTCGACCACTACGACATCCCGGTGCCGGGCCGGAACGTCGTCGTCATCGGCCGTTCCGCCGTCGTGGGCAAACCGTTATCACTGCTCCTGCTGGAACGCGACGCCGCGATCACCGTCTGTCATTCCAAGTCGGGTCCGCTCGAGAGATACACGCAGACTGCCGACATCGTCGTGGTCGCGGCCGGGCGGACCGGCCTGCTCACCGGCGCCCACGTTTCCTCCGAGTCGGTAGTGATCGACGTCGGCACGAACGTCCTGCCCGACGGATCCCTCGTGGGAGACGTGGACGAAGCCAGCGTGCTGGGCGTCGCCGCAGCACTGACGCCCGTTCCCGGCGGCGTCGGCACCGTCACCACATCGCTGCTGCTCCTGCACACAGCCGAGGCCGCAAGGGAACAGTTCCGCTCGTTGATCGCCGGACCTGTCGGCTGACACAAGGGCAAAACCATGCCCGCCCCGAGGGCAACGGGTGCCGGGCATCCGGGACACTCAGTTTTGCTAGAGGACCGCCCGGATCAGGTTCTCGAAGTCGGTAACGTGCTTGGCGGTCAGGTCTGCGGCCGCTTCTGCCTCGCCATCGGCAATGCGTTCAAGCAGCTCCACGTGCTGGGCGATGTGTTCGGAAACCGGGGGGAGCTTCTCCAGCACGAGACTCCAGATACGGGTCGCCAGGTTGTCGCAGCGAATCAGGACATCCTCGAGATGCCGGCTGCCAGTCGCCCGGTAGATGCTGCGGTGCACTCTCATGTCCAAGCGCATGAGGTCCCGCTGTGCCAGATGGCCGGCCAAGAGCTGCCGAACCTCCCGGGCAAGCTCCCTTAGCTCCTGCCGCGTCCGGTCCGAAGCCATTCGAGCGGCACGTGCAGATGCCGCAGGCTCCAAAAGCTGACGAATCTCTGAGATTTCAGCAAGGTCCGTAATATCCACGCCCGCGGCAAAGGTTCCCCTGCGTGGATAGGCAACCACTAGGTGGTCGCCCTCCAGCCTCTTCATGGCTTCCCGGATAGGCGTTCTTCCAACACCAAGCCGACGCGAGATCAAATCATCATTCAAGGGCTCCCCAGGCTTGATATCAAGAACGATGAGCTCATCACACAGCACCCGGTACGCATACTCGGCATAGGACTCGTCATCCTGCCTCGCAGGCAGCTCCGACTCCCCCATGACCGATAACTTGCCGCTGCTCTCCACGTCTGATCCTTCCCGTTCGGTGACGGCGCCTTGACTCACCGGCCCCGTGAACATATTATCCCTACAACTGATATATCAAGACCAGAGGGATAAGAATGTCACGAACTTCCTCCTCCTCACCGCCAGACCTCTCTATCCGGCCAAGATCTGAAGGTAAAGCCCATGGCCTCAAAAGCCCCCCGTGAAAATATCGACGAGTCAAAGCTGACTGTCACCAAACCCAAATCAAAGGCCGTGGGCCTCCCTGCCGTCACCAACGCGCTGAAAATCTCCCTCGAGCAGATGGGCCCCCTGCGCAGCGTCCAAACTTTGCTGGCGGTCAACCAGGTGGACGGGTTCGACTGCATGGGCTGCGCCTGGCCGGAACACGACAAACGCCATACAGCCGAGTTCTGCGAGAACGGTGCCAAGGCCGTCGCGGAAGAAGCCACACGCCGCCGCGTCACGCCGGAGTTCTTCGCATCGCATTCCATAGCTGAACTGAAGACGCGGGACGACTACTGGCTGGGCCAGCAGGGGCGGCTGACGCACCCCATGCTCCTGGACGAGGGCGCAACGCACTACAGGCCCGTGGATTGGGACGATGCCTTGGAGCTCATCGCACAGGAGATCAGGGACATGGACAACCCGGACCAGGCGGTGTTTTACACCTCCGGCCGGACGTCAAACGAGGCGGCCTTCGCCTACCAGCTCCTCGTGCGCGGCGTGGGGACCAACAATCTTCCGGACTGTTCCAACATGTGCCACGAGTCCTCCGGTTCGGCACTCGTCGAGACCATCGGCATCGGCAAGGGCTCAGTGAGCCTCAAAGACGTGGAAACGGCGTCGCTGATTTTCGTGGCGGGCCAAAATCCAGGCACGAACCACCCGCGCATGCTCAGCTCACTGGAGAAGGCCAAGAAAAACGGTGCGGTTATCGTGTCCGTGAATCCACTTCCTGAAGCCGGACTGCTCAGATTCGAAAACCCGCAGAACCCCGTTGGCATGCTGGTTGGCACCGAACTGACCGACGACTTCCTGCAGATCAGGGCCGGGGGCGATCAGGCGCTTTTCCAGGGACTGGGCAAATACCTGCTGGAGGCCGAAGGTGCTGGAAGGACCAGCCCGGGCCTGCAAACCGTACTCGACCATGACTTCATCAACAATCACACCGTCGGCCTCGATGCCTACCTGAAGCAACTGGAAGATGTTGCGTGGGAGGACATCCTCGAAGCGACCGGGCTGACGATGGACCAGATCAGGACTACCGGTGAGCGCCTGCTGGCGTCTAAGGCGACCATTGTCTGCTGGGCCATGGGCCTGACACAGCACAAGCATTCCGTGCCCACGCTCCGCGACGTCGTCAATGTCCTCCTTCTCCAGGGCAACATCGGCAAGCCCGGGGCCGGAGTCTGCCCCGTCCGCGGACATTCCAATGTCCAGGGTGACCGCACCATGGGCATCTTCGAGCAAATGCCGGAGAAATTCCACGACAGGCTGGACCACGAGTTCCAGTTCCTCTCCCCCCGGGCCCATGGCTACGACACCGTCGCGGCCATCCGTGCGATGCGGGACGGCAAGGTCCGGGTTTTCGTCGGGATGGGCGGCAATTTTGTGCGGGCGGCCCCGGATTCTGAAACCACGGAGCAATCCCTGGCCAACACCCGTCTTACGGTCCAGATCTCCACAAAATTGAATCATTCCCACCTGGCGACGGGGCGGCGCGCCCTGATCCTTCCCACGCTCGGACGCACCGAGAGGGACACGCAGAGGACAGGTGACCAAAGAGTAACAGTGGAGGATTCCATGAGTGCCGTCCATGCCTCCCGTGGACGGCTCAAGCCCGCGAGCGAGCACTTGATGTCAGAAGTGGCGATCGTCTGCAACCTGGCCCATCGGCTCTTCACGGACCGCGACGGCCACCTCCTGCCCAACGCGCCCAAGGCCGCTTGGCTCGCACTCAGGGACGACTATTCGCTGATCAGGAAACACATCGAAGCGGTACTCGACGGCTTCGAAAATTTTGAGGAGAAGATCCAGAACCCGGGAGGCTTCGTCCTCCCCCACCGGCCCCGGGATGCGAGGGAATTCGACACCGCTTCCGGCAAGGCCCACTTTACGGCGAACGACTTGGAGTACCTCCGCGTCCCGGAGGGCCGCCTCATCCTCCAGACGTTGCGCTCCCACGACCAATACAACACCACCATCTACGGCAAGGACGACCGCTACCGTGGCATTCACGGCGGTCGCCGGGTGGTCCTCGTGAACGAATCAGATGTGGCCGAACTGGGTTTTGAGAACGGCGACATGGTTCACCTGGTATCCGAATTCCGGGGCACCGAGCGACGGGCCGAGAATTTCCGCATCGTCTGCTATTCGACGCCAAAGGGCTGCGCCGCAGCCTACTACCCGGAGACCAACGTCCTCGTGCCGCTGGACTCGGTAGCCGACGTGAGCGGAACCCCGACGTCAAAGTCAGTCCTTGTCCGCCTCGAGCCGGCAAGCGCAGGCAGCTATGAGTGACAGCCGGACCGCGGTTGCGGTGTCCTCCCCGGGGGTTGACCGTCCGCGGGTGGAGCGGGCCGTCCGGGAATTCCTCCTGGCCGTTGGCGAAGACCCGGACAGGCCCGGCCTGGTTGAGACCCCCGCGCGCGCGTCGCCCGCGCTGCGGCGGAAATGTACGGCGGCCTCCACGAAGACCCCCTCGCCGTGCTGGACAAGACGTTTGACCTTGGCCATGAAGAACTCGTCATCGTCAAGGACATACCCTTTTACTCGACCTGCGAGCATCATCTGGTCCCGTTCCACGGCGTAGCCCACGTCGGATACATCCCCTCCCCGGATGGATTCGTCACGGGGCTGAGCAAACTCGCCCGGCTGGTGGACACCTTCGCTCGAAGGCCCCAAGTTCAGGAGCGGCTCACGACGCAGGTGGTTGATGCCCTGGTCACTTCGCTTCGGCCCCTCGGTGCGATCGTCGTCGTCGAGTGTGAACACCTGTGCATGTCCATGCGGGGCGTCAGAAAACCAGGGTCAAAGACCATCACCTCCGCGGTGCGGGGCGAGCTCCGGCTGCCAGCCGCCCGCGCAGAAGCACTCAGCCTGATACTCGGCCGCTGAAAAACCTCTGGACATGACCCGTTCGGCTCACGTAACATATTTCTGATATATCTTTAAGAGAAGATCGACATATCAGCGTGGTTGCCTCTCTCATCCCCTGAACCGGTCTTGGGGAATCGCGTTTCCCGTAAGCGGTGCTTCGGTGGCCTGAATGCCTGGGGAGGTGAGCGCCGGAGCACCGCTTACGGGCAACGGGCAACCGTTGGCAACGGTTTCAGCGAACGTCCAACCACTGAATCAAAACACCATGAAATGGCCCTTAGGAGTGTCCATGTCAGGAAACAGAGCAGTCGCATACAAGGAACCTGGCGTAGTCGAGATCATTGACACCGACTACCCGACGTTCGAGCTCAAGGACGGCCCCGGCGTCAACCCCGCCAATGTCGGCCGGAAGGTGCCCCACGGAGCGATCCTGCGCACCGTGACCACAAACATCTGCGGCTCCGACCAGCACATGGTGCGCGGCCGCACCACCGCACCGCGGGACCTGGTCCTCGGTCATGAGATCACCGGCGAAGTGGTGGAAGTTGGCCCGGATGTGGAATTCATCAAGGTGGGCGACATCGTATCGGTGCCTTTCAACATCTCCTGTGGCCGCTGCCGGAACTGCAAGGAACGCAAGACCGGCATCTGCCTGAACGTCAACCCGGACCGGCCAGGCAGCGCCTACGGCTACGTCGACATGGGCGGATGGGTCGGAGGGCAGGCCGATTATGTTCTGGTGCCTTATGCGGACTGGAACTTGCTGAAGTTCCCGGACCGGGACCAGGCCTTGGAGAAGATCATGGACTTGACCATGCTCTCGGACATTTTCCCCACCGGCTTCCACGGAGCAGTCACGGCCGGGGTCGGCGTCGGCTCTACCGTCTATATTGCTGGCGCGGGTCCGGTCGGCCTGGCGGCCGCCGCCGGCGCGCAACTGCTCGGCGCAGCAGTGGTCATTGTCGGTGACATCAACGAAAACCGCCTTGTCCAGGCCAGGTCATTCGGTTGCGAAACCGTCAATGTCTCCAAGGGCGACCCCAAGGACCAAATCGAGCAGATCCTCGGCGTGCCCGAAGTGGACTGCGGCGTGGACGCCGTCGGCTTCGAAGCCCGCGGACACGGCAAGGACGCCTCGCACGAAGCGCCGGCCACTGTGTTGAATTCCCTCATGGAAATCACGGCCGCCGGAGGCGCCTTGGGCATCCCTGGCCTGTACGTCACCGGCGATCCAGGTGGAATCGACGACGCTGCCCAGCACGGTTCCCTCTCGCTCTCCCTAGGCACCGGATGGGCCAAATCCCTGTCCTTCACCACAGGCCAGTGCCCCGTGATGAAGTACAACCGGCAACTGATGATGGCGATCCTGCACGACAAAGTCCAGATCGCCAAAGCCGTCAACGCCAAGGCCATCGCGTTGGAGGACGCTCCCCGCGGGTATGCCGAGTTCGATGCGGGAGCCGCAACGAAGTACGTGCTGAACCCCAACGGTTACGTCAAGGCCTAGCCGCCACGATTTAGGGGCCGGACCTAATCTGGCCCGCTCCCCGGGAACGGCGTTAAGGCCCAAGAAGGTGCCTTATCGCCGTTCCCGGGGAACAGCATCCCATTCGGAAAGCCTTCAGATAGGGGCACGGCTTGCCTGCTCACGATTTAGCCGATCGCGGCGGTCAACCGCGTCGGCCTTCGGGTCCACTGGCTGCTCGAAAGTCCGCGACGAGCTGGTCAGAGGCCCGCCGACTGGCATTCGATTGTGCCTCCCCCATCCCGGCGATGCCCGTGCCCCTGGCGGAAACCATCGGACGCACGCTTGCGCGAGCCGTCACAACGAGTCAAGACCTACCGCACTACGCATCCTCGGCCATGGACGGCTGGGCCGTCAGTGGCAGCGGACCCTGGACCTTGGTCAAACCGGGTCAACCTCTGGCACCGCACCATGCCAGCCCTATAGCCACCGGCGGACTGGTGCCTGTCGGTACCGACGCCGTATTACGCCGCGAAAGTGGCCGGACAAGCGATGACATAGCGGGTGTGCCCACGCTGACCCTCGGCCCCGAAGCAAGGCCCGGCGAACCGCGAAGCGAACAGCATATCCGCCAAGCAGGCGAGGAAGCCGCTGCAGGCGAAGTGCTGATCCCCGCAGGCACCGTACTCAATCCCGCCCATATCGCCCTTGCCGCGATCGCCGGCCACGACGAGCTACACGTCTTTGGCAAGCCACGAGTCGCGATCCTTTTGACGGGCTCGGAAGTGGTCACCTCCGGGACGCCCGCGCCGGGACAGGTCAGGGACGCATTCGGCCCGCAGTTGGGCACGGTCCTTGCAATGCTGGGAGGCGACCCGGTGGGACAGCGAAGAATCGGGGACTCATATCAGGAGTGGCTCGCCGCCCTCAGCGATACGGGCACCCGCCCGGCGGAGCGGCCCGACGTCGTGATCACCACAGGCGGAACCGGCCGTTCCGGAACGGACCACTTCCGCAACGCCATGGCCGCGCTAGGCGGGAGGCTGCTGCTGGACGGCGTCGCCATGCGTCCCGGACATCCCGCGGTACTGGCCGAACTGCCGGACGGGCGCTTCGTCGTCGGACTGCCTGGAAACCCGCTGGCCGCCATGATGGCACTGATTACCATTGGTGCGCCCCTGATCGCGGCATTAGGACACCGTCCGCTTTCGAACCTCAGCCTGGTAGCGTCCGGTACCGCGATTGGCGCCGATCCGGGCCGCACCCGCCTTATGCCCTTCCGCTTTGACAACGGGCTGGCCTCCCCTGCCCATCACACTGGCCCGGGAATGATGAGGGGACTCGCCTGGGCCGATGGTGTCCTGGCTGTGCCTCCTCACGGCGCCCAGCCAGGGGACCCGGTTCCCGCCCTGCCACTCCCATGGACCCCGTCCCTGACCGCCGGCTCGGCGGGAAGCCACCTGTTCAATGCCCCTACGGTTCCGGTCTAGGATTTAGAGAAACAAGAGGGAGGTTTCAGCCTCTTGTTTCGCCGCAGAAAGACGTAGGTATGGCTCATGGCCACAATTGACTTTGACTCCGAAAAAGGCGGAAACGGGCAGCCCGGTGGTGTGCAGTCCGTTGACCGTGCCCTCCAGATCCTTGAAATCCTTTCCCGTGACGGACACGCCGGCGTGAGCGAAATCGCCGAGGAAATCGGCATCCACAAATCCTCGGTCTCTCGACTGCTGGGCTCGTTGGTGAGCAGGGAGATGGTCCATCAGAACAGCGACCGGGGAAAGTACCAGTTGGGCTTCGGCATCCTGCGGCTCGCCAGTTCGATTCCCGGCCGGCTCAGCCTGGTCCGCGAGGCCCGGCCCGTGTTGGAGAGTCTTGCGGACGAGTTCAAGGAGACCGTGAACCTCGCTGTCCTGAGATCGAACTATGCCGTTAACGTGGATCAGGCCATGGGACCGTCGTCGTTGGCCACTTATGACTGGGTGGGCGGCTTGACGCCGCTCCACGCCACCTCAAGCGGGAAGGTTTTGTTGGCTGCACTGTCCGCCGACGAACGGGACCGCATCCTGACGGAAGCGGGGTTTTATGCCAGGACTCCCCGCACTATCACCAATCGGGAAGACCTCGAGAAGCAGCTGATCGATGTGGCCCACGATGGATATGCGGAGACACGCGAGGAACTGGAGATCGGCCTGAACGCGATTGCGGTTCCGATCTACAACCACTTGGGAACCGTCATCGGAGCCGTCAGCATCTCCGGACCCGCGTTCCGGTTTGACCCGCAGAAGATCCCCGGACTTATTGACGCCCTTCGTCAGGCCGGAATCCGGATCAGCGTGCAAATGGGCTACACGCACCGATGACCCCGGGCACTGGGGCACGGGGTCATCGGTAAATGGCTGGCGGGGATATCTACCTCCAGGAATCCGACGAGGCCCCCAGCCTCCCTCCCGGTATCACCGTGGACTGTCACGCCTAGCAGCCACGCGTGACAGCCAAGCACTGCAGATGCATCATCAATAGAGGGGTAGTGATAGCGGAAAGAGCAGAACAGCATGAGCACGCACACCGCGACAGAAGAGACCCCCAGCTCCAACGCGACTGAGTCCGCGCTCAAGGTCGATGGACTATGGAAGATCTTCGGTCAGAAGTCCGATGGGATCATCGGCACCCCGGACGAGCACCTCTCGCGCAAGGAGCTCCAAATCAAGACCGGCTGCGTCGCAGCCGTCAAAAACGTCTCGTTCGAGGTGGCCCCTGGGGAGGTCTTCGTGGTCATGGGACTCTCCGGCTCCGGCAAATCGATGCTCGTACGCCTGCTCACCCGACTGATCGAGCCGACGGCAGGAAGCGTCACGATCGGCGGCGAGGACGTTATCCACGCGAGCAAGGCCCGCCTCCGGGCGATGCGCCGGACCCACATGGCGATGGTATTCCAGCAGTTCGGCCTGCTCCCGCACCGCAAGGTGATCGACAACGTCGCCTACGGCCTCGAAGTCCGCGGGGAGGGCAAGTCCCAGCGCCGCGCCCGGGCCCAGGACATGGTCGACCTCGTCGGCCTGACCGGGTACGAGAATTCGTTCCCCGACCAGCTCTCTGGCGGCATGCAGCAGCGCGTCGGCCTTGCCCGGGCACTCGCCGTGGACCCGCGGGTCCTGCTCTTCGACGAGCCGTTTTCCGCCCTTGACCCGCTTATCCGCCGCGACATGCAGAACGAGGTCCGCCGCCTGCACGAGGAGGTGGGGAAGACGATGGTCTTCATCACCCACGACCTCCAGGAGGCCCTCAAGCTCGGTGACCGCATCCTCATCATGCGCGACGGAGGGGTCGTCCAGATCGGAACCCCCGCCGACATCGTCGCCAACCCCGCTGACGACTACGTGCGCGGCTTCGTCTCGGATGTCCCCCGCTCACACGTGCTCACGCTGCGCTATGTGGTGCGGCCCCCGCGCGAGGGCGAGGCCCTCGACGGGCCTGTGATGCAGGCCGACCGCATCGTGCGCGAAGCCGCCCGGCAGGTCCTCCACTCGGAGCTGCCTGTAAGGGTTTTCGACGGCGAGGAGTTCCTCGGCATCGTCGACGACGAGGATATCCTCCGCGTCGTCGTCGCCGAGGAGCCGTCCCCGGCTTCCCACCAAGGCGGCGCCGGGTGAGCGTCGCCACAGAGCGGGCCAACCGTCGACGACGGTTAGGGGGCGCGCATCCCGACTCACCTGGAGGACGAACCCCTGCCACCCCGTCCGGAGGCCCTGCTGTCCTGGGATTCTGCCGACGTCATTGGCGCCCGGTCTCGCTCGTGGGGATTTGCGTCGTCTGGCTCGTGCTCTGGGCCACGCTCAAGGGCCTGGACACCCTCGAGTTGGGCGGCGCAGACAAGACGGACTTCCAACTCTGGCTGAACAGCGTCCGCGACGCCTTTGACAGCGCCCGCACCAACTCCTTCGTCTTCCAGCACATCGTCCAGCCGATCACGGACGGAGTCAACGGGCTTGTCACCTCTCTCCAAGGCATCTTCAGCCAGGCCTCGGACGGACGCCCGGTGCCGGAGATCGGCTGGCTCGGCGTCGTCGCGCTCCTCGCCTGGCTGGCCCTGGCGTTCGCCGGCGTGCGCTCGATGCTCCTCGTCGGCGTTTGTGTGCTGCTCTTCGGGTTCTTCGGCTACTGGGCACAAAGCATCGACACGCTCATCGTCACGTTCTTTGCAGTCGGCATCTGTACAGTCGCGGGCCTCCCGCTAGGCATTGTCATGGCCCGAAGCCGCCGAGTCTCGGCCGCGGTCTCACCTTTGCTTGACCTCATGCAGACCCTGCCGTCGTTCGCCTACCTGGCCCCGCTCGCATTGGTCTTCGGCATCGGCCCGGCCGCCGCGATTGTCACGACCATCATCTACTCGCTCCCGCCGCTCGTGCGCATCACCGAGCACGGCATCCGAGGGGTCTCACCGGCCACCCTCGAGGCTGTCACGTCCATGGGCAGCACGCCCTGGCAGGCCCTCGTGAAGGTGCAACTTCCCATGGCCCGGCGCACTATCGTGGTCGGCATCAACCAGTGCACGATGGCGGCGCTCTCGATGGCCACCATAGCCGCGCTCATCAACGGCCCGGGCCTGGGCACGCCGGTGCTCCAGGCGCTCCAGTCGCTCGACGTCGGCTCGGCGTTTGTCTCCGGCCTTGCCATCGTGCTCATGGCGATCATGCTCGACCGCACCACGACGAGAGCCTCCGAACGCTCAGGCATCGAAGCCCGCATACTGCGCGGGTCCGGAATGGCTCAGGCCGGCACATTCGGGGGCCAGCAGATGCGTCGGACCGTTATCATCGCAGGCGCCGTCGTCGCCGCTGTCGCCATATATCTCTCGCACATCTATCTTGCGCTCTCGAAGTTCCCGGCTTGGCCCGACCTCGGCACCCCACTAGCGAAGGCCGTCTCTACCACCACTGACTGGACGGTCGGCACGTTCTCAGGCTTCACGGAATGGCTCAAGAACACCGTCACCGCGCTTCTCGTCGACCCACTCCAGTCGGTGCTCGCACAGTCCCCGTGGTGGGCCATGGCGCTCGTGCTGCTCGGAATCGCGTTCGTGCTCGCCGGCCGGCGGGCCGCCACAGTCACGATCGTGTGCGAAGCCGTTATCCTCGGAAGCGGGCTGTGGAATGAGAGCATGAAGACGCTCGCGACCACGCTCGTAGCCTCGTTCGTTGTGGTCCTCGTCGCCGTCTGCCTGGGCGTCTGGATGGGTCGGAGCAAGCCCGCCGACTCGGTCATCCGACCCGTGCTCGACGCCTTCCAGACCATCCCGTCCTTCGTGTACCTAGTGCCGGCCCTCGCCCTCTTCGGTCCCACACGATTCACGGCGATCGTCGCCGCGTTCGCTTACGGCGTGCCCATCGCGACGAAGCTAGTTGCCGACGGGATCCGAGGCGTATCGCCAGTTGCCGTGGAGGCCGCGGAATCGCTCGGAACAACGTCGTGGCAGATGATCGCGAAGGTCCAGCTCCCCATGGCCCGCGCGGCAGTAGTCCTCGCCGCCAACCAGGGCTTGCTCTACGTCCTGTCCATGGTCGTCGTCGGCGGACTCGTCGGCGGCGGAGGACTCGGCTATCTCGTAGTCGCCGGTTTCTCCCAGAGCCAGCTCTTCGGAAAGGGTCTTGCCGCCGGCATCGCCATCACCGCGCTCGGAGTCATGCTCGACCGCATCACGCAACACGCCACTGCCCGCTTCGGCAGCACCCGATAGAGGAAAAGCCGTGAAGAAATCACTGACGGACCCTGGCCTGAAGATTAGGAAGAGAGCGTCTGCCGCAATTGTCCTCACCGCGGTCCTCGCGCTCACGGCATGCTCCGGCGATATCCCTAGCGCAACCCCGCCAAGCGGAAAGAGTGCATGCGGCGCGTTCAACGTCGCCGTAAACCCTTGGGTCGGCTACGAGGCGGACGCCTACGTCGTAGGGACCGTGGCCAAGGAAAAGCTAGGCTGCACCGTAAATTACAAGACCCTCAAGGAAGAGGTGTCATGGCAGGGCTTCGGCAGCGGCGAGGTAGACACCGTCCTTGAGAACTGGGGCCACCCCGAGCTCGCGGACAAGTACATCAAGCAGCAAAAGACTGCGGTCGACGCCGGGCCGACCGGCAACACCGGCGTGATCGGCTGGTACGTGCCGCCATGGATGGCCAAGCAGTACCCGGACATCACGGACTCCAAGAACCTCAACAAGTACGCTGACTTGTTCAAGACCTCCGAGTCCGGAGGCCAAGGCCAACTCCTCGACGGCGACCCCTCCTTTGTCACCAACGACGCAGCCCTCGTGAAGAACCTTGGCTTCAACTTCAAGGTCGTGTACGCGGGCAGCGAACCAGCGCTCATCCAGGCCTTCCGGCAAGCCGAGCAGAACAAGACCCCGCTGATCGGCTACTTCTACGAGCCCCAGTGGTTCATGGCGGAGGTCCCGCTCGTCAAAGTCAACCTCCCTGCCCACACGCCCGGCTGCGACGCCGACGCGGCCAAGGTCGCCTGCGACTACCCCAAGTACGACCTAAACAAGATCGTATCGACCAAGTTCGCCAACTCCAGTAGCCCCGCGTATTCTCTCGTCAAGAAATTCACGTGGACGAACCAGGACCAGAACACGGTTGCCGGGTACATCGCCAAGGACAACATGAGCCCGGATGCCGCCGCCCAGAAGTGGATCGACGCGAACTCGGACAAGGTCGCCGCCTGGCTCAAGTAGGTTCGTTGTTCCCAGGGACCATCGGCCGCAGCCGAAGGACTATACGCAACAAGAATCACGATAAGCAACACATTTGCGCAACATCCTTGACAATCACTGTGATCTAACGCACTCTGTTGCTTATGGCGAATTCTGTTGTTCCATGCGGAACGATTAGGAATTGGCGCCTACCGGTATTTGCGAGTCCCTTCCCAAATGAAGGAGAGGTGCTTCATGCCCAAGGCCTGCGAGGGAAGCACTACGCCTATCCACCGACGAACCGAACCTGTCACAAGGTGCCGGCCGACGGCCACATATGAGCCAATTGCAATATTGAGCAAAAGGAACCGTTATGACCCAGAAACCGAAGCTCCTCAGACACAGGCGGCTAGAGGTGTCCGACGTCAACGTCGTCAACCAGCCGATGCTCAAGAAGGCACTCGGCGGTACGATCGTCGGCAACACCATGGAATGGTACGACGTGGGCGTTTTCGGCTACCTGATAACCACCATGGGCCCCGTCTTCCTCCCCGAAGCTGACAGGTCCGTCCAAACCTTATTCCTGCTCGGCACCTTCGCCGCAACATTCATCGCCCGCCCGCTGGGCGGTGTCATCTTCGGTTGGCTCGGCGACAAGATTGGCCGCCAGAAGGTGCTGGCGGCGACGCTCCTGCTGATGGCGGCAAGTACCTTCGCCGTCGGACTCCTTCCCGGATACGCTCAGATCGGCGTATGGGCCGCCGCCCTGTTGGTGATCCTGAAACTCGTCCAGGGCTTTTCCACCGGCGGCGAGTACGCAGGCGCCACTACCTTCGTCTGCGAATACGCCCCCGACAGGCGGCGCGGCTTCTTCGCGAGCTTCCTGGACATGGGCTCGTATCTCGGCTTCGCGTTGGGAGCTGCGATCGTGTCCGTGCTGCAACTGTCTCTGGGCCAAGCGGCCATGGAGGAATGGGGCTGGAGGCTGCCCTTCCTGATCGCCGGGCCGCTCGGTGCGATCGCCGTCTACTTCCGGAACAAGATCGAGGAATCCCCCCAGTTCCAGGCAACCCTCGACGCCCAGCAAGCACTTTCTGCAGATGCTGCCGCAGCCGACAAAGCCGTGGCCAAGGGACCCCTGCCCATCATCAAGGCTTACTGGCGCCAAATTATTCTCGCCATGATCCTTGCCGCCGCTGCCAACACCGTAGGTTATGTCTTGACGTCGTACATGCCGACGTACCTGACCGAGTCCAAAGGCTACGACCCCATCCACGGCACGCTGCTAACCATTCCCGTGATGGTGATAATGGCGGCCTGCATACCGCTGACCGGGAAACTGTCCGACCGCATCGGCCGCCGCCCCGTCCTCTGGATCGGTGCCGGAAGCACCATCGTGTTCGCCATCCCGGCATTCCTGCTGATCGGCGTCGGCAATGTCTGGTCCACGCTCGCTGGCCTTGCCCTTGTCGCCTTCCCCGTGACGTTCTATGTCGCAAACCTCGCCTCGGCGCTTCCCGCGCAGTTCCCGACGTCGGGCCGCTATAGCAGCATGGGCATTGCCTACAACTTCTCCATGGCGCTTTTCGGCGGCACAACGCCATTCATCGTCCAAGGCCTGATCGAGGCTACGCACAATGACATGGCCCCTGCCTACTACCTCATGGGCACTTCCATCATCGGTGCGATCGGCATCTACTTCCTGCGCGAATCCGCCCGGCGGCCGCTGCCCGGCTCCATGCCGAGCGTTGATACTGAGGCCGAGGCCCGCGAGCTGGTCGCTACCCAGGACAACAACCCGCTGATCGACCTGGACGGAATGCCGTTCCTGGAGGATCTGGCATTCGAAAATACGGCCAGACCTTCACTGCGATGATTCTCGAGGACTGAACTAATGCCCCGGAGCTCGGCCGACGGCGTGAGTTCTCCGACCGGCTGACCTGGCCGGACCGCACGCACGGTTCGGCCTGGTCAGCTCCGTGCCCCTGCCTGCAGCCCCCAAAAGAAAGAAACCAAATGAATGATTCTCAGTCGCAGGAAAACGTACTTCGCATCTCAGGTGCTGGCACCGATCCGATAGTCCTCAACTTCGAAGCCTCCGAATCCGTCACGGTCCGGCTGCAAATCGACGCCAAGTGCAACTGCCAAGACGAAAGTGGCGCCGCCAGCCGGCCGGGTTCGTATGCCTATAGCGATCCGGCGGGCCGAACGAAGCCAAGCAACGTTATCGATGCTCCATCGTGGCCTGGAAACATGGGTGTTTAGCTGAACATGCCCCAGCCGCGGAGCGGAAGCGATCCCGCGGGGTCGCCGATGCTGAGACGGCCGTCCGGAACTCCGGCGGGCCTGTTCGACCGTTATGGACGCCGGGCCACCGACATGCGCTTGTCCCTGACGGACAAATGCAATCTCCGATGCACGTACTGCATGCCGGCCGAGGGCCTTGAATGGTTGTCCAAACAAGCCGTCATGACCGCATCCGAGATCGTCCGGCTGGTGCGGATCGGCGTCGAACACCTCGGGGTCCGCGAACTCCGCCTCACCGGCGGCGAGCCCTTGGTCCGAGCCGACCTCGTCGACATCATCTCAGCCCTCCGCGACGCGCACCCCGAGCTGCCGATCTCCATGACCACCAACGGCGTCGGACTCGACAAAAAAGCGGCGGCGCTCAAGGAAGCCGGACTCACCCGCATCAACGTCTCCCTCGACTCCCTGCACGAAGAAACCTTCACCAAGCTCACCCGCCGCCCCTTCCTCGACA
>NZ_JBFTOG010000016.1:0-90810 GCF_056397865.1 Arthrobacter sp. 05L417
CGCGCGCGGTTTCGGTGAAGCGGCGTTCCGTGAAGTTGCGGACATCATCGCCGAAGCGCTGATCGCCGACGCCGACGCGGACCTCTCCGGCCTGCGTCACCGCGTGGAGGCACTCGCCGCCGCGCACCCGCTCTACCCGGGCGTCGCGAACCTCGCGTAGTCCGGGATCGGATCGGCAACGCCCGTCGGGTCCGACCTCCTCGGCATGCTCGGTCGCGTAGACGCCCGCTGAGCGGACGTGACGCTCCCTTAGACGCATGCTGCCGGAGGCCGGGCCCGAAGGGGCGCTCTGGTCGCCTCCTTTGAAACGCGAGAACATTGACCGTTCGCTCTGGTGACGGCTACATGGCGGGTGAGTGGGTTCCGGAAGCGTGCGTCAAAGCGACGAAGGAGCAGCACGCGGAGGAACTCGCTCACTCGCCCCAAACCCGACCACAACTAACTAAGGAATCCGACAATGGCTGTTGGCGTCTTCGATCTTTTCTCTATTGGGATTGGTCCTTCGAGTTCGCATACCGTGGGGCCGATGCGGGCTGCTGCGGTCTTTGCGGGTGAGCTGAGGGAGTCCGGTGCCCTCGAACGGGTGGCTTCCCTGCGCGTTGATCTGTACGGTTCCTTGGCTGCTACGGGCCGGGGGCATGGCACCATGACTGCGGTGCTGCTGGGCCTTGAGGGTTACCACCCCGAGGAGATCCTTCCCGAGGAAGTGGAGGAACGGCTCGCCTCGATCGCCGAAACCGGGACGCTGAACCTTTGCGGCGCCGTCGATCCCGATTCCGGGGTGCGGCTGCCGTACGGCGAGTCGGACATGATCCTGCATCCGCTCACGGTCCTTCCCCGGCATACGAACGGGATGAAGTTCTCCGTGTCCGACGCCGACGGCGAGGTGCTGCACGAGGCGACGTTCTTCTCAGTCGGCGGTGGCTTCATCGTCCGCGAAGGCGAAGAGGACGCGGCCCAGAAGGAACTGGAGGAGTCCAAGAAGGAACTCCCGTTGCCTTTCCGCACTGCCGCCGAGCTCATGGGCCGCTGCTCGTCCAAGGGGCTCGGCATTTCGGACATTATGTTCATCAACGAGCGTGCCTCCCGGACGGAAGAGGAAATCCGGGAAGGGCTGCTGCACATCTACTCCGTCATGGAGGCTTGTGTCGAGACGTCCCTCAAGCGCGAAGGCGTGCTGCCTGGCGGACTGAAGGTCCGCCGTCGGGCTCCCGACTGGCACGAGCGGCTCCTGAAGGAAACCAAAGACCAGGACCCTGACTACCGGGATCCGAAGTACTGGCAGGAATGGGTGAACCTCATCGCCCTGGCTGTGAACGAGGAAAATGCCTCGGGCGGCCGCGTGGTCACCGCGCCCACGAACGGCGCCGCCGGGATCATCCCCGCCGTGCTGTACTACGCCCTGCACTTCGCCCCCGGCATGGACAAGGCCACGCAGCAGGACCGCGACGACGTCGTGGTGAAGTTCCTGCTCGCCGCGGGTGCCGTCGGGGTGCTCTACAAGGAGCAGGCCTCGATCTCCGGTGCCGAAGTTGGCTGCCAGGGCGAGGTCGGCTCCGCTTCGTCGATGGCCGCTGCCGGCTTGGCCGAAGTCATGGGCGGCTCCCCGGGACAGGTGGAGAACGCAGCGGAGATCGCGATGGAACACAACCTGGGCCTGACGTGCGACCCGATCGGCGGACTTGTCCAGATCCCGTGCATCGAACGCAACGCGATCGCAGCGGCGAAGGCCATCAACGCCGCGAAGATGGCGCTCTGGGGGGACGGCACCCACCGCGTCTCCCTGGACGAGGTCATCGTGACCATGCGCGAGACCGGCAAGGACATGTCCTCCAAATACAAGGAAACCGCCATGGGCGGGCTCGCCGTCAACGTTGTGGAGTGCTAGCGCCCGCTTCCTGATATTCGACGCGGCGGCTACCGGACGGCCAGGCAGGGCCCAGCAATGCCGCCGATGCCATGGCAGCGAATACCGACCACAAGCTGTTGCTGCGGCCGGTCGAGAGCGGCGGAATGGGGCGGTAGACGATCATGGGATCCTCCCGGTTCGGTTTTTGTGATAACCACTTTCCGCCGCTGGAATAGTTGCGGACTTTGGGGAACCTTTGCCGTGGCTGTGAGAAATCGAAGGGGATCCGCTTGGAGGCGATTGAAACCGATCAGGCGGTAGCTCCCTGTAGGGGCCGATAGACTTGAGGCTGAACGCCTGCGCCGCACACCGGTGCCTGCTGCCTCAAGTACGCAACTGATTGGACACGGCCCCCTTGCGAGAATTTACCGCACGCTTTGCCACCGCCGAGGAAATCGAACACTGGGACAAACACGTCACGGCCAACCCCAACGGCGGCAACCTCCTCCAATCCGAGGCCTTCGCAGACGTGAAGCAACACTTCGGCTGGAAGCCCTTGCATCTCGTCTACGAGACCGCGGACTACAGCAGCTACAACCTGGTCCTGGAGAAGTCCTTTCCACTGCTCGGCAAGCTCTGGTACCTCATCAAGGGCCCTGACGTTGCCGGCGTCGAGGACATCCCCGGGATCATCAAGGCCAACCGGGAATTCGTGAAGCGGGACAAGCTCGGGGTTTTCGCCGTGAAAATCGAGCCGGACATCGTCCTCAGCGGCGAAGCACGGGACGCGATTGAGGCCACCGGAGTGGTCAAGACCCCCAACCTGCAGCCGAACGACTCCACAGCCCTGTTGGACATCTCTCCCGAGGAGAACCAGCTGCTGCGCAACCTGCATTCCCGCGGCCGCAACGCCGTTCGCCGGGCCATCCGCGAAGGCGTCGAAGTCCACACGATGGAACCGACGGAAGAGAACTTCCGCTCCATGTATGCGCTGATGACCAACACGGTCGAGGCGAAGTCCCAAGTGCGGGTCCGTGAATTCGGGTACTACCGCCAGTTCTGGACGAATTTCATCGACCGTGGCCAGGGCAGGCTCCTGTTTGTCTTCGAAAACGGTGTCCCCTCCGTCGGAGCCTTCGTGATCAACTATGGCCGAAAGGGCACCTACAAGGACGGCGGATCGCTGCAGAAGCGCGCGCAGTACGGCGATTCGCATTTGGTCCAGTGGACGGCCATCAACCAGGTCAAGGAACTGGGTTGCACTGAGTACGATTTCTGCGGCACTCCGCCCGCGGACCGGCTCAAAGACACCTCGCACCCGTTCCACGGACTTGGCTTGTTCAAGACCAGCTTCAGCAAGACCGTCACCGACTTCGTGGGCTGCTACGACCAAGTCATCAGCCCGCTGAAGTACAAGCTGTGGACCGCTGCCGGGGAACGTATCGCACGGCAGATCTACACCCGACGCACAGGGCAGCAGTTCTACTAGAATCGCAGCGCCACCCCGCCTATCGCATGTGCATGACACCGTATTTGGAGGAACCACGCCCTTTGGAGGAACACCCGCGTGACTGAACGCCCCGACAACAGGCCCAACACGGACGGCTTGCCCAAGACGCAGCCTCTGAAGCCATCCCAGGTGCGCCAGAATGTCAACGCCAAGCGCATGCTCCGCAGGCTCGTGCAGGGCGAGAATCCTCCCACCGCTCCCATGAGCATCGTCGACCGCCTGGCGGGCAGTCCCTATGCCAACCCCATCATCCATGTGGGCGGTGTTGATGCTTCGGCCCGCAAGACCATCGACTTCGCGCTACATATGGCCGAAACGATGTTCCGCTACGGGGCAGGTGCCCTGGAAGTGGAGACCAGCATCATCGCGGTCACGGCTGCGCTCGGCTTGAAGAATATCGAAGTCGACATCACCAACCAGTCAGTCGCGCTCAACTATGCGCCCAAGGACCAGACCCCCATTACACTGCTCCGGGTTGTTCGCTCCTGGACCAATAACTACGCGGGCCTGGCCCAGGTGCACCAGCTCGTCACGGATATCGTGGCTGGCGGTGTGGGCAGGTCAGAAGCGGTGAACCGGCTGGATGACATCATCCGCAGCAGCAAGCCCTTCCCACGGTGGATGGTCACCATGGCGTTCGGCGTCTTCTCCGCTGTTTTCGTCGGGGTCCTGGGTGGGGGACTTGGAGCATCCGCCCTGGCTTTCGTCTCCAATATGCTTGTCAATCTCGTGGCCCGGCAATTGGGCAAGTGGCGCACGCCTGACTTCTTCGTAACGGCGGCCTGCTCCTTCCTGGTCACGTTCATCGCGCTCATGCTGCACTGGGCCGGTGCCGACATCCCGCCGTCCATTGTGGTGGCGGGCGGCATCCTCTTGCTGTTGCCGACGGGGCGGCTCGTGTCTTCGGTGCAAGATGCCATTAACGGATTCCCCGTGACTGCGGCAGGACGTTTCCTGTCCACCATCCTGACCTTCGGCGCGATCGTTGCGGGCATCGCTGTCGCGGTGGTTGTGGGTGAACTCATCGGCAGCGTGGCGATCGACGTCACCCAAACATTCCCCGAGGCGTATCCATTGTGGGGCCAGGCGATCCTGATCGCTGTGGCCGTGATTGCCATCGGCATTACGGAGCAGACCCTGCTCAAACTTCTGCTCCCGACGGCGGCAGTGGGTTTGGTGGGTTACTTCGTTTTGTGGGGGGCTTCCAATCTCGGATTCGGAGACCGGCTCTCGCCCGCGATTTCCGCTGTGGTCATCGGTCTGCTCGCCCGAATGGTGGCGCTGAAACTCGGGGCCCCGCAATTGGTGGTGGCCGTACCGGCAGCCCTCATCCTGCTCCCCGGGCTGAAGATATTCCGTTCCATGTATGTATTGACGGTGCAGGAAGCGGACGTCTTGCTGGGCTCAGGTGGAATGCTCAACGCGGGAGCAATTGTGCTGGGCGTGGCCGCGGGAATCGTGCTGGGCGACAACCTCGCCCGACCGCTGACCAAGGGACTGGCCAGCAACGAGCGCCGCCGCGTGCGCCGGCGGTAGGCCGCCGCAGGCCGCAGGCCGCAGCCCGCCAGTGTATGCAGGCCCTAGATCTGCCCGATCGGGAGTTTCTTTTCCGCCTGGAAATCGTCCTCCACGCGCCCCTGGGCCCAGTAACCGGAAAGCGATACCTGGGAACGCTCCAGACCACGCTGCTTGAAGAAGATGTCCCGCAGGCCCTTCATGTAGCCGCGTTCACCATGCGCAAACACGTCGACGCGGCCGGGCAGCCACTCGGCTTCGCCCAGGGCATCGAGCAGGATCGAGCTTGATCCCGCCGGGACTCCGGAGCGAAGGAGCCAGCGCAGCTCCACGCCGTCGGGAGCCGCGATATCAAGGATGTCGGCGTCGCTATCGACTTCGAGGAAAGCAAGGCCCTCGGCGCCGGCCGGCAGGGATTCGATTGCGGCGGCAATCGCCGGGAGGGCGGCGTCGTCGCCCGCGAAAAGGTACCAGTCGGCGTCGGGCGCCGGGTTGTAGGCGCCGCCGGGACCCGTGAAAACAAGCGCGTCGCCGGGCTGAGCTGCCAGGGCCCACGGACCTGCAAGGCCCTCGTCGCCGTGGACCACAAAGTCGATGGCCAGTTCCTGGGCAGCTTGGTCCACCCAGCGGACAGTGTAAGTGCGGGTGTAAGGCCACTGTTCGCGTGGCATGGTCTCGCGGATCGCCCAAAGATCCAGCGGCAGCTCATAGTCGACGCCGGGCTGCGGGAACACGATCTTCACGTACCGGTCCACGAAGTCGTTGTTCGCGTAACCGGCAAAACCGGGTCCACCTGCAATGATGCGCACCATGTGGGGCGAAAGCTGTTCCGTGCGCAACACAGTCAGGTTCACTTGGGGGCGGGTATTGCGGGACGCGGACGACGTCGCGGGCAAAGATGTCATGTAGGCAAGCCTAAGCTAGGGCAGCGGTGGAAGCTCCCAGATGACGGGATCTGCGCCTTGCACACGGAGCAGGGCGTTGGCCCGGCTGAACGGCCGCGAGCCGAAGAAACCCCTCGAGGCGGAGAGCGGACTGGGGTGCGCGGAGGAGATCACGGGGGCGCCTTCAAGCAGCGGCTGTACGGCCTCAGCGTCCTTGCCCCACAGGATCGCGACGAGCGGACTCTGCTGCCCGGCAACTGTGCGGCGGCGGGCGACGGCGGTGACCGCCGCCGTCGTGATGGCCTCCCAGCCTTTGCCCCGGTGCGAGCCGGCTGCGCCGGCCGCGACGCTGAGCACCCTGTTCAGGAGGAGCACTCCTTGGCCTGTCCAGGCCGATAGATCGCCGTGGACCCGCGGTGGCAGCCCGAGATCGGTTTCCATCTCCCGGTAGATGTTTGCGAGGCTGCGGGGGATGGGCCGGGTTTGCCCGGAAACCGCGAAAGAGAGCCCGACGGCGTGTCCCGGCGTCGGATAGGGGTCCTGGCCCAGGATCAGCACCTTGACGTCTGCCAGAGGCTGCCGGAAGGCGCGAAGGATGTTGGACGCCGCAGGCAGCACGTGGGTTCCGCGGGTGGCCTCCGCCGCCACGAAGGCCAGTGCCGAGCGCAAGTCGTCCTCGACGCCGGAGAGCGCGTGAGCCCAGTCCGGCGCCATGAGATCCTCCAAGGCCATTCCGGGTAGTGCTTCGAACCCGGCGGAGTGATCCTCGGATTCGAGCTCAAATAACGCTTCTTCGCCTGCCACCCAGCCATTGTCCCTGTCGTGAGGCACTGAGGGAAAGCGCCGGGACTCCCGCGGCGGGGCAAATGACATCGGTGTTATTCGCCGGTTAGCATGGGCGGGGGACATTTTTCAGTCAATGCGTCGAAGGAGTGTGTCGTGGCAGAACCCGCACGGGAACCCATGGCGTCCGAAGCAACTGGATTGGTGCTCGAGGACCTGTCCGCCGGACTCCGGAGCGATTCGCCGCTCGGCGAGCGTGAACAGCAGATGCTCGCCCTGGAGAGGCAATGGTGGAAGTACGCCGGGGCCAAGGAACAGGCCGTCAGGGAACTCTTCGATCTCTCCGCTACCCACTACTACCAGCTGCTCAATGCCCTCATCGACACCGAGGAAGCATTGGCGCACGATCCTATGCTGGTCAAGAGATTGCGTAGACTACGTATGTCACGTCAGAGGGCCCGCACCGCGCGCCGTCTCGGTTCCGACGCATAAAGCACACGCTGATCCCCCAGCAAGCAAGCAGCAAGGACAAGGCTTCACCATGACCAAATTTGCCCGGGATGAATTCGACCGCGTCCCGCAGAGCTCATCGCGCCAAGGTGTCCACAGGCTCGTCGCGTCCGCTTCCCGGCCCACCCTGTGGCCGGTGCTGCTCCTGGGTGGCATCGCGCTGGCTGTCGGCCTCGTTGCGTTCCTCATCCTTCCGAAGCTTGGCTTCACCTCGTCGACGACGCCGCAAGCCGTCGTCACCGCTGACGCCTCCAAGCAGAGCACCGTGGCGTCGCCTTCGGCGAACAGTTCTGCGCAGGCATCCAGCCAGCCGTCCACCCAGCCGAGCCCCAGCGACACTCCATCCAGCACGCCGACGCCCAGCACGGCGCCATTGGACAAGACCGCGGCAGTCGCGGTCTACAACGGCACCACCACCAGTGGCCTGGCTGCCCGTGTGGCCGGCATGGTGCAAGTCGGTGGCTGGCCGTTGTCCACCGTCGCAAACTGGGGCGGCATGCCCCAGCAGACGTCGTCGGTCTTCTACAAAGGCGCTGCCCAGAAGGGCAATGCCGAAGCCCTCGGCAAATTGCTGGGCATTTCCAATCTTGTGGACAGCGCCGAATTCCAGCAGCCCGTGGTTGTCATTCTGGGTCCAGGTTACAAGTAGCAACTCGGTTACGCCTCAATAACATTGCGGCCACCCACACCCGAGGTTGCGCCACTGCAACGTGACTGTGGTTACAGTAGTTGTGAGCTGGCCCGGAGATCCCGGAAGCCGGCCACTGCTAGTTGAAAGTGTGGGGATCATGGCTTTGGGAACCGTCAAATGGTTCAATGCCGAAAAGGGCTACGGATTCATCACCGTGGATGAGTCCGGTGACGACATCTTTGTGCATTGGTCCGCTATCCAGATGGATGGCTTCCGTGCGCTCGAAGAAGGACAACGGGTCGACTTCGAACTGGGCGAGGGCCAGAAGGGCCCGCAGGCAGAAAGCGTGCGGCTTATCTAGTGGGTGTTGCGGCAACAGAGCTGTCCTGGCCTATTGGAAGGCACCGCTCCCGGGTAGTTTCTCTTCTCGCAGCTTTTGCAGCTCTGGCCCTCGGACTGGCCGGATGTTCCGCCCCCATCGGCAACGCCAGGCTTGCCTCGGTTACCCCGAGCGGCGACGGCACCTTGCGCATCGGCGTGATCCTGGACAGTACCGGTAGTTCCGCGTTCCTCAACGAGTCCGAGCTGGCTGCCGCCAAGTTGGCTATCAAGCAGATCAACGACGCCGGCGGATACAAGGGCCGCCCCGTCGAGTTGCTCCCGGCATCGGCGGCCGGCGAAGGCAGCAGCGCAAGCCAGGGGGCCGGCGCGGCGGCCTTCACTGCCGACACAGCGGCCCAAGCCAAGGCGTTGCTGTCCGCCCACGCCGACGTGGTTGTGGGGCCGACCGATTCCAGCCATGCGCCCGCCGCTATCGATGTGCTCTCGCCCGCCCGGATTCCGCTCATCTCGCCGGCCAACACGGCATCTGGACTGAGCAGCTACAAGAGCGGCGGCTTCTATTTCCGCACCTCGGCCGCTGATGCCGCGCAGGGCAGCGTCTTGGCGAAGCTGGCCCACGACGCCGGCGCCAAGAGGATTTCCGTTCTCCACGAAGCCGGAGACTACGGTACGCGGGTCTCGGGAGCGGTCATGGATGCCGCCCGCAGCCTCGGAATAGAGGCCGTGTCCAACGTAGAATTCACGGCCGGCAAAGCAGCTCCGGCCGCGGAGGGGATCAAGTCCGGCACGCCGGACGCCGTCGTCGTGGTTGCCCGTGATGGTGCCCAAGGCGCCTTGGCCGAGCTCATGAACGCTGGTCTGAGCGGCAAGAGCCTGATCTTGAGCGACGGTGCCATCCGCCAATACGGAACCGCACTCGGCGCCGGCGGCCTCCACGGCGCGCGGGGAATTCTTCCGGGGGTCTTCCCGAGTGCGGAATTCCAGGCAGATCTGACGGGGATCGACCCCAAACTCAAGGACACGACGTACGCCGCCGAGACGTACGACGCCGTCACCCTCGCGGCGCTTGCGGCCGCAGCGGCGGGCGACGACGCCGGTGGCTCGATCGCGGCCTGGCTCACCACTGTGTCCGGCGGGGCGCGTCCGACGTGGGGCGATGCGGCAACGAAGGAACGCACGTCTTGTACGTCATACAAGGACTGCGTCGAGGTGCTGAAGGGGGCCAAGCTCCCGGATTACGACGGCGAGTCCGGCACCATCGGTTTCGACGCCAACGGCGACGTTACCTCGTCCAATTACATGGTCTTCACGTACGGTGCCGACAATACTGCTCGGGTGAGTGGCAAGGAGACCGCCTCACGGACCCCGTGATCGGCTTGTGCCGGTAGCGAATTCCCTTGGCGTGGCGAGTAGTTTCCTGCGCTTGCTGCTTGCACTCTCCTCGGGTGAGTGCTAATTATTGATTAGCACTCTCAAGCACTGACTGCTAATTCTTCGCGGCTCCGGCCGTATGGAAATAATGGCGGTGCCTGGGAGAACAAAGAAAACCTTGCTGGGGTGAGGTCCGGAGCACGCGGCGTACAGAGGCCGAATGTGAAGGATCGTCCGTCGCGGGCACCGCAGTGAAGGCACCTTCTTAACGACTGTCCCGAAAGGACTACCGCCGTTATGGCCAAGATCATTGCATTTGATGAAGAGGCACGCCGCGGTCTCGAGCGGGGTCTGAACATCCTCGCCGACGCCGTCAAGGTTACCCTCGGCCCGCGTGGACGCAACGTCGTCCTCGAAAAGAAGTGGGGCGCCCCCACGATCACCAACGATGGTGTTTCCATCGCCAAGGAGATCGAGCTGGACGATCCTTACGAGAAGATCGGCGCCGAGCTGGTCAAGGAAGTTGCCAAGAAGACGGACGACGTCGCTGGCGACGGCACCACCACCGCCACGGTCCTGGCCCAGGCCCTCGTCAAGGAAGGCCTGCGCAACGTAGCTGCCGGCGCCGACCCGCTGTCCCTCAAGCGCGGCATCGAGAAGGCTGTTGAAGCCGTCATCCGCGAGCTGCTCGCCTCCGCCAAGGAGATCGAGACCAAGGAAGAGATCGCAGCCACTGCTTCCATCTCTGCCGGCGACACCGAAATCGGTAACCTCATTGCTGAAGCCCTGGACAAGGTTGGCAAGGAAGGCGTCATCACTGTCGAGGAGTCCAACACCTTCGGACTGGAGCTTGAGCTCACCGAAGGCATGCGCTTCGACAAGGGTTGCATCTCCGCTTACTTCGTCACCGACGCAGAGCGCCAGGAAACGGTCCTCGAGGACCCGTACATCCTGATCGTCAACTCCAAGATCTCCAACGTGAAGGAACTCGTTGCGGTCCTGGAGAAGGTCATGCAGTCCAACAAGCCGCTGCTGATCATCGCCGAAGACATCGAGGGCGAGGCCCTGGCCACCCTGATCGTCAACAAGATCCGTGGCACCTTCAAGTCCGTTGCCGTCAAGGCTCCGGGCTTCGGTGACCGCCGCAAGGCACAGCTCGCCGACATCGCCATCCTCACCGGTGGCCAGGTCATCTCCTCCGAGGTCGGCCTCAGCCTCGAGAACGCAACCCTCGAACTGCTCGGCAACGCCCGCAAGGTTGTTGTCACCAAGGACGAGACCACCATCGTCGAAGGTGCCGGCGACGCCGACGCCATCGCCGGCCGCGTGGCGCAGATCCGTGCCGAGATCGAGAACTCCGATTCCGACTACGACCGCGAGAAGCTGCAGGAGCGCCTGGCCAAGCTGGCCGGCGGCGTTGCAGTCATCAAGGCCGGTGCCGCAACCGAGGTAGAGCTCAAGGAGCGCAAGCACCGCATTGAGGACGCAGTCCGCAACGCGAAGGCTGCCGTTGAAGAAGGCATCGTCGCCGGTGGTGGCGTTGCCCTCATCCAGGCCGGTGCCAAGGCATTCGCCAACCTGCAGCTCGAAGGCGACGAAGCAACGGGCGCCAACATCGTCCGCGTTGCCATCGACGCTCCGCTCAAGCAGATCGCTTACAACGCTGGCCTCGAGCCGGGCGTTGTCATCGACAAGGTCCGCGGCCTGCCGTCGGGCCACGGCCTGAACGCTGCAACCGGCGTTTACGAGGACTTGCTGGCTGCCGGCGTCAACGACCCCGTAAAGGTCACCCGCTCGGCTCTCCAGAACGCTGCCTCCATCGCTGGTCTGTTCCTGACCACCGAGGCCGTTGTTGCCGACAAGCCGGAGAAGAACGCTCCGTCTATGGGTGGCGGCGACGACATGGGCGGCATGGGCGGCTTCTAAGCCCCCGGTCTAGCTCACTAGCCACACGCACGACGGCGGTCCCCACCTCAGGTGGGGGCCGTCGTCGCCGTTTAACGACGCTCGCTCACCTATATCGGGTTTTGGCCGGACGCTCGCTCACGTGTGTCGGGTTCTGGGCGGACGCTCGCTCACTTCTGCTGCAGAGGGGTTTTGGGTTAGGGCGCCAGATCTGAAAGAGGGTTTGGATTTTTGGCCATATATGTGAGCGAGCGTCGTTCGGGGAGCGGTGTGACCCGGCGGCTGGGGCATTCGGTCCGGGAGTGTCGGGGTGGTCTGGCAGGATGGAAACCATGACGATTATTGCTGCCGCCGATGGTTCTGCCCTCGGCAATCCCGGGCCTGCCGGTTGGGCCTGGTACGTGAACGACTCTTGCTGGAGGGCCGGCGGGTGGCCGCACGGAACCAACAACCAGGGCGAGCTCATGGCTGTGTTGGACCTCTTCCGGTCCACGGCACATGTTCCCGATGAAGAGCTGAAGATTCTCTGCGACAGCCAGTACGTCATCAATTGCATCACCAAGTGGATGCCGGGTTGGAAGCGCAAAGGCTGGCGCAAGGCGGACGGGAAGCCCGTCTTGAACGTCGATCTCCTCAAGGACATCGACCAGGCTATTGTCGGCCGCAAGTACTCGTTCGAGTGGGTCAAGGGCCACGCCGGCCACGACCTCAACGAGGCTGCCGACGATCGCGCGCGTGCGGTCGCCACAGCGTTCCAGCAGGGAATAGCCGCTCCTGCCGGGCCGGGCTATCCGGGAGCTGAAGCCGCACGGTCCTTGTCCCGCACGCTGTCAGTCGGCACACCATCAGTTGGCACACCATCAGTCCGCACACCATCAGTCCGCACAGCGCCTGTGGACGCGCCATCGCTTTTCGACGACGACGACACGGATGCCCAGGATGAAGACCTCACGCTGTTCGGCGGTCAGGATCTCTCGAGCGGTTCCATGCCGAACGCGCCGGCTGAGTTCCCGGAGCAGGAGAGGTTCATCGAGCCCACTTTGTTCGCTGGTGATGACGAAGAAGCGGTCCTTGGCCAGGCAGGCGGGCGCTCAGACGAGGAAACGGTCATTCTCCTTGAGAGGGAGCTCCTGAGGCCCGATGTCAGGGGAGACCTTGGGCGCACAGGGATCCTGCTCCACCCGGACTTTACCGAGATTGGCAGCTCCGGGCGTGTCTGGTCCCGCGACGAGCTCATGATGGCGCTGGAGGGCAACCCGGGCGAAACCGCGGAGGTAGAGATAATTTCCGCAGAGCGCCTCTCCAGCAACACCATGCTGCTCAGCTACAGAAGTTATGGGCGAACAGGCTCGGCATTGCGGAGTTCGATCTGGTTGCTCGACGACGGCCGCTGGCGGTTGCGTTTCCACCAGTCGACGCCGGAGAAGTAACACCGGAGAAGTAACACCGGAGAAGTAACGGCGCAGAAGCGGGCGCGGACACTGGAACGGACCCGGAAAGAAACCGGGTGCTGGAAAGCAATTGGATCCCGGCGGGAAGGCGGATTGGCCGTCCCGCCGGGATCCCACCTCGGCTCTTAGTAGCTGAACCGTTGGGTGTTGCCCTGCTCGGTCTGGAGATAGCTTGCCGCGGCGGAGGACAGTGCCAGGTTGATGGATGCCAGCGAAGCCTCCACTTTGTTCTGGGTCAACGTCCACTCCGAGACGAGGGCCTGGAAATTGTTGGCTGCCGATCCTTTCCATGTGGCTTGGAGCTCGTCGAGGCCACGTTTCATCGCTTGGACGTCGGCGCTGATGCGATCCACGGTGGCCTTGACGTTGGCGGACTTGAGCTGGAGGAGTTCGGTATCGACGGAGATGACGCTCATAGGGCGTTGCCTTTCGACTAAACGGGTCCGCAGGTTGCGGCTGGCTTGTGGTCCACACAATGAGCCTAGAAGCCGTCACATGGCCCGGACAGAGCCGAATCTCCCTATGTGGACAACTCGCTAGATCAAGCCGCCCGGCGTAGAAAACTCCTAGTCGGAGATCTCCGCCTCGGCAATACCCGCATCGTCAGGCACCTCGGACAGCTCGTCCTGGAAGGGGAGGCTGACAACCAGGGTGGCGCCGCCGCCGTCGGTCTCTTCGACCCTCACGGTACCGCGGTGGGACCCCACAATTGCCGCGACAATCGCGAGGCCGAGCCCGCTACCGCCTGTCTCCCGCGTGCGCGAAGTGTCCGCCCTGTAGAAGCGCTCGAAAATCCGGGGCAGTTCCTCGGCCGGAATGCCGCTGCCGTGGTCCCGCACCTCGAGAACGGATAGCGGGCCGGCGGGCGTGTTCCGCACCCCGACAGCGAGCTCAATCGGCGTTCCTTCGGGGGTATATCGCAAGGCGTTGCCAACCAGGTTACCGAGCACCTGACGAAGCTTGGCCTCGTCACCCTGGACGGGGGCAGACGCTGCCGCTCCGCCGTCGAGCCCTGTGAGTGAAATCTTCCGCTCGCCCGACGTTGCGAGTGAGTCCACGACGGCGTCGTTCGCCAGGAGGTGCAGATCCACCGGCTTGAGCTGCAACGGCCGTTGTTCGTCCAGGCGGGCAAGCAGCAGCAGGTCTTCCACCATGGATCCCATGCGCTTGGCTTCGCTCTCGATCCTGCCCATGGCGGTGCCTACATCTTCCGGCGTGGCAAGGGCGCCGTGGCGGTAGAGCTCGGAGAAGCCGCGGATGGTGACCAACGGGGTGCGCAGCTCGTGGGAGGCGTCGGCGGCGAATCGCCGCATCCTGGCCTCGGAGGCGGCACGCGCCGCAAAGGATGATTCGATGTGCGCGAGCATGGCGTTGAGGGAGGCGCCCAGGCGGCCGACCTCGGTGACCGGATTCTCGATGTCCACGCGACGCGAGAGATCACCGGCAGCGATAGCGGCCGCCGTCTTTTCAACGCGAGCGAGGGGGCGGAAGGAACGTGCAACGGTCCACGTTGCGATGAAGAACGCGAGCACGAGCGTCAAGAGTCCGACGCCGACCACCACGAGGGTGGCGTGTTCCATGACTCGGTCCACAGGGGTCAGTGGGAGGCCCACGATCACCACCGCGTTCTGCCCGGTCCGGTTGTCCACGACGTTGACCGCCACCACACGCCAATCCCCGCCAGCGGTGCCACTCACTTGGAAGGGTGCGTAATTGCGGTTCTTGGCTTCAACCGGGGTGATGTTGGCAATGCTCGGCCGATCGGTCTTGCTTCCGCCGAACGGATAGGGTGGCTGGCCCTGGACGTAGAGCGTCAGGGAATAGTCCGTGGGCACGGCGGGGCTCGCCTCGGACAAGTTGGCGAAAGATTGCTGTTGCTGGGCGGTCTGGACAGCTGCCCTGAGCTTGTCATCCACTTGCCCTTGGAGGTAGCTCTTGACGAGCGTCAGCGTCCCGGCGCCTGTGGCGGCCAGGGCAAGAAGCAGCAGCCCCATGATGATGGCGACCAGCTGCGACCTGAGGGAGGCCGACTTCCAACGGTTGAACAAGGTCAGCGCTTCTCGGCCGTCCGCAGTACGTAGCCGACGCCGCGCTTGGTCTGGATCAAGGCGGTGGCATCCGGATCAATGTCTACCTTGCGCCGGAGGTAGGAAATGTAGGACTCCACGATCGAGGCGTCGCCGTTGAAGTCGTATTCCCAGACGTGGTCCAGGATCTGCGCCTTCGAAAGCACCCGGTTAGGGTTCAGCATGAGGTAGCGCAGCAGCTTGAACTCGGTGGGCGACAGCTCGATGATGGTGCCGCCGCGGCGGACCTCGTGCGCGTCGTCGTCGAGCTCCAGGTCATCCACGCGGATGACGGCGTCGTCGTCTTCCATCGGCTGCGTGCGGCGCAGCACGGCGCGGATCCGGGCCACCACTTCATCCAGGCTGAAAGGCTTGGTGACGTAGTCGTCGCCGCCCACGGTCAGGCCCGTGACCTTGTCTTCCGTGTCGTCCTTGGCAGTCAGGAACAGGACAGGGAAGTGCTTTCCGGCGGCCCGAAGGCGGCGGGTGACAGTGAAACCGTCCATGTCGGGGAGCATGACGTCCAGGACCGCGAGGTCCGGTGCGTGAAGATCGGCGGCAGCGAGCGCTTCGCGGCCGTTCGACGCCGCAACGACCTCAAAGCCAGCAAAGCGCAGCGAGGTGGAGAGCAGCTCACGGATGTTGGGTTCGTCGTCGACGACGAGCAGCTTGGCTTCGGGGCCGTTCTTTTTCATACCATTCATGATGCTCCCAGTTTCTGGGAGTTGACTGGATGCTTGTTGTGAGAATTATCGGGGTGTCGCGGTAGTTGGCCCGGCTAACTGCCGAGAGCCAGCCCGACGCCGAGTCCCACCATGGTGACGGCAATCCCGCCGTCGAGAATCCGCCAAGACGCCGGGCGAGCAAAGAAGCCGCGCAGCAGTTTCGCGCCGAACCCGAGCGAACAAAACCACAAAATACTGCCCAGCATGGCTCCCGCGCCGAACCACCACTGCAGCCCGGGCCCTTGCGCGTTCGCCACGGACCCCAGGAGCAGCACGGTGTCCAGGTAGACGTGCGGGTTGAGCCATGTCAGTGCCGTGACGGTCGCCAGCGCTGCCCCCAGTCCGCTTCGGCCGGCACCCGAAGGCCCGGGCTCCGCGGACACGAGCGCTTGCGGCTTGAGGATCCGCCGTGCCGCCATTACGCCGTACGTGACCAGGAATGCTGCGCCGACATAGCGGAGGACGACGACGGCGGCAGGCGCCGCAGTGAGCAGGGCGCCTGTGCCGAGTACCCCGGCCGCGATGAGCACGGCGTCCGAGATGGCGCACACGGCAACGATTGGGCCGATATGTTCGCCGCGGATTCCTTGCCGGAGGACGAAGGCATTTTGAGCGCCAATGGCAACAATGAGGGCCAGGCCTGTGCCGAGGCCCAAACCGGCAGCGTGGAAGACATCGGGGGAGTTCATGCTTCGAGGCTAAGTTTCGCCTTCGGCATTAGTCCAGCTAAATATTCTTATGCATCGTAAGATCACCTTATGGCCAGATTCTCTTCTGAACAGTTGCACACCTTCGCCGCGGTGCTCACGGAAGGCACGCTCGACGCCGCCGCCCGATCACTGAACATCACACCGTCGGCGGTCTCCCAGCGCCTCAAGGCGCTTGAACAAGCATCCGGAAGGGTGTTGCTCCAGCGCAGCAATCCGGTCCAGGCCACGGAGTCGGGACATGTGGTGCTCAGGCTGGCGCGGCAGCTCGCCCAGTTGGAGGCCGACGCCGAACTGGAACTGGGCCTGCCGGGCGAATCGCCGATGGTCTCGGTTCCGATCGTGGTCAACGCGGATTCCCTGTCCGTCTGGTTCCTCAAGGCCCTCACGAGGGTCCCCGCGGAGCTGAACGCTGTTTTTGATCTTCACCGGGACGACGAACAGCATTCCACGTCCATGCTGCGCACCGGAACGGTCATGGCCGCCGTGACCGCGACACCCGAGCCGGTACAGGGCTGCCGCGTGGAGCCGCTGGGGAGCATGCGATACCGCGCCGTCACCACCCCGGAATTCAGGGCACGGTGGCTTCCCGACGGCGTCGATGTCGCCTCGCTGCGCGCCGCTCCGGCCGTGGACTTCGACCGCAAGGATGAGTACCAGCACCGTTTCCTGGAACTGCTGGGCGGCGCGGCGCGTGGGACGGAGCCGGCAGGGCCGCGCCACTATGTTCCGTCCAGCCAGGAGTTTGCCGAGGCCATTCGATTGGGGCTTGGGTGGGGACTGCTGCCTGAATCGCAATGCGGCCAGGACGTAGCCGATGGGTCCCTGGTGGAACTCGCGCCCGAGCGGCCGTTGGACGTTCCCTTGTACTGGCAGCGGTGGCGGACACCGTCGCGGATATTGGACGCCGTGACCGGGGCGGTCCGCAGCACCGCCGAGGAGGTGCTGCGCAGGGCCTAAACAAGCGGCCGAACAGTGCTGCGTCAGGCCTGACAAAGCTGCGCAGGGCCTGACAAACCGGCCAAAAGCCAACACGCCGCGGGCACAGTCCTAAATTGTCGGACCCCCGATTCACACTTGAGCCATGGAAAACAAACAAGAATCACGCGTTGAAACTCAGCATGTCGAATTCCATGTCAGCTACCTTGACACGCTCTCCGGACGCATCGAGCACGAGGAGTTCAGCGACCGCCCCGCCGCTGAACGCTTCGCCGACGCGCAGCTCAAGGACGAGGACTCTTGGGCTGTCGTCGACGTCGTCGTGCTGCAAGCAGCGCAGCAACAGGAGCGCGCACAACAGCTGGTTGCCTAACTTGAGTTAACCCAGCCCTACCCGGTGGGGACGTCCTTGGCGTCCATGATCCGGTAGGCGTAGCCCTGTTCGGCGAGGAAGCGTTGCCGTTTGGCGGCGAAGTCCTGGTCGAGGGTGTCCCTGGCCACCAAGGAGTAGAAGCGTGCCGCGCGGCCGTCCTGCTTGGGACGAAGCAGGCGCCCCAAGCGTTGAGCTTCTTCCTGGCGGGAACCGAAAGATCCCGATACCTGGATCGCCACGGATGCCTCGGGCAGGTCGATCGAGAAGTTGGCCACTTTGGACACCACGAGGGTCTTGATGTCGCCGGCGCGGAAGGCGTCGAACAGCTTCTGCCGCACCTTGACTGTTGTATCGCCCTTGATCACGGGTGCGTCCAAGCGCTCGCCGATCTCATCCAACTGGTCGATGTACTGGCCTATCACCAGCAGCTGCTCGCCTTGGTGCAGGGCCACGAGCTGCTCCACCAAGTGGGTCTTGGTCTCGGACGTCGCGCAGAGCCGGTACTTGTCCGCATCTTCGGCCATCGCGTAGGCCACGCGCTCGTCCCGGGGCAGGTCCACGCGGACCTCCACGCAGTCCGCCGGCGCAATGTAGCCCTGGGCTTCGATGTCCTTCCACGGTGCGTCGTAGCGTTTGGGACCGATCAGGCTGAAGACCTCACCTTCGCGACCATCCTCACGCACAAGCGTCGCCGTGAGTCCAAGACGCCGCCGGGCCTGCAAGTCCGCCGTCATCCGGAAAATCGGTGCAGGCAAGAGGTGGACCTCATCGTAAATGATGAGTCCCCAGTCGTGCCCGTCCACGAGCTCCAGGTGCGGGTACAGGCCGCCGCGCTTGGTGGTCAGGACCTGGTAGGTGGCGATCGTGACAGGCCGGACTTCCTTGACCGCGCCCGAATACTCACCGATCTCCTGCTCCGTCAGCGACGTCCGCTTGAGGAGTTCGTCCTTCCATTGCCGGGCCGCGACCGTGTTGGTCACCAGGATCAGCGTGGTTGTCGAGCTGGTGGCCATGGCTGCAGCCCCCACCAGGGTCTTGCCCGCACCGCAGGGCAGCACGACGACGCCGCTGCCGCCCGCCCAGAAGTTCTCCGTGGCGAGCTTCTGGTATGGCCGCAGGTGCCAGCCGTCCTCGTTCAAGGCGATCAGGTGCGGAGTACCGTCCACGTAGCCCGCGAGGTCCTCGGCCGGCCATCCGAGCTTGAGCAACAATTGCTTGAGCTGACCCCGCTGGGAGGAATGCACCACCACGGTTTCGCCATCGATCCTGGGCCCCAGCAACGGTGCGATTTTCTTGGCCCGGCTGACTTCCTCGAGCACGGGGTAGTCGGTGGTCCGCATGACCAGCCCGTGCTGCGGGTCCTTTTCCAGGCGCAAGCGGCCGTAGCGGGACATCGTCTCTTCGATGTCGATCAGCAATGAGTGTGGCACCGGGAAACGGGAGTAGCGCAGGAGCGTGTCGAGGACTTTTTCGGCGTCCAGTCCCGCGGCGCGCGCATTCCATAGGCCCAGAGGGGTGAGCCGGTAGCTGTGGACGTGTTCGGGGGCGCGCTCGAGCTCGGCGAACGCCGCAATCGCATGCCGAGCCTCGGTGGCGAGCTCGTGGTCGACTTCCAGCAGGATGGTTTTGTCGCTCTGTACGATCAGCGGACCGTCGCTCACTATTGCTTCCTCACTTGTGCGGCTCGCCCGCAGGTTCCACATCGATGATGCGGTGGATGGACAAGACTCTCTCGGTGTCCCTGGCGGCGTCGAACACCCGGACGCGCCCTCCGGACACCGATACCGGAACAACGGTCTCGGTGTTGGAATTCCCCAAGCCGTCAACCACGTTCATGGTGACCGCTTGCTTCAGCCGGATGGCCCTCTGCAGGGTTTCGAGTCCCAGTTGCGTTGCCGCCTCGCCGGTCACGTCGCCGTGGACCGCGCGATGGTGCCTCAAGACCGCGAGCTGGGCGTCGACGTCGTCGTCCGGCGGTGCGGTGCGGGGCGCCGTGTACACGGGGCGGACGCCAGCGGCCACCGATGCCGTCCTCTTATAGCGCACGACGGCGGTCTCCGCCTCCTGCACGGCGGGCGAAAGTCCCAGCTCGCGCAGCACCCTGGCGGTCTCCCGGGGGCTCGCTGTGGAGGTCAGTACCGTGGGGGCGATCCGGACAAGCCCGAGGCTTGCGGCCCCCGGCTCCTGAACGAGCTCGGCGATGGCGGCCTCGTCGTCGCTCTGGATGAAACTGGGGCTGCTGGCGACGCGCATCCGGCCATGCCGCGATGCGATGTCCTTGATCAAGTACCGGAGCGGCTGGGGAACATCGGTGGCCGAGTGGGTATGCAGGAACGCGAGGATGGCTTCCGCGTCCTGCCCTGCGTCCAAACCGCGCCGGATCGAATCTCCGGAGAAGCGGAAGATCGTGGCTGGGCCCTGGCCTTCGGCGTCGGCGATCAAGAGCAGTTTTTCGCTCAGCTCAGGTGCCAGGTACCCAGGCGCGACGGCGGTCAGGTCTGCTTGGAGCAGGACATGGTTGACCGCGGCAGGCAGGTGTTCGCCGAGGATCCTCAGGGCCAGCTCGGGCTGTTCAGTGGCAATCGCCGAACCAAGCTGGGTCAGGGCGCCGGAACCCATGAGCCCCAGGAGTTCCGCTTCGTGCAGGATGCCACGGACGAGGGAGCTGAACCGCCGCGACATCCGGGGCTGGGCCCATTCAGCGCGTTCCATGACGGCTTCGGCGTTGAGCACCGGAGCCTTTCCGTCCGGTGCTTCCACCTCGAGGGTCAGCTCTTCGAGGATCTCCAGGATCCGTTTTCGGACCAGCGGGGCGTCAGGGCGTTGGGCCTCGGCGGACAGGGCATTGATGGAACTTGCCGGAGAGCCGGATCGCGGTGCCGTGGTGGCAGGCCCGGGGAGGGTCTGGCCCACGAGGGAGGGGGCGCGCTCGCTCGCGAGCCAGGCGTTGACCAGCCAGAGCCATTGTTCCTGGCGGGGGAGCGTGAGCCATTCCAGCGATGGCGGTTGTACCCAGGTGGAACTGTCCACATCGAGGCGCAGCAATCCGGACAAGGCACTGAGCTCAAGGATCAACGCCGTCTCGGACAACCCCAAGCGGAGGCTGTCGGCCAGGCGTTTGAGCTCACGAACGCCCACCCCTCCGCTGCGCAAGGTGACCACCGGCTGCTCGCGGACCGCGTACAGGAGTTCACCCACCAGTCGGAGCGCTTCGGCTATGGCACCCATGGCGGCATTCCGGCGCAAGGCCGCACTCGTCTGGCCCAGCTCCGGCACGGGAGGCTTCAACGTGAAGTGGTCCACGATCGCGCCGCCGCGCAGCGACAGGCCGACGCTGTGCGGGAGCTCAACGTGGCCGGCGTCCAGGGGGACAAGCAAGCCGCGGGCCAAGAGCCAGTCCACGGGACCGACGTCGCGACCTTCGTGGAGGACGGAGGCCTTGCGCTGTGCCTGGGGAACGGCACCCATGGCCCAGCTGCCGAACTTGTTCAAAAGGGGACGCGTCCGTACAGGTGCCTCGGACAGGATGTGCTGAAGGTTCTCCGGCGTCGAGGTCCATCGCTGCAGAGCCAGCGCCGCGTCCATGGGCGTCGTGGCGGCCAGGACCTTGGCGCCGCTCTGGTGGAGTTCGGCGACGAGATGCACCACGCGCTGGGCGAAGGCCGGTTGAAGCCGTACCAACTCGGTGTAGCTGCGGCCCAAACCGGCCGGGTAGATGCCGATGACGTCCTTGAGGCTGCCCACCGGCAAGTAGAAACGCTGCCTGCCTGGATTGTGCACCGTGGCCGGCGGATCAGCCCGGTGGATGAGGGCCAGCTCCTGGAGCTTGTTCAGGATCGGTTCGAGCGCGGCAAGGGTGGCGCCGTTGATGCATTTCTTCAATCCCGCGGCGGAGACGCTGTGGCCGGTGTCCGTGTTGGTGCATAGGTGGAGTGTCTCCAGTACCTGCATCTCCGGTTTGTTGAGCCGCTCCAGGGCACGCTGCACGCTCACCCGTGCGCTTGCCCGCGCCGCGAGGGCAGCGAAGTCCGGGGCTATCGGGGAGATGAGGTCCGGCCGCGCGGCAAACAAGGCCCGCAGCGAATCGTCGCTGCGCGCTTCCAGTTCCTTGCTGAGCGCGCGAATAAGGGACATCAGTTCAACGTTACCGCCAGCCGGGCCCGCCGTCGGGCTTTCCGGCTGCTCATTGGCGACGCCGTGCCCACACCGAGTCAACCACCAATGCGGCCATCAGAATGAAGGCGAGCGGCAGCCCGTAGAGAGCAGTTGACGTGACCCAGACCGGAGCCACGCCGTTGGCAAAAGCGACGGCCATGACGGCGGCTACGGCCGCCAGGGACAGGATTGCGACGACGGCGGCAACGATCGTGAGCGGGCGGCGGAAGCCGTGGGGAATCATGCAAGCAACGCTAACAGTCCCGGGCCGCATCCCCTGTTCCAGGCCAGGGTGCAGCCTGGTTGCGGGCAAAAGGCGGCGAGACCTGCCTGCGGGGGTCTCAAAGCGCGAATCCGTGGCCGGGCAGGATAACCTTGAAGCAATAGACCAACACGGTCCAGGCAGTCACCCCTATTCCCGCAGTTTCCTGCGGATGCGGTGGCGCGCCTGCTGTGTCTCGCAAGTAAGAACGAAGAAGGTTGATTACGTGCCCACCGGCAAGGTCAAGTGGTATGACAAGGACAAAGGCTTCGGATTCCTCGCAGCAGAGGACGGCCAGGAAGTGTTTCTGCCCAAATCCGCACTGCCCGAAGGCGTAGCGGATCTCAAGGCAGGCACCCGGGTTGAGTTCGGCGTCGCCGACGGTCGCCGGGGCGCCCAGGCGCTGGGCCTGCGTGTGCTGGACAAGTTGCCATCCATCGCCAAAGCCAAGCGCATGAACGCCCGCGAGCTCGCCCCGGTAGTCCAGGATCTCGTATCTGTCCTGGACAACCTCTCCGGAACGTTGTCCGCCGGCAAGTACCCTGAAGGCGCCAAGGGCAAAGCCATCGCCGCAGCCCTGCGCAAGGTTGCCGACGAGCTGGAAGCCTAAAGCTGCCATGACATCGGAATCCGCTGAAGCCAGTCCTGAAGAAAACGGCACTGGTGCCGTTCCAGCCACGGCTGGACCCGGTGCTGAGCGGAAGCCGGCAACGGCGAAACCCCGCACCGGCATTCCTGTGTGGCGGGTCGGCAAGCCGGACGCCTTCCTGGCGGCCGCAGTCGACGTCGCCCGCAACGCGGTGGAGACCATTGCCAAACCGAGTGAAATCGGACCGCATATTGCCGCGCGCTCCGAAGGCGAACGCGTGGTCACGCACCTTTTCGAATCGCGGCTGGCCGGATACGGCGGTTGGCAGTGGTACGCGGTGGTGACCCGCAACTCGCGCTCCAAAGTGGTCACCGTCAGCGAGCTTGGCCTGCTGCCGTCGGAGGACTCCATCCTGGCTCCTGAATGGGTGCCTTGGGCAAAGCGCGTCCGTCCGGAGGACGAGGCGGCCGCCGCCGAAGAGTTGGCGGAGGAGGCTGGCGCCCCCGTTGACGCGGACGACGACGGCGACCCCTCCGCTGAGGACCTTGCCGCCTCCAGTGACGGTCAAGAGAACGACGACGCCGACGACATCGAGGCTGACTAGCCCTTGGCGGACCCGGCGAGTGAATTCCGTGAAGGTGGAAATTGATGTCCACCTTCAAGTCGCTCGGTGTCCTTAACTACCGCATTTGGTTCATCGGTGCGCTCGTTTCCAATATCGGCACGTGGATGCAACGCACCGCCCAGGACTGGCTGGTCTTCGCCCATCTGAGCAACCACGATGCCGGCGCCATGGGCGTGACCTTGGCGCTCCAACTGGGCCCGCAGCTTTTCCTGGCCCCGTGGGCCGGACTGCTTGCCGACCGCTACAGCCGGCGCAGGCTCCTGGTCGTGACTCAATCGGCCATGGCGGTCCTGAGCACTGGCTTGGGACTCCTGGTCCTAAGCGGTGCAGCGCAGTTATGGCATGTCTATGTGTTCGCGCTGTTGCTTGGCGTCGTCTCGGCACTTGACGCCCCGGTTCGCCAGACGTTCGTCTCGGAGCTGGTCAAGGACGACTATCTGTCCAACGCCGTTGCGTTGAACAGCGCATCCTTCAACGTCGCCCGCATGATCGGTCCCGCCGTGGCCGGCGTGTTGACGGTTGCGGTGGGGCCGGGCTGGGTATTCATGATCAATACCCTGACCTTCCTCGCAATGCTTGGCGCGATCCGGGCCATTCCCCTTTCTTCCTTGCGCGTCCAACCCCGGGCGGCCGCGGGCAAGGGCCGCATCCGCGAAGGGCTCCGCTATGTCCGCAATCGCCCGGACATCGTGGTTGTGCTCGTCGCGATTTTCATCATGGGCACGTTCGGCCTGAACTTCGTCCTGTTCATCGCTGCCATGGTCGGCACGGAGTTCGGCATGGATGCGGGAGCATTCGGGCTGCTCAACTCAGTCATGGCGATCGGCTCCGTCGCAGGAGCATTGTTGGCCGCCCGGCGCGGACGGCCACGAATGCGGCTCATCTTCGCGGCGGCGGGCGGGTTCGGCCTCGCGAGCGGACTGGCCGCCTTGGCACCGAATTACACCATGTTTGCCTTGGCCCTGATTCCCTGCGGCCTGTTTGCCCTGACCATGATCACGAGTGCCAACGGCTATGTGCAGTCCACCACCGAACCCGTCATGCGCGGCAGGGTCATGGCGCTCTACATGGCCATTTTCATGGGTGGAACGCCCATCGGTGCACCGTTCGTCGGCTGGGTGTCCAACGTGGCCGGACCCCGATGGGCTGTGGGCGTGGCCGCGGCCGCGGGCGCCAGCACCGCCGTCGTCGGGATCGTGTGGATCATCCGCGCCCGCCAGTTGCGGCTCCGTTTCGATCGCAGCGCCCGGGGACTGCAGTTCTTCCGCATTGAGTCCCAAGGCGCGGGGGATGCTCTTAAAGGGGACAGCGCTGTTAAAAGGGACAGCGCCGTTAAGGAAGCTAGCGCCGCCCGGGATCCTCACCCGGACGACGCCGACCAGTCCTGACCGCGGGAACGCGGCAGGCCCTTACTTCTTCAGTTCGCCCACCACGAAGTCGATGCTGGCGAGCAGTGCCGAGACGTCGTCCGGTTCGATGGCGACGAAGGTTGCGATGCGCAGCTGGTTGCGGCCCAGCTTGCGGTACGGCTCCGTGTCCACGATCCCGTTGGCGCGGAGCACCTTGGCGATGGCAGCGGCGTCGATCGAGTCATCGAAGTCGATCGTGGCGATGACATTGGAGCGGTCCTCTGCCTTCGCCACGAACGGGGTGGCGTACTCGGAAGCCTCCGCCCAATTGTAGATGCGGCTTGCGGAGTCCGCGGTGCGCTTGCTGGCGAAGTCGAGGCCACCGTTGCTGTTGAGCCACTGGACCTGGGCATCCAAGGTCACCAAGGTGGACAGGGACGGCGTGTTGTAGGTCTGGTTGAGCTTCGAGTTGTCGATGGCCGTCTGCAGGTCCAGGAAATCGGGGATCCAGCGGCCGCTTGCCTTGATGCGGGCGGCGCGCTCCAGGGCGGCGGGGGAGAAGAGGCCAAGCCACAGGCCGCCGTCGGAGGCAAAGTTCTTCTGCGGGGCGAAGTAGTAAACGTCGGCCTCGGTAACATCGACATCCAGGCCGCCGGCTGCGGACGTCGCGTCGACCAAGACAAGTGAACCCTCGTCGCTACCGTGAACGCGCTTGACCGGAGCGGCCACACCGGTCGAGGTTTCGTTCTGCGGCCAGGCGTATACGTCCACGCCTGCTTCAGCCTGGGAAACGGGCCGGGTGCCAGGCTCGGACTTGATAATGGACGAAGCTTCCAGGAACGGTGCCTTGTTGGTGGCCGAAGCGAACTTGGAGCCGAACTCACCGAAGGAGAGGTGCTGGGCCTTCTTCTCGACCAGGCCGAAGCTGGCGACATCCCAGAACGCGGTGGAGCCTCCGACGCCGAGAATCACCTCGTAGCCCTCGGGTGCACGGAAGAACTGGCTAAGCCCCTCGCGGACCGAGCCCACCAGGTTCTTGACCGGCGCCTGACGGTGGGAGGTGCCGAGGATCGTTGTCGAGGCGGCGGACAGTGCCTCGATCTGCTCGGGGCGGACCTTGGAGGGCCCGGCGCCGAAGCGGCCGTCCTTGGGCAGCAAATCGGCAGGGATGGTGATGCTGTTGTCGCTCACGGGATGCTCCAATGGTGAAGTAGCGGCCTAGATGGGTCGTGGCAGGCGGCAAGCTGCCCCCTTCGACTCCCCAATTCTGCCTGACTCCGCGGGCGGGGACAGAACCGAAGGTGTCATAGTCCGCCACGTGGAAAGCATTTGTTCCACCGGGCGTGGGGCCCGTGCCTGACCGGGCGACGGAGGGGCGCTGGAGCGGGACGCTGAGCGGGTGCCGGAATTATCCGGAGTAATTCAAAATAGGCTAAGCTTGGAGCTGGCGCCCGGACCGGGACGGCCGGCCGGTTCGGCCATTGTTCGACCACTGAGTCGGCTGCGGTACGGTGGAAAATACGCAAGATACTGCGCTCGAGGAGCTGAGCTGGATGACGGATCTGATCGATACCACTGAGATGTATCTTCGGACCATTTTGGAGCTTGAAGAAGAGAACATCGTGGCTCTTCGCGCACGCATCGCCGAGCGCTTGCGGCACTCCGGCCCAACCGTTTCCCAGACCATCGGACGCATGGAACGCGACGGCCTGGTTATTGTTTCAAATGACCGGCACCTTGAGCTGACCGAAACCGGCCGGAAACGCGCCACCGAGGTCATGCGAAAGCACCGGCTCGCCGAGCGGCTCCTGGCCGATGTCATCGGACTGGACTGGGCCTACGTCCACGATGAGGCATGCCGCTGGGAGCACGTTATGAGTGAGCGCGTGGAACGGCGGCTCTACGAGCTCCTGGACCACCCCACGGAATCGCCGTACGGCAACCCCATTCCCGGACTCGAAGCACTGGGTGGAGCCGCATCGCATGCCTTCACGGATGGCGTGGTCAACCTTCTTGAAGCAATGAACGAATACTCACCGGAAAACAGGGTCACCGTCAGTCGGCTGGCCGAACCGATCCAGGTGGAACCGGAACTGCTCGTGCAGCTGGACGAGGGCGGAATCCGGCCCGGCGCGAGGGTTTCCCTGGAACGTGTGGGGGAGTACATCTCCGTTCGCGTACCCAATATCGACGGCGCGCTGGAGCTGCCGCCCGAGGTTGCCTCGCACGTGTTTGTCACGGTCGCCTAAGCTGCCCGGTAAGGGCCGTCGGCAAAGATAACGAAATTATTACTGCGGGGGTTAATCCCCTATAGTTGACTACTGGCGCCGATACCAAAGCGTTACCTGATCCGAAGCCGAGTTCTGCCAGCGGATCAGGTGGATTAGTCCATTCACTGGCAGAAGCGGGGGAACCACCATCGGCTGTCGAAAGGCGGCCTTGGGGTGAAGTCCGCAGCGGAAGTGCAAGCAGCGCAGGGTTCCTCCGGGACATACCTGCGCTTCGCGCCCTTCGCGCGGACCGGGTCCACGATCTCTCTGGCCCGAATCCGACAGCTAACTTCGCAGGCTTGTCAGAGAGGAAAACCTTGACTACGCAGAACACCAGGGGCCGCAGACGCGCGTCCGGTCCTACTGCTGAGCTGCGGAGCACAAGCGCCGTCGTGCACGAGCGGCCCCGCGATCCCCATCGCGAAGTCCGCCGCCGCAAGGGTCCCTTGCGGCAAATGGCCGAGTTCGCCGCCGCGAGCGGAGCAGGACAGAAGGCCGGAGTGGCCCTTGCCGCCACAGGCCTCATTCTGACGGTCGCCATGCCGGGCACCGGCGCCCTGACGGCCACTGCCAACTCAAACCAAGTCGCGTCGGCCGTGGGCACCCAGCCCGAGATTCCGGCCGCGGCAAGCGCCACGATCGACTTCAGCCGCGCTGCGGTTTCCACCACGGCGGATCCGGACAGCAAGCTCAAGCAGCTCTTGAGTGCGCAGTCCGTCGGCACCATCAAGGAGTCGTCCTCCAAGGGCACCCTGGGGGCGCCGCTGGACACGCTGGTCACCGCCTCGCCGTTCGGCTACCGCGTGAATCCCATCACGGGCGGTTTGGGGGAGTTCCACCGGGGCCAGGACTTCGTGGCCCAGTGCGGCACCCAGGTCCACGCGGCCGCGGCCGGCAAGGTCACATTCGCTGGATGGCATCCGTATGGCGGCGGAAACCGCATCGTGGTGGACCACGGCAACGGCCTGGAAACCACGTACAACCATTTGTCTTCGTTCAGCGTCCAAGTGGGCCAAACGGTCAGCCGCGGCGATGTGATCGCTTTGAGCGGTACCACTGGCGCCTCTACGGGCTGCCACCTCCATTTTGAAGTCATGGTCAACGGCGACGTCGTTGACCCCCTGGGCTGGCTGTAGCCAATCCGATGGACGTCTCTCGCATGCTTGTCACGCTCCGTGACCTGAATGTGACATTCAGCCAAAACTCATGTACCGTCTAACTCGCATCAACTTTTAGAGAGTTGATGCACTCGGGTGGATTGCCTAGCTCTGCCACTGCCCGAGGTTCCGTTCGCAAAACATCGTCTGGCAGAGGCGGGGGACCCACTTTTGGTCATCTTCACCGATGGCCTTGGGGTTAAGTCGCATGACTTCCGAGAGGGAGAAGTGTGGCCGGATGACTCCCATCCGAATCCGACAGCTTACCTCGCGGGCATAGGGAGAGGCCTCTTAACGTGTCTTCACGCTCTACTGTTGCGCGCCACCGTGCCGCGGTCACCAAGACCAACTCGCTTGCCGTTATCGCTAAGACTGTCGGCAGCAACGCCGGTGGCGTAGGCCGCCAGGCGGCAGTTATCGCTGCTGCTTCCGGCCTGGTGCTTACTAGCGGTATCGCAGCCAACGCTGCAGAAACCAACGTCCCCCGCGAGTCCACTTCGACCTCCGCCCTGGAAGTCCAGTCCATCGCCCAAGCCAGCATTTCGGCCGACTCCTCCGTCGCCATCAAGTACGAGCGCCCGGTGGTTTCCACCGAAGCTGCTCCGGTTGTCGCAGCTCCGGTTGCCACCCAGGAAGCCGCTCCGGCTTCGCAGGCTGCGGGTGCCGCTACCGGCGTCTCAACGCTTTCTGTCACGGCTGCTGTTTCACCCGCCACCAAGGTTGCCAGTGGCAAGGGAGCAGCAATTGCTGCCGCAGCTTACGCACAGCTTGGCGTTGCCCAGGACTGCACCGCCCTGGCTTCGAACTCCCTGGCCGCTGTTGGCATCAACTTCCACGGCTGGCCGGCAGACTACCTCTCCCTTGGCCGCACGGTCAGCGCTGCTGAAGCGCAGCCGGGAGACCTGGTCTACTACCAGAACGGTGGCATGGGCATGGCCCACATCGCCGTTTACGTCGGCAACGGCATGGCAGTCCACGGTGGCTGGAACGGCGGCACCACCGCCCTGTACAGCGTCAACGTCGGCTCCGGCCCGGTCTTCATCCGCGTTGGTGGCTAAATAGCTCCGGCTACAGAGCTTCACTGGAACATCCCCGCTGGTCCGCCCGCGGGGATGTTCTGTTTTAACGGGTTACAGGGCAAAACGTGTGTAAATCCCGGGCGCGCTATGTCCGTCCCGCCCAGCCTAGGCGGTGCCATAGGCCCTCCTCGGCGGAGCCCGGTGCTGTAGAGCTCTGGTGGGAAGCAAGCACCTCCCATACACACGTTTTGTCCTATAACCCGACTACTTCGCGACGCGCAAATTACCTGGGGATGCGCTAGATCCCTGTCGACACCTGAATACATGTGTCGACAGGGATTTGGCGTGTCGCCCGGCTTTTGCTGTAGCGCTCGCTCGGCCCCGGGCGGGTCATGTCCGTCCCGGGATTGTTTTCGCTCGGATGTCGGATTCTGCTCAATCATTCGAATGGACCATTGCCGGGCCCACGGAATCACGGGACCGGCAACTTCGGCGAAGAGAGTGATCCAGCAGAATCCGACGGCATCCGTGGATCCAGCAGAATCCGACAGCGTCCATTAGATCCCGTCGATCTGGATCTGGTCATGGACCTCGGGCGGTTTGGAAGGTTCCGGCTACGTGTCCGGCACATGAACTTTGACCGACACTGCGCCGGAACCTCCGCAAGGATTCGTTGATCTGGCCTCCGGGTGTTTACTCTTAGGTTGTCGATCCACAGCCCGTACATGCAGAGGGCAGCCGGCCCTCGCGCCCCTGACGGGTGCGGCCGTGAAGAGGTACGTGCATGCGCACACTCGTTCTGAATGCTGGATATGAACCGCTGGCGGTAGTAACCTTCCGCCGGGCGCTGGTCCTTGTGCTCACCGGAAAAGCGAGCGTAGTGGCCGAAGGCGACGAGCCTGTCGTCGGGCCACAGGAGATTCTCGGACGTCCGTCCGTGATTCTACTCAATCGCTACATCCGGCCGAGATACAACACCATCACAGCGGTTACACGCCGCGGCGTTTTGCGCCGCGACGGCCACCGTTGCGCCTATTGCGGGAAAGCAGCCCACACCATTGACCACGTCCACCCCAAATCCAGGGGCGGCGCGGATTCCTGGGAAAACCTGGTGGCAGCGTGCTTGCGCTGCAACAACGCCAAGAGTGACCACACGCCGGCGGAGATGGGCTGGAAACTGAGGTTCACTCCCGCGGCGCCCACCGGGACTATCTGGCAGATCAAGGAGCTTGAGAAACCTGCGCCCGCATGGGATCCCTTCCTCCTGCCTGAATCGGCGGCCTGAACCGGAATTGAGCCTGCTCCCCGGGTAATCTGGGCGGGTGGACTTTGATGCGGTGATATTGGCGGGTGGCAAGTCCTCCCGTCTCGGCGGCGTGCCCAAAGCCCAGCTGAGGTACGACGGCGCCACGCTCCTTCACCGCGCCGTGGCGGCAGCGCGCGGCGCCGGGACTGTCGTCGTCGTCGGGCCTGATCCCGGGACTTTGCCGCACGGCACATTGACAGCGCGGGAGGACCCGCCCTTCGCCGGACCGGCAGCCGCGATCGCCGCCGGACTCGCCGTGCTAGAGGGACAAGACGGCGACAGTCCGTCCCCGAAGTGCGCGCCCTGGGTACTCGTCCTGGCCTGCGACATGCCCCTGGCCGCGGCCGCGGTTCCGGTACTGCTCCAGGAACTTGCCGCCCACCCGGAAGCGGAAGGGGCCATGTCCGTATCGGCAGATGGCCGGAAACAACCGTTGCTCGGGATCTACCAGGTATCCGCTTTGCGGCGGGAAGTGCAGGCTGCGGCAGAACAAGGTGGCCTGGTCAACGCCGCGGTGTTCCGGCTGCTTGCTACGCTTGATCTGCTGGCCGTGCCTGTCCCCGCAGGATCCACCGATGACGTGGATACCTGGGACGATGCCGCGGCGCTTGGAGTGGACGGCGACCTGCCGTGACAACAGCTGTACCGGACTGTGGAGGCGGATCGTGAAGAGCCAGGAAGAAACGCTCGAGGAATGGTGCAGGAGCCTGCTGCAAGCATATGAGTTGGAAGACGTCGAGATCGACATCAACGATGTCCTGTCCCTGGCAGGCGTTGCAGCCCATTCAGTGGTTCGGCCGGCGGCTCCTTTGACTACCTTCATTGCCGGCTTCGCGGCCGGACTTGCCGCGGGTTCGGGACAAGCCACTCAATCCGCGTCGATGGATGCCGCCATGGGCCTGGCACGCACGCTCGCGAAAGATTATACGAACCCCGGAACCGACGCCGGATGACGGAAGCCCCCGTGCATGTCCCGCACGCCGACCACTTGTGGGCGGAGGCGCGGCAACTTGCCTTCGATAGTGCCACGCCCATTCCCGCCGCACCCGTTGCGCTGAAGGACGCCATCGGCAGGACCCTGGCCTTGGATGTCCATGCCTTGCAGGACCTGCCGCATTATGCGTCGTCGGCGATGGATGGCTGGGCGGTCAACGGCAGCGGCCCGTGGATCCTGGCGGAGCCGGGCCATCGGCTGGCCCCGCACCAAGCGAGCCCGATCGCCACCGGCGGCCTGATTCCGCCGGGGGCCAAAGCCGTGCTGCGGAGCGAGAGCGGGGTCCTGACCACCGACGAAGACGGCTTGCCGCTACTCGCCCTCGGCGGGAACGCGAAGCCCGGCGAACCGCGCAACGGGCAACATATCCGCAACGCGGGAGAAGAAGCCGCGGCGGGCGAGCTGCTGATCAAATCCGGCGTTGTCTTGAATCCGGCCCATCTCGCCCTCGCCGCCTTGGCCGGCCGCGACGAACTGGACGTCCTGGGCAAACCCCTCGTGAAGATGCTCCTGACCGGCTCCGAAGTGGTGACCGCGGGTGTCCCGGCCCCCGGCAGGGTGAGGGATACCTTCGGTCCCCAGCTTGGCACCGTCGTCGAACTCCTTGGCGGGATCCGCGGCGGGCAAACCAAGGTGGGCGACTCCTATGAGGAATGGCTCTCGGCCCTTGAGGAAGGCGAGCCGTCGCCGGACGCGCCACCCGCCGACGTCGTCATCACCACCGGGGGAACCGGCCGTTCGGGGACGGACCACTTCCGGCGGGCCATTGCGGAACTCGGCGGCCGATTGCTGATCGATGGAATCGCGATGCGTCCGGGACATCCTGCCGTCCTGGCCGAGTTGCCGGACGGCCGCTTCGTGTTGGGTCTTCCCGGCAATCCGCTCGCGGCCATGATGGTTCTCTTCACGATCGGCGCACCCCTCCTCGCGGGGCTGGGCCACGGGACGCTGCCCGAGGTGGGAGAGGTGCCTTGCGGCGCAATGCTCGACGCCGATCCCGGGCGAACGCGTTTGCTTCCCTTCAGGTTCGTGTACGGCTTGGCGTCGCCTGCCCAGCATGCGGGGCCAGGGATGATGCGCGGCCTCGCCGGCGCGGACGGCGTCATGGTGGTGCCACCGCACGGCGTGCAACTGGGCGAAGCAGTGCCCGCTTTTCCGTTGCCGTGGGGGCCGCCGTTTCCCCTGCCGAAGCCCACACAGGACAAGGCCAAGAAGACTCCCGCCCGGCCAGCCCGCAAAGTTCCGTCCGGGCCGGTGGACTGGAGCGCCCTGACAGGCTGAGAACTTCCCGTGCAGGATGGACGCGGGTGGATTAGCGAGTCAGGCCTTGCAATGATGGGGACATGAACAGGCATGCTCCCGAACAGGACATCAATGAAGATGACCTCCAGATCCACCCACCCAAGCGCTCCGCCGCGGGCGTCAAGGCAGTCACCGTGGCATTGGAACGGGGCTGGGCCCAAGCGGGCGTCAGCCGGACTGTCAAGTCAATGCTCCGCGTCAACCAGCGGGACGGGTTCGACTGTCCCGGCTGCGCCTGGCCGGAGTCCATTACCGGCAAACGCAGTCCCGCCGAGTTCTGTGAAAACGGGGCCAAGGCAATCGCCGAGGAGAGCACCACGCGCGTAGTCGACGCGGAGTTCTGGGCCCGGCACTCCCTGGCCGAGCTCGAGGACAAGACCGAATACTGGCTGGGCAGCCAAGGGCGCATCGCCGAGCCCGTCGTCATCCGCCCTGGCGACACGCACTATTCGCCCATCAGCTGGACGGATGCTTTCAGCCTGATCGGCGAGCACGTGAATGCCACCACGCCGGAGCGCTGCGTGTTCTACACTTCCGGGCGCACGGCCAACGAGACAGCCTTCATGTACCAGTTGTTCGCCCGGAGCCTGGGCACCAACAACCTGCCCGACTGCTCGAACATGTGCCACGAGTCTTCGGGAAGCGCACTCAACCCGACCATCGGCATCGGCAAGGGCACTGTCTCACTCGAAGACATCCATGAAGCGCAGCTTGTGCTCGTTGTGGGGCAGAACCCGGGCACGAACCACCCGCGCATGCTCTCAGCCCTGCGTGATTGCAAGAACAACGGCGGCAAGGTTGTAGCCGTCAATCCTTTGCCGGAAGCCGGACTCCTGAACTTCAAGGATCCCCAGTCGCTCAACGGCGTGGTGGGCGGTGGCACGGACATTGCCGATGAATTCCTGCAGATCAAGGTAGGTGGCGACCTCGCTCTGTTCCAGGCGCTGGGCCACCTCCTGCTGGAGGAGGAGAAGCGGCAGCCGGGAACAGTGGTGGACCGAGCCTTCATCGAGGCGCAGACCGACGGATTCGAGGCCTACGCCGAAACCCGGGCTACGCTGGACTGGGCAGAGACGGAACGCGCCACGGGCCTGAGCCGCATCGAAATCACCAAGGTGGCCGGCATGCTGGCCGCGTCGAAGGGCACCATCATTTGCTGGGCGCTGGGACTGACCCAGCAACCCCACTCCGTAGACACCTTGCGGGAAATCATCAACCTGCTGCTCTTGCAGGGAAACTTCGGCAAGCGTGGCGCCGGCGCCTGCCCCGTCCGCGGCCACTCTAACGTGCAGGGCGACCGCACCATGGGCATCTGGGAGAAGCCGTCCGAAGGCTTCCTGGCAGCCCTGGACAAAGAGTTTGGATTCACCATGCCGCGGGAACACGGATACGACTCCGTGGAAACCCAACACGCCTTGGAGAAGGGCGACGTGGATGTGTTCGTTTCCATGGGCGGAAACTTCGCCGCGGCAGGCTCTGACACTGTCGCGCTGGAAGAAGGGCTCAAGAAGGCCGGGCTGACGGTCCACATCTCCACCAAGCCCAACCGCGCCCACGTGGTGCACGGAAAGACCTCCCTGATCCTGCCCACCCTGGGCCGCACGGACACGGACGACAAACACCCGGGCGGACGGCAAATCCTCTCCGTGGAAGACTCCATGTCCGTCATCCACTCCACCCAGGGCCGCTTGACCCCGATCTCGGAGCACCTGCTCAGCGAACCCGTCATCGTCGCACGCATGGCGCAGGCGGTGCTCGGCGATAGCCACCCCGTGGATTGGCGTGCCATGGCCGAGGACTACGACGTCATCCGGGACCACATCTCCAGGGTGATCCCCGGCTTCGAGGACTTCAACGCAAGGGTGCGGACCAAGAACGGCTTCGTGCTGCCCAACCCGCCACGCGACACCCGCACGTTCGCCACGGATATCGGCAAAGCACGATTCACCGTGAGCCCGCTGGAGTACCTTGAAGCCCCGGCCGGCCACCTGATCCTGCAGACAGTCCGCAGCCACGACCAGTACAACACCACGTTCTACGGCCTCGACGACCGCTACCGGGGCATTTCCGAAGGCCGCCGGGTCATCCTGGTCCACGAGGACGATCTCAGCGAGCTCGGCTTCGGGGACAGGGACATGGTGGACGTCATCTCCACTTTCGGCGGAACGGAACGCCGGGCGAACAAGTTCCGGCTGGTTGCCTACCCCACAGCCAAGGGTTGCGCGGCCGCGTACTTCCCGGAGGCCAACGCCCTGGTCCACCGGGAGCTCGTTGCCCGCGAATCCAACACGCCGGGCTACAAGGCCATGACGGTGCGGTTCGTCAAGCACGGGGAAGCCGCCGAGCACGCTGAAGCTGCCGGGACGGTGGGTATCTGAGATGGGACGGGTGACCCAGCGCCGCAAGGTGCACAAATTCGTCCTGGATGGCTCCGAACAGGCGCTGGAGCACCCGGTCCGCTACCGCGAAGACTTCCTTGCGGTCGAGGAACCGCTCGAGGTGCGCCTGGGGCACATGTCCTTCTCCGTAACCATGCGGACCCCTGGCGACGACTTTGACCTCGTGGCGGGCTTCCTGGTCTCCGAAGGCGTCATTTGGGACCCCGCCCAGCTCATTTCCTTGCGCTTCTGCGCCGGCGAGGACGAGAACGGCGTTCAGACCTTCAACGTGGTGGAGGCCCAGTTGCGTCCCGACGTCGTCCTTCCGGAGACGGGCCGCAACGTCTACACCTCCAGCTCGTGCGGGATCTGCGGCACCGACTCTATCGAGGCAGTGCGCAAATCCTCACACTTCAGCCCTTCGGGCGACCCCCTGAGCGTTCCGGTGGAGGTTCTTGCCTCGCTGCCTGACCGCCTCCGCGAAGCACAGGCGGTTTTCGACAAGACCGGGGGAGTGCACGCCGCCGGACTCTTCAGAATCCACGACGACGGCGAGGCTGAGCTACTGTGCCTCCGGGAAGACGTGGGCAGGCACAATGCGGTGGACAAGGTAGTGGGCTGGGCTCTGCGCGAAGGATTATTGCCCTTGCGTGGCACGGTCCTGCAGGTCTCCGGGAGGGCATCCTTCGAGCTGGTCCAGAAGGCGGCGCTCGCAGGAATCCCGGTTTTGGCCGCCGTCAGCGCACCCTCCAGCCTCGCCGTGGAACTCGCCCAGGAGACTGGTTTGACCCTGGTGGGATTCAGCCGGGGGACCAGCCTGAACGTCTACGCGGGCAGTGACAGGGTGGCGGTGGGGGCTAAGGACCTGCAGGGATAGCCGCCAATCACTTGGCTATTGTCCCGGAACAACGTAGATTTTATCCATCGAATGGAATCTCAACCTAGCCCACCGCCAAAGGGGACTTCAATTGCACGACGACCGCCGGATCACTGAGAAGCGGCTCGAACGTTTTGTCCGGGAGCGGATAGCCCCCGCCATCTATGGCCGCGCGCTGCCCCTTGAACTGAGCAGCTGGGATGCCCCGGGCGAGCCGGTTCCAGCCTCGGAAGCACTCCGCCAGGTCTTCGAACCCCAGGAACACGGTGCTGCGTGGGGCAAGGCCTGGAGCACCAAGTGGCTGCGGCTTCGGGGCGAGGTTCCGGAGGGCTGGGGAGTTGCCGATGGCACCACGGTGGAGATCGTCGTCGATCTCGGGTTCAGCAACGATTCCCCCGGATTCCAGTGCGAGGGCATCGCCTGGCGGCCCGACGGCACCATCATCAAGGCCATTTCTCCCCGCAATCAGCACGTCCCGCTGAAGCTTTTGGGTGGCGGCCTGTCAGTCGACTTCTACGTCGAAGCCGCAGCTAATCCGGATCTCAGCCAGGAGTGGAGCTTCGCGGCAACCCCCCTGGGGGACAAGTCCACCTCCGGAGACGAGCCCCGCTACCGGCTCGGACGCATCGCCATAGCCGAACTCAACGAGGTGGTCTGGGAGCTCCACCAAGACATCTGGACCCTCAGCGGGTTGATGCACGAGCTGCCCTTCGAACTGCCGCGGCGGCACGAGATTCTCCGCGCCTTTGAGCGCATGCTGGACGTCATGGACCCGGACGATATTGCGGGTACCGCAGCCGCCGGCAGGGATGCCCTAGCCGAGGTCTTGAGCCGGCCTGCTTACGCCTCGGCCCACGAACTTCTGGCCACTGGCCACGCCCATATTGACTCGGCCTGGCTATGGCCGGTCCGTGAGACCATCCGCAAATGCGCCCGCACCTTCTCCAACGTTGTCGCCCTCATGGATGAGAACCCCGATTTCGTCTTCTCCTGCTCCTCGGCGCAGCAATTGGCATGGATGAAGGAGTTCTATCCTGAGCTGTTCATCCGGATCCGGGAGAAGGTGAAGGCCGGGCAATTCGTGCCGGTTGGCGGCATGTGGGTTGAATCGGACACCAATATGCCCGGCGGCGAGGCAATGGCCCGCCAATTCGTCGAGGGCAAGAGCTTCTTCCTGCAGGAGTTCGGCATCGACTGCCAGGAGGCCTGGCTGCCTGACTCCTTCGGATATTCCGGGGCCCTCCCGCAGATCGTCAAGTCCGCTGGTTCCCGGTGGTTCCTGACCCAGAAGATCTCCTGGAACCAGGTCAACAAGATGCCGCACCACACCTTCAATTGGGAGGGTATCGACGGCACGCGGCTTTTCACCCATTTCCCGCCCGTGGACACCTACAACTCCGAGCTCCACGGCCGCGAGCTCGCCCACGCCCAGCGCAACTACCGGGAGCACGGCCGGGGCACCATTTCGCTGGTCCCCTTCGGATACGGCGACGGCGGTGGCGGACCCACGCGCGAAATGGTTGCCGCAGCCCACCGAACGGCGGACCTGGAAGGTTCACCGAAAGTACGCATGGGAACCGCTAAGGAGTTCTTCACGCAGGCCGAGGCCGAGTACCACAACCTCCCGGTCTGGGTGGGCGAGATGTACCTCGAGCTGCACAGGGGCACCTACACGAGCCAGGCAAATACCAAGCAAGGCAACCGCCGCTCGGAGCACCTGCTCCGCGAGGCCGAACTTTGGTGCTCGACGGCGGCAGTGCGGACTGCCGGTTCGTTCACCTATCCCGCGGCGGACCTTAAGCGCTTGTGGCGGCTTGTACTGTTGCAGCAGTTCCACGACATCCTGCCGGGCAGCGCCATTGCGTGGGTCCACCAGGATGCGGAGCGGAACTATGCCGCGATCGCCAGGGAGCTGGAAGGCATCATTGCCGGTGCCGCGTCTGCCCTTCTGGGCGAGGGAGACACCATGTTCCTGCTCAATGCGGCCCCGCATGAGCGCAACGGTGTTCCGGCGCTCGCCGCAGCGGAGGCGGTCCACTCGGATAGCCCAGTCAACGTCACAGAACGCGCCGGCGGCTATGTTTTGGACAACGGCATCATCCGCGCGGTGCTGGACGCCAACGGATTGCTGACCTCCCTCTCGGATTACGCAACAGGCCGCGAAGCCATTGCGCCCGGTCAGTTCGGCAACCATCTTGAGCTCCACCGGGACACGCCCAACGAATGGGATGCCTGGGACATCGACGAGTTCTACCGCCGGAATGTCGTCTCGGTAGTCGAGGCGCGATCGGTGACGCTGGAAAGCGCGGGCTGGGACGCCGTCGTCGTGGTGGAGCGGACCATCGGCTCCTCCACCATCACGCAGCGCATTTCCCTCGAGGCGGGCGCGGAATCCCTCGGGATTTCCACCACGGTGGACTGGCAGGAACACGAGAAGCTGCTGAAGATCGGTTTCCCGCTGGATGTCCGTGCGGACCGTTCCGCCTCGGAGACCCAATTCGGGCACGTATTCCGGGCTACGCACACCAACACCTCCTGGGAAGCCGCCAAGTTCGAATTCTGCGCCCACCGATGGATCCATGTGGCAGAGCCGGGTTACGGCGTCGCCATTTCCAATGCGTCAAGCTACGGGCATGACGTCACCCGGACCATCCGCGACGACGGCGGAACCACCACCAACGTCCGTGTGTCACTGTTGCGGGCGCCCAAGTTCCCGGACCCCCGGGCCGACCTCGGTATGCATGTCCTGGATCTGAGCGTCCGGCCCGGCGCCAGCATCGGCGACGCAGTGGAGGAGGGCTACCGGACCAACCTCAAACCGAGGCTGCTGGCGGGGGCGAACCCAGTGGAGCCGCTCTTCACGGTGTTCAACCAAGCGCTGGTCATTGAGGCCGTCAAGCTTGCCGAAGACGGCTCCGGAGACGTCATTGTGCGGCTCTACGAATCGCTGGGAGAGCGCTCCACCGGTCTCATCACGGCCAACTTCGATTCCCGGACGGTGCAATCCGTGGACCTCCTGGAGCGCCCCGTCGATGCTCCCGGAGTGACGCCCGGAGCGGGCGCCGCCGAACTGACCCTGCGCCCGTTCCAGTTGGTGACCTTGCGTTTCAGTTAGTGGTGGCGGCGGAGCCGGGTGGCGTCCGATCCGGTTTACGGCGGACGCACAGGCTCCGTCAGGGAAGCCCTCACCTTCGTTGCATACCTTGGGACTATGTCCAATGCGATGACGACCCACTCCGGGCCGCTGCCTGCCGGACAACCGGGGCGGCAGCAGCCTGGGGGACCAAGGCAAGCGGCCGAGTCCGGCGCCGGCCACATCCCTGCCATCCGGCCCGAACGGGCGCCGATCAGCACGTCCGACGGCAGCGTGATTCTTGACGTCGCGATACCGGTGTACAACGAAGAAGAGGCCCTCGAACCGGCGGTCCGTCGCCTGCATTCCTACCTCAAAGGCAGTTTCCCGCACCTGTTTACCATTACGATCGCGGACAACGCCAGCACAGATTCGACCCTCGAGATTGCACGTAAGCTCAGCAGCGAACTCAGTGAAGTGCGCGTCGAGCACCTCGACCGGAAGGGGCGCGGGCGAGCGCTTCGCACCGTGTGGCTCGCGTCCGAGGCGGCAGTGGTGGCATACATGGATGTCGATTTGTCCACGGATCTGGCTGCCCTCGGACCGCTCATTGCCCCGCTCTTGTCAGGGCATTCGGATTTGGCGGTCGGAACACGCCTGAACCGCAACTCACGCGTGATTAGAGGGGCCAAGCGGGAGTTCATCTCCCGGAGTTACAACCTCATCCTCCGCGGCTCACTAGGCGCCCGCTTCTCAGACGCCCAGTGCGGCTTCAAAGCGATCCGTTCCGACATTGCGCGTGCACTCCTGCCGTGCACCGTCGACGACGCCTGGTTTTTCGACACCGAGCTGCTCGTCATCGCCGACCGCGCCGGCCTGAGGGTGGCCGAGGTGCCGGTGGACTGGGTTGACGACCCGGACTCGTCGGTTGACATACTGCGCACTTCCATCGATGACTTGAAAGGGATCGCGCGGATCGGGCGGGACATGATGACCGGGCGCATCCCTGTCGCCGAGCTGCGCAGCGCCCTCGGCCGCAAGGCTCCGGACAAAAGCAACGGCGCACTCCTCGGGCAAATGCTCCGATTTGGCGTCGTCGGTGTCGTCTCGACATTGGCCTATCTCGCCCTGTTTGTCTTCATGCGCACGATCGCCGATGCCCAGACCGCCAATTTCGTGGCAATGCTTGTCACCGCGGTTGCCAACACGGCGGCAAACCGGCGGTTGACCTTCGGGGTCTCCGGAACCACGGGCGCCGTGCGGCATCAGTTCCAGGGCCTCGTGGTCTTCGCCCTCGGCCTGGCGTTGACCTCGGGGGTACTCTTCTGGCTGGCCTCCGGAGGTGAACCCTCCAGAGGGGTCGAAATAGCGGGCGTCGTCGGTGCCAACCTCCTGGCAACCCTGCTGAAGTTCATCCTGTTCAGGGTCTGGGTCTTCAAACAACCGCGATTGCCCTAGTCGTGCCGCGGGGCCCACAAACGCTCCATGATCAAGTGAAAGACACAATGAGCTCCAAATCCATCACTGTCAGCCCTACGGACCGGGACCGGAACGCAGCCACTTCCCGAGAGGCCGTTTTTGCCAAACGGTGGGAGCGCCTGGCATTCGGCGAGAAGCAAGCGCGATGGGTCCGGCCCTCGGCTGCGGCACTCCTCCTGGTAGCTGCGCTTGTCTACTTGTGGAATCTGACGAACTCCGGCTACGCCAATTCCTTCTACGCGGCAGCCATCCAGTCGGGGACAAAGAACTGGACAGCGTTGCTCTTCGCATCCCTGGACCCATCGAACGCCATCACGGTCGATAAGCCGCCCGCAGCGTTCTGGATACCCGCCCTGCTGGGACGCGTCTTCGGATTCAGTTCCTTCACGATGCTGCTGCCCGAAGCCGCCATGGGAATCGCTTCCGTCGGGATGCTCTACTTGGCCGTTAAGCGGGCGGCGGGACCGGCCGCAGGCCTTGTTGCAGGAGCCGCGCTTGCCGCGACGCCGGTAGCCGCACTCATGTTCCGTTTCAACAACCCCGACGCCATGATGGTCTTCTGCCTTATGGTGGCCGCCTGGATGACCGTGACCGCCACCCAGAAGGCCAGCCCTGCCTTGCTTTTCTGGGCCGGCACATTCATTGGCTTGGCCTTTCTGAGCAAAATGCTCGAAGGGTTCATGACCATCCCGGCGCTCGGACTTGCCTACCTATTGGCCGCCCCGGTTCCCCTCAAGAAGAGGCTTCTGCACTTGCTCGGCGCCGCAGGAGGCATCACGCTGGTCACTGGCGCGTACGCACTTGTTTTCCAGCTCACGCCGGTATCCGTGCGGCCCTACATGGCGGGGTCGCAGGGAAATTCCCTGTGGGAACTCGTGTTCGGCTATAACGGGCTCAGCCGAATCGTGGGACGGGGCAACGGGATCCCCGGGGGTGCGGCACCGGACTTCGCCCGTTATCCCGGTGGCATCGGCGCGGAGCCCGGAGGCGCCGTACCCGGCGGAGGCGGATTTTCCTTTGGTGGCCCTCCCGGCATCCTCCGCCTGTTCGGCGGCGAGTTCAGCGCGGAAGTGGCGTGGTTACTGCCCACCGCGTTGCTCCTCCTTGCGGCAGGATTATGGTTCACGCGCCGGGCGGCGAGAACCGACGCAATCCGCGCTTCCTTGGTCTTGTGGGGCACGTGGCTGGTCATCACCGCCGCCGTCTTTTCCTTCATGAGTGGCACCATCCATGCGTACTACACGGTTGAGCTTGCCCCTGCCGTAGCCGCGGTGATCGGCATCGTTGGGGTCCAACTCTGGAAACACCGGTCCCAGCCTGCGTCCCGGGCCGTGCTCGCGTCGGCGGTCCTGCTTACGTCGATCTGGTCTTTCGTTCTGCTGTCCAGCGACCCGGGGTGGCTCCCGTGGCTCCGTTGGACGGTTCTCGCTGCGGGCGTCTTGAGCGCGGTCCTGATCGCGGCTGGTCCGGTCCGACTTGGGAGGGCCGGTGTGGCAGTGGCGATTCTGGCGCTCCTGTCAGCTGGCCTTGGCACTGGTGCGTGGACCGTAGCTACTGCGGCGACGGGCCACACGGGAGGGTCGCCATCCGCCGGACCGGACCCAGGGACGAACAACCAGGCGATGGGGCTGGCCGGCATCACCAGCCCGGCCGGTGCAGCCTCGCGCGGCGGGGCATTCGGCCGCTTCCGTGGTTCAGGTCCCGCCAACGCCCCTGCCGCGGCAGGGGGATTCACCGAGCCCCTCGGAAATTCCGCCGTGAATACCCTTCTGCAGACGACGAAGACGAAGTGGTCTGCCGCCACGGTCGGGGCGAACAGTGCAGCCGCCCTTGAGCTTGGTTCCAATACTTCGGTGATGGCCATTGGCGGATTCAGTGGCTCTGATCCGTTTCCGACCCTGGACCAGTTCAAGCAAATGGTTGCCACGGGACAAATTTCCTATTTCGTCCCGGGCAGTCCGTTTGGGGGTCCGGGTGGCCTGGGACGGGCAGGCGGGAACGGCACGTCGTCGGCCATCACCCAGTGGGTCGAAGCAACGTTCCCGGCCACAAGGGTCGGTAACAGCACCGTCTACCATCTGCACCAATGAGCGGGCGGCCCCACCCAACTGGCTCGCAGTTGTTGTCGTTAGGAGGCCCAAAACGACAACAAATGCGTGGGCCCACGCCGCCAGGGTTCCCTGGCCGAGCTTGCGAGGCGAGGGTGGCGGTGGGGACTAGTTGGGAGGGAGGGTCAGACGTCGTGCTGGAGGCGCTTGACGAATTGCTTGGTACGTTCCTCCCGCGGCTCCCGCAAGACCTCCGCGGCGGGACCGCGTTCCACCACCACGCCGCCGTCCATGAAGATGACTTCATCGGCAACCTGGCGGGCGAAGGCGAGCTCATGAGTCACGATCACCATGGTCCACCCCTCGTCGGCGAGTTCCTTGATGACACCGAGCACTTCACCCACGAGCTCCGGGTCCAGGGCTGAGGTGGGCTCGTCGAAGAGCAGAAGTTGTGGCTTCAGGGCCAATGCGCGCACGATTCCCACGCGTTGTTGCTGACCGCCTGACAACTCGAAGGGGTAGGCGTCCCGCTTGTCTGCGAGGCCTACCCGGGCCAGGAGCCGCTCGGCCTCTGCCACGACTTCCGCCCGGGGACGCTTCTGGACCTGGAGCGGTCCCTCGATGATGTTCTTGAGCACCGTCATGTGCGGGAACAGGTTGTAGTGCTGGAACACCATGGCGCTACGGTCCCGGAGGGCGGCGATCTCCCGCTTCCCGACGGTACCGGCGAAATCGAGGGTCAGTCCCGCGCCGGACCCCCGGACCGTACCGGCGTCGGCGTCCCCGAAGGTGACCGTGCCGGCGTCGGGCACTTCGAGGCCGTTGAGCGAGCGCAGGACCGTCGTCTTGCCCGAACCGGACGGCCCGATCAAGGCGACCACCTGCCCGCGGCGGACATCGATGTCGATTCCGCGCAGCACCTTGTTGCTGCCGAAAGCTTTGGCGAGGTCCCGGGCGGACAGCACCAGCCCGGAGTTCCCTTGGGCGGCGTTGCTGGGCTCAGTGGGCGACATAACGGTCCAATCTGCGCTCCAGGGCGGACTGGCCCGTGGAGAGGACGAGGCAAATGACCCAGTAAACCAAGGCGGACTCGAGGTACAGGATCATGAATTCCTGGCTGAACGCGGCGATCTGCTGGGCGTTGCGGAAAAGCTCGGTGACGAGGATGAGCGAAGCCAGCGAGGTGTCCTTCACGAGGGAAATGAAGGTGTTGGACAGTGGAGGCACCGAGACCCTTGCCGCTTGCGGGAGGATGATCCGCACGAGCGTTTGCGGCCGCGACATTCCGATAGTGTGCCCGGCCTCCCATTGGCCCTTGGGCACGGACAGGATCGCCGCGCGGATGACCTCGGCCGCGTAGCCACCCACATTGAGCGAAAACGCGATGATGGCGCTGGGCCACGGCTCCAGCTTCACGCCGATGCTTGGGAGGCCATAGAAGATCACGAACAACTGCACCAGCAGGGGGGTCCCGCGGATCACCGAGACGTAGAAGCGTGCGATGCCGGAGAGCAAGCTGTTGGGGCTCAAGCGCAAGAGCGCGACGAGGAGCGCCAATGCCAGGCCAAAAGCGAACGAGGCCAAGGTCAGGGGGATGGTGCCCGTGACGGCGCCGCCGATGATTGGCCCGAAGGAACTCCAGACGAGGTCCCAGTTGAAGGTCATCTGTTTGGCCGCCGGCTACTTGGTAACGTCTGCGCCGAAGTACTTCTGGGAGATCTTGGCCAGGGTTCCGTCGGCTCGAAGGTCCGCCAGGGCTTTGTCCACTGCGGCCTTGAGTTCGGTTGATCCCTTGCGGAAGACCATGGCGCTTTGGGTCTTGTCGGTGGTCTCCGCGGCGATCTTCAAACCGGAGTCCGGGGTGCTCTTGGCGTAGTCGAGGTAGGTCAGCTTGTCGTTGACGGTTGCGTCGACGCGGCCTTGGCGGACCAGGGTGGCGGCTTGCGCCCAGCCTTCGACGGACTGGACGTTGGCGCCTGCGTCAACTGCCATCTTGTAGAAGTTGCTGGTCAGTGACTGGGCGGTGGTCTTGTCTTTGAGATCGGCGAAGCTGTTGATGGAGTTGTTGTCGGACTTGGTCACGACGACGCCATTGGAGATAGTGTACGGCGCCGAGAAGTCATACTTGGCTGTGCGCTCAGGGTTGATGGAGATCTGGTTGGCGATCGTGTCGAAGCGCTTGGAATCGAGGCCCGCGAAGATGCCATCGAACTGGGTTTCCTGGAATGTCGCCTTTACTCCGAGCTTGGCGGCCACGGCCTGGGCGATTTCGACGTCGAAGCCCGTCAGTGGACCTGCCCCGTTCTCATGGAAGCTGAAGGGCCGGTAGGTGCCTTCCGTGGCAATAACGATCTCGCCTTTGGACTTGATGGCGGACAGCGAGGTGTCTCCACCCGACGTCGACGACGGCGATGAGCCGCCGCCGCAAGCGGACAGTGCCAGCGCGACGGCGGCAAGGGTTGCGGACAGTGCTGTGCGGCGAGTGGGCAGGCTCTTCATGAAAGCCATCTTAGTCACGGGACCGGACTGGGGTGCTGCGGGCGGTGCCCGAAAGGACGCTTAAAAGGCTGAGTGGGGGCGGTCCCCAACAGCCCGCCACCACTCATCCCCCCAAAAGTGCTTCCGCACGCGCCACGAACCTTGGAAACCCGTTCATTGATTCAAAGGTCAGGCTGCGTCGCCTTCACACATTCATAATTATGGCACGATATAATGGATTTATGAAAGAGGTTACGCGGTATGTTTTTAAATTACCGTGCGGCTAGTCCGCCTGGCAACGGTTTTTGACAGCCAAATGCCTCCCAAGCCAAGCGCAGTGGCCAGAGCGGCAGAGTAATTGATAAGCGGCCGCAGCCACGTATTCGATAGCGGGATGAGCGGAAAGACCTGCGAAACCGCCAGCAAAGCAAGGCCCAGGAGCAGTGTCGCAGAGGCGGTCCGGAGCAGAACGGGACCGGAACCTCGAACGGACCGCCAGATGCCCGGGATGAGGCATACGGCAACGTAGCCCGGATAGAACCTGCCCAGGGCCGCATAGAGATCAAGGGCCGGCCCCGGGTCCAGGTCATTCAGGCCGACAGTGGAGTCCCGGGTGTCCATCGAGAAGAAAAAGAAGGCCGTGAGGACCCCGGTTGCTCCCAAAACGGCCAGGCCAACCGGCCCCCGGATGGCACGTTCCCCGCTAGCTGAGCCAAAGGCCCTGGCCACCTTGATGCCCATGAGCAGGAACGTTCCGTAGAGCATGAACCGGAGCAGCAGGTTGCCGAGGTTGAAGTTGCCGAGCCACCCGTCAATCAGCAAGTAGGGTTCCTCGATGCTGAGAAGGATGTCGAGGGAAATCAGTGCGAACAGGACGAACATCATCCGGTTCTCGCCCCGTACGGCGCTGGGAATGCGAATGGCCGTCAAAATGAGGCAAATGGAGAGCGTGGCCCACGCCAACACGGTGGTCATCCCAGGTTCTCCCAGATTCTGTTGGTGTGGTCGAGCTCGTGTTCATGGCGGCGCAGGGCCTTGCCCAGGGCTTGCAGCCGTTCTCCGGCGAGCAGGGCTAGTTCGCCTTCCGTCATCCTGTCCAGGGCGTCCCGCCGGGCTCCGGGGCGCCATCCTGCTTCGGCCTCAGTGACGAGGCCGCTGGCTACGAGGCCTCCGGCCGGTCCGACGCCGCCCGCCCGGGACGTTGCCAAGGCCAGTTCCGGGGGAAGCCGGTTGGCGGTCAGGTGCGCGGAGAAGTTCTGCGGTGCGATCCCGGTGGCGTCGCTCACCCGGTGGCGCAGCTCGCCGTCGTCGATCGCGTCCACCCAGTTCCTGACTGAACTCGCGTGCGGGGTCTCCGCCAGGACCAAGGGCGCGACGCCCTCCCTGGGCTCCTCGCGCTCGACAACTGCACGCAGCAGATCCATGGTGGAGACCTGGCTGACGAGTTCCGCGTCAGTGGGCGGAACCGGAGTCCCGCGAAGCGCCGCGTAGGCCTCGAATTGTGCCAAGGCATCGAAAGGATTCATGTCGAAGGCCCGGCTGATGCTCACGAGCGAACTCTCGGCCACCTTGCCGCGGACCAATTGCTGGGCCAGCGTGGTGCGTTTCACTCCCGAAAAACGGCAGACATCGGCCGTGCTGGTGTTCGGGGCGATCCCGTGCAGCCAGCGTTGGAACGCCTTGGAAGGGAGGGACATGAACCACTTTCTGATGGACGGTGACTGGAAGACGGCTTCTGGCGGACGGTTTCCGCCCGTACTGGCAGGACTGGCAGGTCTGAGAGGTCGATTTTACGATGCGGGCACATTGAATTATGCTTGATTCTCGAACCCGCTGGTCCGCACACCCCCCAAGTACGGACCAGCGGGTTCTTCCATGCCCCGGTCTTTTCGCGGCACGGTATTCGCACGGCCGCCCTTTCGCGTGGCCGGCCTTTCCGCTCAGGAGCGGAGCAGTGAGAGGATAGACCAATGACTGCAACGCTTGTCGCCAAAGAGCTCTCCGGCGGCCACGGTCACCGCACCTTGTTCTCGAAGCTCTCCCTTACTGTCGCGCCCGGAGATGTTGTGGGCGTCGTTGGTGCCAACGGTGCCGGGAAATCCACCCTGCTGCGCATCCTTGCGGGAGCTGACCGCCCCCAAGAAGGTTCGGTGAGCCTCGCTCCCAGCGACGCTTTTGTCGGCTGGCTGCCCCAGGAACACGAACGCACCCGCGGCGAAACCGTTGCCGCCTACATTGCCCGCCGTACTGGCTGCGCCCAGGCCACAGCCGAGATGGAGGCCGGCGCCGAAGGGCTCGCAGCCGGGACCGCGGAGGCCGACGACGCGTACTCCGTGGCTTTTGACCGCTGGATGGCATCGGGTGCCGCGGACCTCGAAGACCGGATCCCGGCGGTGCTGGCGGAACTTGGCCTGGAATCGGGTCCCGATGCCCTCATGACGGGCCTGTCCGGCGGTCAGGCCGCCCGCGTTGCCTTGGCGGCGCTCTTGCTGAGCCGCTTCGACGTCGTGCTCCTCGACGAACCCACCAATGACCTGGACCTTGACGGGCTCGCCCGGCTTGAATCATTCGTGCAAGGCCTTCGCGGTGGCGCCGTCTTGGTCTCGCATGACCGTGAGTTCCTGGCACGCTGCATCACCAAGGTGCTGGAACTGGACCTGGCCCAGAACAGCGTGGCGGTCTACGACGGCGGTTACGATTCCTTCCTCGAAGAGCGGGCGGTAGCAAAGCGGCACGCCCGCGAACGCTACGAGGAATTCGCCAACACCAAGGCGGATCTCGTGTCCCGGGCCCGGACGCAGCGCGAATGGAGTTCGCAGGGCGTCCGCAACGCCATGAAGAAGAGCCCGGACAACGACAAAATCCGCAGGGCGGCGAGCGTCGAATCCTCGGAAAAGCAGGCCCAGAAAGTCCGGCAGATGGAGTCCCGCATCGCCCGGCTTGACGAGGTGGAAGAGCCACGCAAGGAATGGCAGCTGCAGTTCAGCATCGGCCAGGCTCCGCGCTCGAGCTCCGTCGTCGCAACTTTGCGCGACGTCGTGGCACACCAGGGCGACTTCACGCTGGGGCCCGTCAACCTCCAGCTCAATGCCGGCGAACGCATTGGCATCACGGGACCCAACGGCGCGGGAAAGTCTACGCTCCTGCGGCTGCTGCTCGGGATTCAAGAGCCCGACGCCGGAGACGCCTCCATGGGTGCATCCGTGGCGATCGGTGAGATCGACCAAGCCCGGGGACTGCTGGCCGGGCACCTCGCCCTGGCAGACGCCGTCGAATCCGTCCTGGTCGAGTGGAACTCCGCGGATGTCCGCACCCTGCTGGCCAAGTTCGGCCTCAAAGCGGACCACACCTCCCGGACCGTGGATTCCTTGTCCCCGGGCGAACGCACCCGCGCGGCGCTCGCGCTGTTGCAGGCCCGCGGGGTCAACCTGCTGGTCCTGGACGAGCCCACCAACCACCTCGACTTGCCGGCGATCGAGCAGCTCGAGGAAGCCCTCGACGGCTACGAAGGCGCGCTCCTGCTGGTCACGCACGACCGCCGCTTGCTCGAAAACGTCCGGCTCGATTCCCGCTGGCATCTTGACAACGGCACCGTGACCGAACTGCACCACACTTCCGGAATGGGGAATCACAAGCCATGAGCATGGATGGCGTCGCCTGGCGCTCGCTCTACAACATCACCCGGGCCAAGAGCGGCTCCCAGCCGTTCTCCCGGGAAACCATCAAGCGCGTGCTTGCGTTCGCGAAACCGCACCGCAACAAGCTGATCGCCTTCGTGCTGGCCTCCATTGCCGGTGCATTCCTTGCCGTGGCCACCCCGGTGCTGGCCGGCAGGGTGGTGAACGCGATCATCGCCCATGCAGGCGTGGACGTCGTGGTAGGGCTGGCCGCGCTCATCGCGGCTGTGGCCGTCGCCGACGCCGGAGTGGGACTGCTGACCCGTTGGCTGTCTTCCGTGATCGGCGAAGGTGTGATCGTTGACCTGCGCACCCGGGTGTTCGACCATGTCCAGCGCATGCCCATCGCCTTCTTCACCCGGACCCGTACCGGAGCCCTCGTCAGCCGGCTCAACAACGACGTCATCGGAGCCCAGTCGGCGTTCGCGGGCACGCTCTCCGGGGTGGTCAGCAACGTCGTGTCCTTGGCACTGACCCTCATTGTCATGCTCAACACGTCCTGGCTCGTCACCGTCCTCGCGATGGTGCTACTGCCGATCTTCCTCATCCCCGCACGCCGCATGGGCTCCAAGCTTGCCGACCTCCGTCGCGAAGCCGCGTCCCACAACGCGGCCATGGGAACCCAAATGACGGAGCGGTTCTCCGCCCCCGGCGCCACGCTCGTCAAACTGTTCGGCCGCCCGGACGAAGAGTCCGCCGAGTTCGCCCTGCGCGCCGGCCGTGTGCGGGACATCGGTGTCCGCACCGCCATGCTGCAGTTCACGTTCATCACTGCGCTGACCCTCGTTTCCGCCCTGGCCCTCGCCCTCGTTTACGGACTGGGCGGTTGGCTTGCGCTGAGCGGGCAGCTGGCGGCGGGCGACGTCGTCGTGCTGGCGCTGCTGCTCACCCGCCTCTATGCGCCGCTCACCGCGCTGTCGAGTGCCCATGTTGAGGTCATGAGCGCGTTGGTCAGCTTCGAGCGGGTGTTCGAGATCCTGGATCTCAAGCCGCTCATCCAGGAGAAGCCCGACGCCGTCACGGTGCCCTCGGGACCCGTTGCGGTCGAGTTCGACGACGTCCGCTTCGCCTATCCGTCCGCGGACAAGGTCTCCCTTGCGTCGCTGGAGGAAGTAGCGACGCTTGATACCCGCGGCGGCGAGGAGGTCCTGCACGGGATCAGCTTCCGCGTGGAGCCCGGGCAAACCGTGGCGCTCGTCGGGTCCTCCGGCGCGGGCAAGTCCACTGTGGCCCAGTTGCTGTCACGCCTGTACGACGTCGACTCCGGCGCCGTGCGCTTGGGCGGGCACGGGCGAGGTACCGGCTTGGATATCCGGGACGCAACGTTCGATTCCCTCCGGGCGACCCTGGGCATGGTCACGCAGGACGGCCACCTCTTCCATGAAAGCATCGCCTCCAACTTGCGACTGGCCCGGCCCGGCGCGACGGACGAAGAAATGTGGGACGTGCTCCGGCGCGCCCGGCTCGAAGCCATGGTCCGCTCCTTGCCGGATGGACTGGAGACTGTGGTGGGGGAGCGCGGCTACCGCCTTTCCGGCGGGGAACGCCAGCGGCTGACCATCGCACGCCTCCTCATCGCCCAACCGAGGGTCGTCATCCTGGACGAAGCCACGGCTGCCTTGGATTCCACCAGCGAAGCCGCGGTCCAGGCGGCCTTGGGCGAGGCACTCGAGGGACGCACCGCCGTCGTGATTGCCCACCGGCTCTCCACCATCCGGGCCGCCGACGTCATCCTGGTGGTGGAAGACGGATCGATCGTTGAGCGCGGCACACACGCAGAGCTCCTCGCCGCGGACGGTCGCTACGCCGAGCTGTACAACACGCAGTTCGCCGAGGCGACGGCTGTGGCCCAGGAAGCTGTTCCGGAACTGTAGACGCGGTGCCGGGCTCTTAGCTCCGGGTGTGTTGACGGACTTCCGGCGCGACTTCCACGCGGTTCCGGCCGGCGGACTTGGCGGCGTACAACGCCATATCGGCCTCTTTGAGGAGCCGTTCGCTGCTGACTCGGTGGTCGGGCACAAAGGCCGAGAGACCAGCGCTCAAGGTCAGGGTGCCCGAGGGGTTTCCCGAGTGTGCAATGCCCAGGTCCCGCACGGCCTCCAGCGCGCGTGCCAGCCTTGTCTCTGCGCCGGATACCGTCTGGCCGGGCAGCAGGAAGAGGAATTCCTCCCCGCCGAAGCGGTAGATTCCGTCGCTTTCGCGCCCTTGGCCGGCAAGGGTGGCCGCAACCGACTGCAAGGCGAGATCACCGGCCTGGTGGCCATAAAGATCGTTGTATCGCTTGAAGTTGTCCACGTCGCAGATCGCCAGGCTGTAATCCGTCCCGTATCGGGCGCATCTCTGGTGCAGCTGTTCCAGGTCCTCCGAGAGCTTCAGCCGGTTGTGGAGTTTCGTCAGGGGATCGGTACGCGCTTGCTCCGCGAGGGCGGCACGGTAGCGGGCAAGATCCGTATGCAGCGAAGTCACCCTCTGCGCCACCAGCAGCCGGGTATGCAAGGCGAAAGGGTCAAGGGGCTTGGCCACGTAGTCATCGGCACCGGCCTGCATGCCCGCGACGACGTCCTCGCGTGAATCCTTCGAGGTGACAAGGACAAGGTATGTGTAGGAATCCTCTTCCGAGCTGCGGATGGCGCGGCAGAGCTCCAGCCCGTTGAGCCCCGGCATCATCAGGTCGGTCACGACAACTTGCGGCCGGTGTTGCCTGTACAGCTCCCAAGCGGAGCTGCCATCCGCGGCCACGATGCATTCGTGGCCGGACTGCTCCACTGCCGCTTTCGCCACCAGACGCGAACCGAAGTCGTCGTCCGCCACCAGGACCTTCACGAGGTCACCGACAGGGCATGGTCCAACGCTTTGTCAACGAGGGCAAGTTCCGTTTCAAGGCCGGCCAGGAGCGCGGGATCGACCGGCTTGCCGTTTGATGAGCTGCGTTCCAATTCCTCGCACATCCGGGCTGCGCGGGCTGCTCCGATGTTGGCTGCGGCGCCTTTCAATTTGTGGGCCACTTGCCTGAAAGCATCTCCGCTTCCGGTGTCCAAAGCCTTGCGGAGCGCTTGCAGGCTCGGTTGGATGTCTTGCCTGAAGGCTTGGGCCGCGGCAGGCAGCAACCCCAGTCCGTCTGCCGGGCCGAGGTCACGCAACGTTTCGAGCCTCGCGGGGTCGAGGGCACTTTCCTTCGATGTTTCGGGTATCCATCGCGAGAGAACCCGCTCCAAATTGCCCGCGTCCACCGGTTTGGTCAAATAGTCGTCCATGCCTGCGGCAAGGCAGCGCTCACGGTCCTCATCCAGGGCGCCTGCGGTCATGGCAATGACGGGGAGCCTCCTGCGGCCATCGTCCCGTGCCCGGATGGCCTTGGTGGCCTCGAATCCGTCCATGACGGGCATATGGCAATCCATCAAGACCGCGGCATACTCTGTGGCAGCAGTAGCGGCAACGGCTTCGCTGCCGTCGGCTACGACGTCGGCCTCATACCCGAGCTTCGCGACCATGCTGCGGGCCACGAGCTGGTTGACCTCGTTGTCCTCGACGACCAAAATCAGGCCGCGCGAAGGCTGGCTGATGGTCACGGGGATTGCTGGAGAAACCGCGGGAGCCGGGAGCGGCCGGGCCGCCACAAGACGCATGAGGCGGTCGTAGAACTCGGAGCTACGCACGGGCTTCGTCAGCCACTCCTGGACCCCGGCGGCCACGAGTTCGGCTTTGTCCACATTCATGGTGGAGGTCAGCATGATGATACGCGTGGAGTCCAGTGCGACGTCGGTGCTCAATTTGTGGGCCAGCTCCAACCCGTTCATGTCCGGCATGCACATGTCGAGCACCGCAATGTCGAAGGGACGTCCGGCGGCGGCCTCTTCGCGGCAACGGTCCAAGCCCTTTTGGGCGTCGCCGACAGCCTCCGGATACATCCGCCAGCCCGCCAATTGTGCTTGGAGCACCAGCCGGTTGGTCGAGTTGTCATCCACCACGAGGACCCTGAGTCCCGTGAGTTGGTCGGGCGAGATCGACGGCGGAGCTGCCGCAGCTCCGCTCACTGCCAAGGGAAGGGTGGCCCAGAAGGTGCTGCCGTTGCCCAAGGAGCTGTCCACCCCGATCTCGCCGCCCATCACCTCGGTAAGCCTCCGCGAGATCGCCAGCCCAAGTCCGGTTCCGCCGTAGCGCCGGGTGGTTGAGGCGTCGGCTTGCGAGAACGACTCGAAGAGCCTGAGATGGTCTGCCTCCTCGATCCCGATTCCGGTGTCACGGACTTCGAAACGTACCCGCACGTTCGCGGATTCTTGTTCCACTACCTTCACGCTGATGACGACTTCCCCCGAGGGAGTGAACTTCACGGCGTTTGAGGCCAAATTGAGCAGGATCTGCCTGATGCGGCCAGCATCGCCCACCAGCATCGCCGGAACCTCCGGCCGGCAGTACGCAATCAGCTCCAGGCCTTTGGCCTGTGCTGCTTCGGCAAGGAGGACTGCGAGTTCTTCCACGAGGGTGCGTGGATTGAAGGGCGCAGGGTCCAGATCGACTTTTCCGGCTTCGAGTTTCGAGAAGTCCAGAATGTCGTTGATCAGGGTCAGCAAGGCTTCGCCCGCACCCTTGACGCCCTCGGCATATTGGCGCTGGGTTTCCTCCAAAGGGGTGTCCAGCAACAGGCCGGTCAGCCCGATCACACCGTTCATCGGTGTGCGGATCTCATGGCTCATCGTCGCGAGGAACTCCGACTTCAAGCGGCTGGCCTCCTCGGCGGCTTCCCGGGCGGTCACCAACTCGGCCTGGGCGATCCTGCGTTCAGTGATGTCCTGGGCTATCGTGGCGACTCCGCGGATGCCGCCGGTGCCGCGGATCGGGGACATTGTCAATGAGACCGGAACGATGGAACCGTCGATGCGGACCCGGGTTGTTTCGTGGCTGTGGGTTTCTCCGCCGGCCCGGATGGCCGCCATGAGATCTCTTTCCTCGTCCTGAAGATCTTCCGGAATGATGAAGGAAACATCCCTGCCGATTGCCTCCGCGGCGCTGTAACCGTAGATCCGTTCGGCGCCGGGATTCCAGCTGGTGATGACACCGTCGAGGGTCTTGCCCACAATTGCGTCCGTGGAGGAGTTCACGATCGCGCCGAGGCCTTCGAGCTCCGCAGTGCGCTCGGCAACCTTGGATTCGAGATCCCGTGTCAGGTTGATGTTCTCCAGGATCATGAGGATCTGGCGCGTGACGGCGAGGGCCAACACGGTGAGTCCGACGGTCTGGAGGAAGGGGTCGCTGGGCCGCCCGGTCCGTATGGGCGCCACCATGACGGCTCCGAAGACGGGGACGTAGGGGAGGAGTTCCAACGCCAGGGTGTAGAGGCGCCCGTCCGTCCGGGGACGCGGGGCGTAGGGGACCAGTGGGGCGAGGGCGATCAGCAGGAAGGCAACGATCCAGCCGGTGGCCAGCGGAGTTCCGGTGAGCCCCGTGACGCCGTCGGACGTCAGCTTCACATAGGTGCTGTCGGTGAACGCCAGGATGAGGAGTCCGCCGCCCAGGCAGACCCATCTGAGGCGCTCCCCGGGTGACCTGCGCATGGTGAGCATGAGGACGATGGAGACCATCACGATATCGGCAATCGGATAGGCAAGGCCCGTGAGATGGACGAGGAGGTCCTGCCCCTCGGCCTTGTACATGGATCCGAGCACGGTGGCCCAGCTCATGAACAGCACGGCGGCTGCGATCACTGCCGCGTCCAGGAGTCCGCGCACGAAAGCGACCCGGGAAACGCGTGGCCGGGGGAACAAGTAGAGGGCGATCCCGGCCGGGATCGAATAGCCCACGAATGCGGCGTCGGCTATGGAGGGGTAGGGATAGTCATGGTCGAGCGTCAGCCCGTAGAAGGTCCAGATGGATTGGCCGGTTGTCCAGACCATCGTTGCCAGGGCCATGACCCACCACGCGCGGGAGCTTTCGTCTTTGCGCCGTGCAGCCCGGGCACAACTGACTGTGGCGAGCAGCGCGGCCGCCAGGATGGCGAGATCCCCGGCGGACTGCGCCGCGGACGTCCCCTGGTTTGCTCCCAGGACGATCGCCAGGACAGCGACCGCCGCACCGGCGGCGATGACTGTCCAGGCCAGGTTGGGCTTCGGCAGGCTGCGGCCGCTCATGCCGACTCCCGGGTTGCGACGGCAGGGACGCCGGGGGAAAGCCGGGAAGAACATCATCGGGGGTGTGGAACAGCCAGAGTGAGAGCCTGCGATACGCTTCCCAGTCCCGGTCACGAACCCGGAGCGAAGCGGTGTGCTCTCCCTTCGAACTTGACCAGATCCGGACGACATCCAGGGGAATCTGTGCGGCTCCCGGGAGTTCCAAAAGGACACGGCCGGATTCCGGCAACGCATCGGCCCCGACCCGGACTGCGGCGCCCCCCATGGAGATGTCCAGCAGTTGGCCAGGGGTCCCGGCAACCGTGACGGGCACCTTGATGGGAACCCGGTGGGCGCTCCTGCGCGAGGTGGCGAATTCAGAGGCTCGGATCCGGAGTGTCCCCAGCACCAGGACAACCCCTGCCAGTACCAACCAGACGCCGGCGGCAATGGTGGAGCCCGGGCTCGTCCGCCAAGGCACCCAGCCGAGGACCCCGGCGCTCGCATAGAGAATTATCGCGGCCACGATGACGATCAGCACAATGAGGATCCGCGGGGCCCTTCCGCGGAGTCGGAGTTCCGCAGCGCCTTTCGGTGTCACTTGGAACTCCAAGGACTTCCGGGAAACGAGCCACCACAGGCAAGCCATGCCGACGGGAACCCGGAAAATCCGCAGGGCGAACGCCGTCGGCCAGTGGATCTGGTGGCGCATGAGTCTCTTGGCGCCCCACAAACGGACCCAGAACATGGCTGCGAACGCAAGGGTGAACTCCACGGGCCCGGCGGTGGAGGTCTGCGCGCCGGAAACCATGACCGCCATGGGGATGATGAAGGCAATCAACGTGGCAATGCCCTCCAGCCACCATAAGGTTCCGTTGATGTATTCGTGGAAGTTCCGCCAGGTCATCCAGGTCTTGGCGGCCCAGAGGCGCTCGTACGTCAGGATCTGCATCGCGCCCATGCCCCAACGCCGGCGCTGCAGCAGGTATTGATCGGCTGTCGCCGGGGCCAGGCCCACTGCCAGGGTCTGGTGGTGGTAGACGGTCTTCCACCCGAGCCGGATGAGTTTGAGGGTCGTATGCATGTCCTCGGTGATGGTCTCGGTGGCAACACCACCTACTTCGCGAAGCGCTTTGACCCGGAGCAGGGAGGTCGATCCGCACCAGAACGGGCCTGCGCCAGGAACGTTGCGCGACGGCATGAGGACGTTGAAGAACAACCCCTGCTCCCCGGAGATTCCGTCGTCGTCGAAGGCTCCGGAGTTGTAGAACGCTTGCGGCCCCTGGATGAGGGCGACTTCCTCGTCGGCGAACCACCCCAGGGTGGCCGTCAGGAACGTCGGCAGCGGTACGTGGTCGCAGTCCAGCACGGCAATGATGCCTATTGCATCCTTCCCGGCCGCTTCCTCCGCGGCCATCAGCTCCAGTGCGTGGTTCATGTTGCCCGCCTTGGCATGGTCATGCTCCGCGCGGGTGACAACCCTCGCGCCGAAAGCCGCACACATCTCGGCAACCCACGGGCGGTCCCCGTCATCCAGCACCCATGTCTCGTGGCTCGGCTGAAGCGCGCAGGCCGCGGCGATGGTGGGCGCAAGGACTTCAACAGGTTCGTTGTACGTGGGGATCAGCACTGCGACCCTCATGCCATTGGGAGGTTCGGCAACCGGCTCCGGCGCATAACAGTCGATGTTCCACAGCGTGATGGACTTCAGGACCAGGCCTATCAGCGGAAGGGCCTCAAACGTCACCAGCGTCCACGCGACGACGAGATCCCCGCCCCCAAGAGGCATGGTAAATGCGATCCGCCACGTCAAATAGACGACCAACGCCGCGATCGCAGCTATCCCACCGGTCCTGGCCATCCTGCGGGAACGCGGAGCCTCGGGAGCGGGAGAACCCAGTTGTGCCGCCCAGCCGGCCATTCCCGCGGTCGAGTACGCCTTGACCTCGGCAGGAGTGTCACGGAACTGTGTCCGTGCTCCGTCGGTTACTGCCCCGACGTCTCCCCAGGCGCGTCGGCGCTGTTCAAGAGATTGCATGCGATCCCCCAGCTGGATCTGACGATGCAGATGTGAATTAAGTTAAATCAAACTTTGCCACCGGTAGCCTGAAAGCTCTACTGGTTCTTCATCTTTTCACGAGCAGGGGCAGGACGTGGTCCGTCAGGAGCGGAGCCAAATCGTCCGGAAGTTCAGCAGAGAGATCCAACCAGCGGATCTCCGCGATCTCAGCCGAAGGATGGGCTTCCCACGTGCCAGGTGCGGTGAAGACGGTGGCCTCGATCTCCGTCGCGGCCTCGTTGGCTGCGACGGCGAGCCAGCTCCCCAAGAGCTGCAGATCCGCCGGGTCGACGTCGATTCCGACTTCCTCGGCCAGCTCGCGGGATGCAGCCTCCGCCGCGGTTTCACCCGGTTCGGGCTTGCCTCCCGGGTGCATGAACTTGTCCGTGCCACGCTTGCGCACCGTCAGCAGCCGTCCGGCGTCGTCGTACACGCAGACCGCGCTGACGACTATCAGGTCCTTGGTTGAACTGTTTCCGGTCATAGCTCTCTCCTTAGCCGGGATTCCAGCAGCAAATCCTTGGCCGGTCCGCGGACGTCCCAGGCGTAGCTGAAAGCGTCCTGCCCGCCCCAGAGGTAATTGACTTTGTAGTCATCGGGATCGCACCAGTGGCTGTCCTCGTTGGCGTGGTCGCGGAAGCTCATGCGGTGGAACGGTTTCCCATCCGGGAAGTAGACATCCATGGCTTCGAGGGAACCAGAAGGCCTCAGGAGGTATTCGCGGAAGGCCGGGCCTGTGTGGGTAGGCCAGGTCATGGTGCCGTGCTCGCGAAGGAGGAGCCCGCCGTCGGGGGTTTCCGAATAGCGCACGACGCCGGTGAAGGTACCGCGGGTGCCGCCCGCCCGGTCCCACAGGGACCGTTCCACGGTCCAGCTGCCCAGCAGGTAGGCCCGCAGGTCTTGCGTCGGAGACGATTCGCGCAGCTGGTCTTTCAAGTGCCCTCGATTGGAATCGAACCAACGACACCGGCTTTAGGAGAGCCGTGCTCTATCCACTGAGCTACGAGGGCCTGTGCGCGTGCTGGAAGCTCCTGGGAGCCGCTGGCCGGGCACGCATACAAGCATACAAGCTGCCGGGGCAGCCCTCGAACACCGACGCAGGCACGGAGACGCCTGCGACACGGGCGGAGCAGCACGCTGGTGGGCTGGCGCTAGGCTGGCCCGCATGAGAGAGCAGATGACGGCGCCGGCCGCCTCCGGCTACCACCTCCCGGAGCTGGGCACCATCCGCTCGACCATCGGAGGCTGGGCCCAACTGAGCGTGGTTCAGTATTTCGTGGCCGAATCGGCGGTGATCGAAGCATGGCGGGGTCCCGAGCCCTACGATCGCCGGACCGGGTTCATCAGCGATCTTGGCGCGCTCAAATGCGGGATCTATGAGCACCGCGACGTCTGTTCGCCCCTGCACCTGCTCATGAACGCCTCCTTTGTGGTGCAGGGCCTTGGGATGCTGTTCGGGGCGTTGCTGCTCAGTTCGGCGCTGCTATGCATTGCGGCCCGTCCCGGCGTGCGGATCCTGCAAGGCGCCGCCTACCGCAAGGCGTGGCCCACCGCCGTCGCGGTCCGGGTCCTGACGGGTATCTCCGGGCTGGGAACCGTGGTTGTTGGGTTTGTGCCGGAAGACCTTGGGTCTCCCTTGCATCTTGTGGGCGCCCTCATGTTCTTCATCGGAGGAGCATTCGCCCTGTTGCTCCTCGGGCTGCTCTGGCTGCCCCATACCGCCATGAGCTGGTTCGTCGTGGCATGCGGAACGGTGACACTGGGCGCCCTCGTAGTAGGAGGCCTGACCCGGATGGACGTCCCCGACCCCGGAACCCTGGAACGCTTGATGGCATATCCCACCACGATCGGGTTTTCCGCCTCTGGTCTCGTGGTGGCGCAAAGGGTCCGGGAAGTACGCCGAACGGCGGCGCGGCTTGCAAAACGCTGAGTTTTCGCGGGTAGCCTCGTGTCAGCGGGTGGGTAGTCTTTGCATTATCATGAGTGCACTCACCGGAATGGCGCCGGACTGAGGGTTCCATGCAGTTTGGCGCAGACTAGATGACCGACACGGCAGAACATAGGACCCATGACTCATCAGCTTGTTCTGCGTCGTCCGGGACACGCAGGCGATACATCCCCCATAAAGGCAGCATCCCACCCCTCGGGTTGTGGCCTTCGGGACCTTCGCGGGCCGATCGCCCGACGGCGGCAGGCGACCCAGCGATGAGCTCCCAGACACTGCCCGCCCGGGATTCCCGGATTCCCGATGATGCCTTGGATGCTTCGTCTGAAGACGCGATGGCCCCGGCCGACCAGATCACCGTTGACTTGGCGGAGGACGGGATTGTCGAGGTCACCCTGCCGCCGAACAGCGTAGTCCGCTCGCCGGAAGCCCGGGCGGCCGCGGCGGCCGTTCGTGTGTTTGCAGACGGGCGCAGGCTCCCGCTTCTGCTCAGGGTGACCGGAGTGCTGTCTGTCACCGACGACGCTCGCCTGGCCTACTCGAATTCCGTGGTCGTTTCAGCATGTGCCCTCTTGGGGGAGAGCCCGGTGGACCGCGTGATCGCGCATTTTCTCCTGCGTGCGAAGCCAGGCTCGCTTCCCGGGCAGTTCTTCACCTCAGAAGCAGAAGCCCGTGACTGGTTGAGAGAGCACCACCGTGAATCAGCGTGAGCCCCAGGACCCGCGACTCCTTGCCCTTGTTGAAGGGGTAGTCCGGATTGCTGATGGCGACCTCAGCACAAGGATCCCGGTGTCCGGCCCGCGGGACGAAGTGGCTGCTGTGATTACCGGGATCAACCTCATGGCGGACGATCTTCAAGCCATCTACCAGGAGCTCGAGGAACGGGTCGAAAGCCGAACTGCCATGCTTCGCGAGGCCCAGATCGAACTCGAAAGGATGGCGCTCACTGATCCGCTGACCCAGTTGGCCAACCGCACGGCGCTCGAAAGGGCGCTGAACCATGAACTCGTCGAATCCGAGCGGGGAGAGCTCCCACCTGCGTTGCTCGTTTTGGACTTGAACTCATTCAAGGGGATCAACGACACCTTGGGGCACGGCGCCGGGGACACCGTCTTGAAAGTCACTGCGAGGCGCCTGCTCGCCGCGGTCCGTGATACGGACATGGTGGCCAGGCTCGGCGGGGACGAATTTGCCGTCATGCTGCCCAAATCCAATGCGGCGCATGCGCGTGGCGTTGCCAAGCGGATCCTTCGGGCCGTGGGTGAGAGCATCGACATCGGCGAAGTCCGGATCATCTGTGGAACAAGCATCGGGCTCCGTGTCGCCGAGCCAGGGCAGTCCGTGGACGACCTCGTGATGGAAGCCGACACGGCCATGTATGCGGCAAAGGCCGAGCAGGGGAGCAGCGTCAGGGTTTTCGAGCCGGCTTTGTTGTACGCGCGCAGGCTCCAGGGACTCATGATCTCGGAGCTGCGTGAAGCCATCCGGACAGATCAGCTGGTCCTCCATTTCCAGCCTGTTGTCGAGTTGGCCTCGGGGCGGATTGAAGGCGCTGAAGCGCTGGTGCGGTGGAACCACCCCGACAGGGGATTGTTGATGCCGGATGCATTCATCCCGCTGGCCGAGGAAACCGGCATCATCATCGATCTCGGCTATTGGGTTCTACGGCGTGCGATGCAGCAATTGCGCGAGTGGCAGGACGGCCCGGGCATGGACGAAGACTTCAGCATGCGGGTCAATATTTCGACGACCGAATTGCAAAGCCTGGAATTGATCGAGCATGTGCGGGAAGTGCTCGCCGAAACCGGAGTGGAGGCATCCAAGCTGGTCATCGAGCTCACGGAGTCAATGGCAGTGAACGGCAGCGACATCGACAAATACTCCCTGACCGGCCTCAGGCGTCTGGGTATCCGCTTGGAAATCGACGATTTCGGCACCGGATATTCGTCTATCAGCTACCTGCGCAGCCTTCCCGTCAACGTGGTCAAGATTGACCGCTCCCTCATCCAAGGCCTGGGCACGGACGAGAAGGAACGGAACTTTGTGGCGGCGGTTCTCCAGCTCATTCATGCGTGCGGAATGCAAGCCGTTGCCGAGGGCATCGAAACGGCAGAGCAGGCGGCCGAGCTTGCCCGCCTGGGCTGCGCCAGTGGCCAGGGGTATTACTTTGGCCGGCCGATGGCAGCCGAAAAATTCGCGGAACTGTTCCGGGGCACCTGAGCCCGCGTCCTCCTGGCGGCGGAAAGGCAGCAACAGAAAGGCACCGGACCTCAGGTCCGGTGCCTTTCAGGTGTAGCTAGTTGGAGGGGGTGGAGTTAGTGGTGGCGTTGGGCCACCAGCCAGTGGCCTCTGCCGAGTTCTGGGCGAAGTTCGGCCACCAGCCAGTGGCCTCTGCCGAGTTCTGCGCGAAGTTCGGCCACCAGCCAGTGGCTTCTGCCGAGTTCTGCGCGAAGTTCGGCCACCAGCCAGTGGCTATGGACGAATCCTGTGAGGGGCTCTGGCTGCTGGCGGACACCGCTGCCGAGCCGGTAATTCCGGCGAGCAAGATTGCTGCTGCCGCGAGGAGGGCAGCGAGAGTTCTTTTCATGCGAAAGCTCCTGATGGTATGTGACTGATGCGACTGGAGTGAACGAAGTGAAGCACGCTCATTATAAGAGTAACGACACGCCGTGTCATCAGTGCTTTGTCCACATCTCCCAAAATCGTGCTAATTACCCGGCCGCACCCTTGACGCAGTGTCTCAGAGACATAATGGAGCCATGGGAGAAAAGAAGGTTGCGCCGTCGTACGCCGCCGCGGAACTGCAGGCGAGAGGACACCGGGCCAGCCACGACTTCGCCAAGGCTGCCGATGGTGCGCGCTCCGCTGCTGATATTGCCCTTGATGAGGGTGATTCCGCCGGATGGTGGAACATGACTTTCCTTCAAGCAGAGAATCTTCTCGACGCAGGTGATTTCGCTGCGAGCACTGCGCTGGCGAGGTCGCTTTCCGAGGCACCGTCGGCTGTGGCTTCACCCCAACACCGGGCCCGGGCACTCATATTGATGGCGAACTCCCTGCGGGGTGAAGGGCTCCTGGAGATGGCCACCTCGGCTGCGGCGTCGGCCGTCGGCTTGGTCGATGATGACGCGGACATGGAAATCGACGTCCACGCACGGCAGGCACTGATAGCGGCGTTTGGCGAATCCGGAAAACTTGGGGAGGCCTGGGAGGAATGCCTGTCCCTCTCGGAGAGGATCTCCGATGAAATGGATGACCAGTTGGCCGGAAAGGCGTACTGGGTCATCGGCAATGTGGCCTTCCTCTGTGACAAAGTCGATGAAGGGCTCCACTACCATGAGCTTGCAGCGGAAACCTTTTCCCCTTCGCGGAACCTTGATGTCTGGGCCAAGTTCAACAAGGCGTCGGCGGCGATGAGGCTGGCGGCGGAAGTGGCAGATGCGGCCACCCTGCGGTGCATTGAACGGGCCGAACTTGCCACGGACGTCGTCGGGGGCAGCGAAGAGGAAATTCTCCTGCTTCGGCTCAACCGCGCGCATTGGAACTATCTGGCGGGAGACGCGGGGGCGGCGCTTGAGCTGCTGGACGAAATCAGGGGCCGCGCTGACCAACTGCCCGCGCAGATGGCGGGCGAGGTCTACCTCTTGATGGCGCGGGCCCAAGCCAGCACCGGGAACAAACAGGCAGCGAAAGAAAGTCTGGTCGAAGCGGCCGACCGCTTCGACAAAGCCGGCGCCCACCAGCGTGCACTCCAAGCCCGGGAGATGCTCGAGCCGGGGAGCGATTCGGAAGCCTGAGTTCGGAACAGGAGTAGTGCTCACGGGGCGCAGGCCCCTTCGCTCCCGTGTAGCCGGGGTCTACTCTGGCGCTATGACAAGCTCATCCAAGACGGGGGATTTGCATGGGTATGTACCGCGCCGAATCGATGCTTCTCGAATCGGAGGGAGTCCAACAGCTCTTTCTTGAGTCGGCCTTGGGTGTCACGCCTCAAGGCTTGGTCGAAAATCCGAGCTTCTTTCGTGGCTTTGCCGTCCGGCCCGACGTGGTTTCGAGCGCGCTTCTGGCCGTGGCGGATGTGGCAGCATCACGTTATTTTGATGCAGCCTTCAAGTTGAGCGATGTCCTGGATCCGGTCATGACCGCGGGGGGTGACCGCCTCCGGGCCGAGTCTTTTTCGGCTTGCAACGGCGTCTATGCCCGGCTGGACCTCGCGAGCAGCAGTCTCGACGGTGGGGAAATCGGCTTTGGGACAACGAACGTGGACATCAATGGTCCGCTACGCTCAATGCTGGCGAATGTGTCCAGAAACGAGCTGATGCATCTGGAGGTCGGCCGTGATCGCTTGGTGGTTTCCACCCCCGGCGAGAGCCATGTGGAACGCCAGGTTGAGCTGCCGGACCGATGGATCCGTGGCTTCGCCGAAACGCCGTCCATCGCGGCAGGAATGGTTCATCTTGCCACCTTGGCAGGGTCCGCAATTAGCCAGTTCCTGGCTTCACTCCCTGCAGCACAGCCAGGACGCACTGTCTTCCTCGCCCCCGCTCTTCGTGGACTCCGGGCGGAAGTCCGCCAAAAACCATCGACAGTCACGTTGGCGGGCACGGGGAGGCTCGCCGCCGCAAAGCGGGTGGCGAGGTTTGCGTCGAAACTGGAGATTTTCCGCCACGACAGCGGTGCAAGTGCGTGGGTTTTCAGGCTTCCCGGTGCCGACTTCACGCTGCTGCTTTCGCCGGCGCCTTACCGTGGATTCTCAGGAGAGGGCGGCATCTTGGAAGCGCTCGCTGTTCCCGGAGCCAAGGAAGCCGGGGCCGCGGTGCAGGAGTTTCTCCAGTGGCAGCCCGTCATCTCCACTGCGTCGCTGGGAGGCAGCGCGGGCCTCCCCGCCCAGAGAGTCACCCAAGGCCTAGCCTGCTTGGGCACGTCCGGAAAAGTCGGCTTCGACCTGCTTGAGAACGCTTATTTCCACCGGGAGTTGCCACTGGAACCTGACCGGATCGTCAAGGACTACCCGAGGCTTCGGGCCGCTCGCGACATCGTAGCCAAGAAGGGCGGCGTCGAGTGGTTAGAGGATCGATGGCAAGTCCTGGCGGGAGCTGGCACTTACGTCCACCATGTAATAAGAATTGACGGCGTCTACCAGTGCACCTGTGCGTGGTGGGCTGACCACCGGGGCTCCAGGGGGCCTTGTAAACATGTGCTCGCGGTGCAGCTCTTCCGGATGGAGCCTGCACAAGATCCAGGACCGGCGAACTCATGACGGCCGCAGGGGCGGGAATGGGCAGCGCCGAGCCCAAGGTCGTTGAGCATGTACGTCACCTTGTCGAGTCTCGGCAATGGGACGCTCTGCGTGATTACCTCGCAGGGATTCTCCCAGATGAGCGGATGGAAGCGGCACACTGGTTCGCCAAGAACCGCAGATACCTGTTGGCCGACGCCCACGATTGGCGGCAGTACGGAGCAGGTCGATCAATCGACCAAACCTGGGACCTTTTGATGGTTATCCACATCCTGACGGTAGTTTTGGATTCCCCAGTCAGCGCCGCCAAAATCCTGCCTTGGCGGGATTTCCCGATCCGAACTGTCCACATCCTTTTGCTGCTGGACGTTCTGGCTTCCAGAGGTGAGAGCTGGTGCAGGGGATTTGTGGCAGCGGCAATTGAACGCAATGCACGCAGTGGAGAGCGGACAGCAATAAATGTTGTCCGCTGTTGCCTGCCGCTCATGCTGCATTTTGGAATCGAACCGAAGGATTTTGAGGCCTATCCGCGTCTGTGGGCGTGGTACTACAGGAGCCTTGTTGGTGCTAGGTCCCATGAGGTTTGGAACGACGAAAGCGCTGTGCATTTTGAGTACACCGGTTGGTCCGGCGTCGAATTCCGGATAGGCAACGACGGGCGTGCACAACTCTTTCCGAAGATGCAGAAATCTTTGCTTGAGTTATGGGATCAAGATGCCACGGCTCCTGAAACACTCCTGCGTTGCTTCGAGCTTCCGAACGTGCTCGGTACGTTGACTTATCGATTCAACGCAGAAAACTGGGGAGTGGAGGCCGCGGTTCGTGGCTACATTGAGCGTGGGACATTCAGTCGTGAGTCGGTGATCGCCCATGTCCATACCGCGCTGGCGCGAGGTGACAGCCTGCCCACCCAAAGGGTCTTGCTCGATGTGCTGAAGGTGCTCAGTCCCGACCCGCGAGAGATGGCCGCGAGCGTGCCACTTTGGTTGTCGACAGTGGCCACGGCACCGGGGTTCCTCTCGGGCTTTGCGTTGCAGCTCTTGCTCAAAACGCCCTTGGACGGGCGCGATCTGGAGGATCTGAGCGTCACCGTGTTTGGCCGGCCGGAAAAGAACCTCCAGAAAAAGTTGGTCCGGCACCTGAAGTCCCAAGCAGTGACCAGGAATTACGATGGCGCCGTCCTCGCCGCGTGTTGGGAAGCGGCATCGGGATCGTCGGACCTGGAGATCCAGACCATAGCCGCGAAGACCCTGGGGACTCCGCGTACTCCTACCGAACCAGAGGCTCCAGTGGCCGCGCAACTTTGGGGGACTGGCCCAAGACAGCCAGCAGAGAAGCCATTTGCGCCACTGCGACGTGATCCCCGGCGTGCCCTTGCTGAACAGATCGACTACTACGGCTCGCGGATCCAAGAAGAACAAAACCTGGAGCTGCTGCTGCGCGCCCTGTACCGCCGACCCCCAGAACATCGCGAGGAGTATCGGAAAAAGTACCCATTGCTCGTTTCGCGTCCTGACAATCCATGGGTGAAAGGCCTGTCAGAAACTAGCTGGGGTCACTGGGCGACGCCGAGTCCCGGATTCGTGCTGAGGATGTGGGCTTCGGGCGAGCACAACCTGGCCGCCCACCGGAGCATGATGGAGTTGCTTCGGTCTTCGCTGTCCGAGCCGCTTGACTACAGGGATCCATTCCGGGCAACGAATCCGCTGGGCGCAGTCCGCATACTTCGGTTTAGCGAATTGGCCGTCGTGACCGGGACAGCCGCATATTCCCTGGCCACCCCGAGCTACGCGAACTTCCGGGTGAGCTTGGAACGGCTCATCCCAGCCCTTCAATGGTATGAACGTGAAGGTTTGGCGTACGGGGAGGCCGACATGTTCCAAGCCCTGCTTCGGTTGGGGCCGACCTCCGGCATTGATGCGGAAGGCTTGGAAAGGCTCGACGTCAAACCGCTGGACGGATCCGATGATCCCGAGCGGAACGCTGGCAGGATATTGCGCGATTGGGTAGCAGGGGGCGGATTCGTTGCACCTCAGGTCGACGAGCCGCTCACATTGCCCGTGCCAAAGGAACGATTCCCGTCCATCCCACAGCATTTGTTCGAGGCTGAGCTATGGAACACCGCAAAGCGCAGTTCCGACGGAAATGCAGCGGAAGTTCCATTCTGGCCTGAATTGGGTGCCGTGTGGCGTCTGAGGCCCTGGGCAGATTCGTCCTGGTCGGAGTATGACGTTTCTAGGCTTGGCATGGACGCTTGGGTCGCCGATGACCTCGGGGTGCACTCACACGAATGGATTGTGAGGGCGCTCGCGTCCGCGCACGAAAAGACCCGCGATGCCATAGTGCAAATCGTTCTGGTGCTGGCCGCGGCTGGGCAGTTGTCCGCAGACCATTTGGCGGCCGCCGCGCCAGAGTGCTTGAAAGCCGGAGGCCTTTCGTTGGGTCGCCTTGTTCGAAACCTCGCGCTTGTGGCCTACGAAGGATATCTGGAACTCGTCTGGCCGACTCTTGTTGCCTTGGTGGTTGCCATCGGTGAGGAGCAGAGGCTCCCCGCCGGATCCCCGGAGATGCTCGCCAGCTGCACGGAATTCTGGGACTGCATTCCGGTGGGCCATCGGACGCCTGAGAACGTACCGAGGGAATTCGTCGCTGCCGTCCGCGCGCTGGCAAGCTTAAAGTCGGCCACGAAGACGGTCCTCGAAGCGAACCGTTTGTTGTCGGCGATGGGGATCCAACCGGCGCGATAGGGCCGTCCGGCGTCCGATCCCTAGCCCTGCCGGATCTTCCGCCGGTCCTCCCGGGACGCCTGGCGCCCCAGGAACACAGCCGCGCCGCCAGCCAAAAGGCTCAGCAGGAACAGTACCCAGCCCGCGACGGTGAGTGTAGAAGCCAAAGCCACCTGGCCGGCGTCGGGCGTTGCCGATCCCAGCGCGGCGTCGACCGCCACGTTGCTCCACAAACGGACCACCGCGAACATCAGCGGAGCAGCCCACAGCGTCCAGCGCAGTGCCTTTCCGGCCACATTGGTGCCGATGAGCAGAAGCCAGGTGAAACCGAAGATCAGCGGAAACAAGGTTCCGGCGGTCTTGTGGATGTAGCTGAGCTGTCCGCGGGCGTCGTCGGTCATGGCGCCATGCAATTGATGGACGTAGTCGGTCGAGAACCCGCCGATGAGGGAATCGGGCATGGCCATGCCGCCGGACAACTGGGTCATCTGGTTCAGGGTCAGCAGGTGCACGTACCAAAACAGGAAAAGGCTCGCCACGACCCCGGCAATCACTATGAGGCGGCCGTTGTTCTGGGCCTTCTCGGGGGACCGCTGGGTGGTGGGATTGATCACCGGCGGCAAGTGGTGCTGGGGGACGGCGGCATTCGCGCCGTGCTTCTTGATGCGTTGGGCTGGGGTCTTGGCCATGTCATTCATTATCCCGCCACATAAGCTGGACCCATGACCACTGGCAGGCACTCCGCCACAGAACTTGATCCTTCGCTCGACGACTACGAACTTGCTGCTGCCCTGGTCCGGGAAGCCGGGCAGCTTGCCCTGCTGATGCGGATGGGCGGCTTGCAAGGGGAACGGAAGACATCGGTTTCGGACGTGGTGACCGCCGCGGACCATGCGGCTGAGGCCTACGTCCTTGAGCAACTGCGCCGTTGCCGCCCGGATGACGGCATCCTGGGTGAAGAAGGAAGCTCGGTGGCAGGAAGCAGCGGCCGCACCTGGGTGATCGATCCCGTGGACGGTACCTACAATTTCCTGCACGGCTCCACGTATTGGTGCTCGGCGATCGCCTTGAAGCACGAGGGCGCGGCATCAAACGGGGGCGCCTCGGATGCCGACGTCATTCTCGGTGCCATCTATCAACCGGAGCTCGACAAGCTCTGGACCGGCGGCGAAGGCCACCCCGCGACGCTCAACGGCGAACGGATCCCGGGACCGTCGGGGGCAGCGCTCAGTGAACTCGGTGCCGCGACTTACATCCACCCCACCTGGCTCGCCGATCCCCGCGCCGCCATGCCTTGGCACGCCGCAGCGGTGTCCGCAGCTTCACTGCGCATGTTCGGTTCCGGATCCTGCGATCTCGGCCGCGTGGCCGACGGCGAACTGGGCTGCTGGTTCCAACACAGCTGCCCCGAGTGGGACTGGCTCCCCGGCAAGGCGATCGTCCGCGCGGCCGGCGGGGACACCGACGTCGTGCGCGTCAACGGCCTGGACTGGTTCCTCGCGGGAGGCCCGACGGCGGTCCGGGAGTTGCGCGCTGCGCTCACCTCGGTACCGCAATTCGCCTGAGCATGCGCCTTCCTTGGTTTGAGGAGTGGACATAGTGCCGTTATGTCCACTGGTTCAAGCAAAGAGGGGCATGTCCCTCGGAGGGGATTGACCCAAATGGGGAGTACCCCGGGGCGGGGCGCTGGGCGGTTGCTAATCTCCGGACGGCAGCTCAAGCCCAGGGGGAAAATTTGGATAACCGCACCGTCCTGCTCGTTTACGGCACCCGTCCGGAGGCCATCAAAATGGCGCCGCTGGTCCATGCCTTGCGTGCAACCCGCCGTTACAACGCGCCCGTAGCAGTGACCGGGCAGCACCGGGAAATGCTGGACCAGGTCAACGCGCTCTTCGGCATCCAACCGGAGCATGACCTGAACATCATCCAGCCCCGCCAGACCCTTGCCGGGATCACTGAAAAGACCTTGCAGGGAGTCACGGAAGTCCTCTGCGAGGTCAGGCCGGACGCGGTAGTGGTCCAAGGAGACACCACCACCGCCATGGCCGCGGGGCTGGCAGCGTTCTACCACGGAATTCCTGTGGTCCACCTTGAAGCCGGACTGCGCAGCGGCAACCTGAATTCACCTTTTCCAGAGGAAGCGAACCGCCGCTTGCTCGGGCAAATCGCCACGCTGCATCTCGCGCCCACGTCCACGGGCAAGGACAATCTGTTGTCCGAGGGCATTCCGGCGGAGAACATCGCGGTGACCGGAAATACGGTCATCGACGCGCTACTTGGGACCGTCAAACGGGACGTTGAGTTTACGGAACCCGCGCTCCGGACCGCGACGGATTCGGGCCGCAAGATCCTGCTTGTGACTCTCCACCGACGAGAAAACCTAGGCCAGGCCATGGTGGGCGTGGGCAAGGCGCTCGCGCGGATCGCAGACCGGTGCCCCGAAGTGGAAATCGTCCTTCCCATGCATCGGAATCCAGCCGTGCGGGAGGCCGTCCTGCCGGAAGTCGCAGGCGTCCACAACATCATCGTCACGGAACCCCTCGGCTACCTGGATTTCACCAAGCTACTGAGCCTGTGCCACGTGGTCCTCACGGACTCGGGCGGAGTGCAGGAAGAGGCGCCGGCCCTCGGGAAACCCGTTCTGGTGATGCGTGACAACACCGAACGCCCCGAGGCCGTGGCGGCAGGCACCGCACGGCTCATCGGGACGGACGAGCAAACCATCGTGGACGCCGTCAACGCTTTGATGGGGGACGACGCACAGTATTCGGCGATGGCCAAGGCAGTGAACCCGTGCGGCGACGGCGGCGCGGCAGACCGTGCTGTGGCGGCCATCGACTCCATGTTGGGGATCGGTCAGCGACGCCCCGACTTCGTCGCTTAACCCATTCGGGTACCTTCAGGAAGCTACCGCCCCGGGCCTTGTTTACTTTCTCCACGGGGGACGTGCGTTCTCCGAGGTTTCCGTTGCAGCGCGCCCGGCGTGATTGCAACTCTCACGAGGGGGCAATACTTGAATACCAGACACAGGACATGGTCCGCCGCGGTGGGCGTCAGCGCCGTCGTAGCGTTGGGTTTCGGCCTGGCAGCGGCACCATCAGCTACTGCCGGACCGACGGACATTATTTCCTCCGGCAGCGGGCAGATCATCGACGGCAGCGTCCTTGCCATGCCGAACTTTGCCGGTTTGGCATCCAATGGCGCGGCAACGGCGCAGCAGATCGGCACTCCGCCATCCGGCCCCGCCGTCATTGAAAGCAGCACCCCGCTCGACCTTTCCGCCGCCTTCGGCATCGTGAACGTCGGTGCGGGAAACATTCCGTTGCTGGGCAACAACGGCATCATCCAGCTGGGGGCCGTCAGCCAGTACGGCAAGGCCGTCAATGACGGGTCCTCGGCGGCGTTCTCCGGTACGGTTTCCGGCGCACCGGGCCTCGTCACTTTACCCGGCGGCCTGCCGACGTCGGGAAGCCCCAGCATCCCGGCGGCTGAAATCAAAGTGGGCACGGCCAACATCCTTGGTGGCGCCGACCTCGTGAACCTGGACCTGAAGATCACCACGCTGGCCGCGGCCGCCAAGCAGGACCAAGGAGCAGCCCCAGCCGGCGCCTATTCCGTTGCCGGCGTATCGGCTGATCTTCGCGGAACGGTCATTGGCGGAGTTGCCGGCACGGTTGGTACCGCCATCAACACCGCCAACCTAGTCCTGGGTCCTTTGGGCGTCACCGTGGCGAATCCTGTTGCGGGTGGCACGATCTCGATCACCGAGGCAGACCTCCTGGCCGTTGCCGGTGTGCCGAGCCTGAACGCCCTGCCCCCTGGCACCGACCTCGTTTTGTTCCTGCCGCAGGCGGTTGCCGCCAAGATCACCAGCCTGGTCAACTCCACGCTGGCTAGCGCGACCGCTGCGGTCAACGCCCTTGGACCGATTGCGCAGATCACTGCCGGCCCCGCACTGGCCGTCCTGACCACCGCCCTGAACGGCGTCGTCTCGGGTGTGTCCTCGACCATCGTGACCCCGCTGTCCAATGCCTTGACCGCACTGGTCTCGGCCAAGGTCAACGTTCAGCAAAGCAGCGGGGGCATCTTTACCGAGCGTGCGCTCCAGGTGGGCATAGCCGGCGGCAGCATCGCCACCGTCAACCTGGCCAACGCCTCCGTGGGTCCGAACCTGCTTGCTGCAGCAATCCCGGTGGTCAACAACGACACCCTGGCCATCAGCGGCGCAGCGGCATTGCTGGCGCTGGTTTGCTGGTTCCTCTTCCGCGCACGCCGTCGGACCGCGGCTCCGGCCGCCTGATTGCGCCTGCCCGCAACCAGACAAGAACAACGGAAGGAACTTCGCAGCATGTACGGAAATAGTTTGGCGACCGGGGGAGCAGTGGCGGGCGGCGGTACCCTCGCCGCCACCGGAGCGCCGGCACTTGGTTGGGTCATCCTCCTGGGCATTGCGTTGTTGGTTGCCGGATTTGTGGTCCTGCGCAACAGCAGGCTCAAGACCGCGAAGCGGGCTGCCAGCCGCAAGGATTCCTAGCTGCATCATCCGCGGGGCGGCTCTACCTCAGGGGCCGCCCCGCTTCAACTTTTCTTGAAACGGCCGTAAACAGCCTCAAAGCACTATCGGGGAGACATGTCAGTACTCGAGTCCGCCCAAGCCCTGGCATTCGTGTTGTTGGTGGTGTTCCTGGCCTACATCAGCGTGATCCTGGTTCCGTTTCTGCGTAGGACGCCGGATCCGGAGGGAACACCGGGAGGCTTCACTTGGCACGTGTTCATTCCGTGCCGCGACGAGGAAACCGTGATTGGGAATACCCTGGCGAAGCTGCGGGGACAATTTCCTGAGGCTCACGTTTGGGTTGTGGATGATGCCAGTGAAGACGCCACGGCCCACGTCGTGCAGTGCGCATCCGAGACCGACCCCTTGATTCACCTTGTTCGCCGTGTTCTCCCGGACGCCCGTTCTGGCAAGGGGGACGCTCTGAACGCTGCATACCGGGCCCTGGACGATTGGCTGCCTTCCGGCGCCGACCGTGAAACGGTGATCGTCATGGTGCTCGACGCCGATGGGCTGATGTCTGAGAATGCGTTCCGGCAGGCAGCCGGACCACTTGCCTTCGGGGACCCTGAGGTTGGAGCGGCTCAGACCGCTGTGTGGATGGCCAATGTGGACGACCCGGCACTGAAGACGGCTACTGGATTCGGACGCGTGAAGCAAGGCTTCGCCCGATACCTCATCCTTATGCAGGACATGGAGTTCCGCACGACCATCGCAGCCATGCAGTCGCTCCGACGCCACACGTTGACCGTTGGTTTGGGCGGCAACGGGCAGTTCACCCGTCTTTCCGCCCTCGACACCATTGCCAGGACCTCCGGGCAACCGTGGCACGGGGCCCTCCTGGAGGACTACGAACTCGCGATCCACGTGCTGCTGAGCGGCTACAAGACCGTATACATGCATGATGCCCACGTGTCCCAGGAAGCACTTCCGGGGCTTCGCAGACTGCTGACCCAGAGGACCCGCTGGTGCCACGGCGGAATGCAATGCAGCAGTTACCTGGGGCGGATTTTCGAGTCTCCGTACTTCAGCAACATCGGGGCTATCGAATGCAGCTATTTCCTGGTCCAGCCGTTCATCCAGATCTTGGGCCTGGTCTTGTGGCCCACGCTGTTCATCACCATGGTGGCCCAGGGTTCCCTGACGATGGGCGGCTTCCAGGCCTGGCTGGCGGCATCCTGGTTCATCATCCCGCTCATCATTGCAACGGGCATCGCGCCGTTCGCCTTGTGGGGTCCCGTCTACCGCAAGCAGGCAGCCCCGGATAAAAGCCGGCTGGTAGGAGTCCTGTGGGGAGTTGGCTACTGGCTCTACATGTACCAGAACTACGTGTCCGTGCTGAGGGCAACCTACCGCTTGGTCACAGGACGCGACAGCTGGGCGAAAACCCGGCGCAACAATGAGAACGACGCGCAGCTGTTAGCGAAGGAAGCCTAGTGACCACAAGTGTCGAATACTCCGCAGGGCCACAAGGGCCGCATGCTCCTCGCGCCGCAACCATCCGGGCGAGCCAGGGCGGGATTCTCCCCGGCCTGGCATGTTTGGCGATGGCTGTCCTAGCCATGCTGCAACAGGAAAGCATCCGTAGTTTCGAGGCCTGGGCCATGGCCTGGGTGTTCGAGCGGGTCCTCGGAGGCTCGTCCTACAGCGTCCGCGACATCATCTTCCACAACATCGGCGGTGGGCAACCCTTCGGACTGGAGGTGACCGGATTGTGTTCCAGCGCGGTGCTGATCGCCCCCGTCCTGGCCTTGTCCGGCATCTTGTTCCTCATGGGCCGCATAACCGTGCCACGATTGGCCCGCGCCGCTGCCTTGGCGATGCTGATTGTTGTTGTCAGCAACGGCTTGAGGTTCTTCATGATTGCGAGTGCACAGCAGGCCTGGGGTGAGCAGGGGTTCAGCATCATGCACCATTTCCTCGGTTCTTTTGTGGTGATCACCGGCTTTGTGGCGGCCATCATTGTCTTGGTCCGCGCAGGCAAGGCCACCCGGGGGCGGCGTGCCGCGTAGCTGGGCGAAATGGGCTGGATCGGGGGCTGCAGCGGTGCTGCTCGCAGGGGTCCTGAGTGGATGCAACCAGACCCTTCCCGGAGCGGCCACCGGCAACCCGGCAGTGGGCGAGTGCCACTTGATTGTGTCCCCGGAGCAATTCGACGCCGTCAGCGAACCGAGCCCGCCGGTTCCCTGCACGGAGGCGCACACAGCCCAAACCTACAAGGTCGCGCGAGTTCCGGCTCCCTTGTCGGGGCGGGGAACAAGGCCGGGCCAACAGGAACTCAAGGCGCTCACCACGCGCTTGTGCGAAGTTGCCACGCTCCGGGCGTATCTCGGCGCCCGAGAACGCGACGGAACAACCGGGCTCGCCATCGCGGCGTACGCTCCGAGCCGTGACGACTGGGAACGCGGTGCCCGGGCCGTGCGTTGTGACGTGCTCCTCGCCGCGGACGATGGCACTCCACAGACCACCACCCTGGATCTCAAGGGCGTGCTGGCCGGCCATGATTCGGCCGCTTTGCGGCTGTGCTACAGGCAAGAACTCGCGGACGGCCGGCTGAACGACGACAGCGTCGATGTTCCGTGCAGCGAGCCCCACACCGCGGAGGACATCAGTGCGTGGTTCAACCTGGAGGGCAGCGTGGCCACTCCCGCCGCGCGAAACGCGCGCTGCCTGCCCTACGCCTTGCAGTTCCTCGACGTTGACGCGCTCCCTGCCGGAATCACGCTGCGTCCGATCATCCGGGCGGTGAACGGCGCTCGCACGGTGCGGTGCGCCGTCGCCGTCTCGCAGTCCAATGTGCAGTCCAGTCCCGGCACCATCACCGGCACGCTCGCGCCGACGGGAGGGCGGAAGCGTGGTTGACTCAAGACCGGATGTCGCGAAGCCCGGGCCGCCCGGGCGGTTCGCCCCGGAACCGCTCCGCCGGAAGAACGGGACCGCGAGCCCGCTGCGCTCCGCGGCAGCATACCTGGCCAGCACTTTCGGCCCGGGTGAGGTGGGCTCGGGCGCGCTGAGGCCACCCCGCCCGCGCGGCGTTGCCCTATCGTCCGGCACACTTGCCGCTCTCGTCATGATCCTCCGCTTATTCCTGCCCCGGACCGTTGGTATGGCCGACGACGGGACCGGTCAACAGCTGCTTTGCTCGCTGGGGGTCCGGAACCTCCGGTCGTGGGGCTATACCGAGTTCACGCATTTCATCCATCCGAGCTGGGTACCGCACCAGTACCACGGTGAAGCTTGCGGCTTCACTGGATCCGGAGAGCCCGTCTATTCCTCGCAACTGCTGGTCTTGTGGCTCGGCAAATGGCTCACGCCGGTGTTCGCTTGGGGAGCGGGCCTGGATACGCGTGCGGTGGGGATTGCATGCTGTGTTGCCTTTGGCGCCCTCATCGCCGGACTCGTGGCTGCGTTGCCGGGGCGGACACCGTTCCGGGTGATGATCGCTGCGCTCGTCACGCTGGTCACGGCGGACGGGGTCTTCGCGGATTTCTTTGTGTCGCCCTACCGCGAATCCGCTGCGTTCCTGGGCACACTTGCCTTGGCAGTGGCGCTGCTTCGCTACTGGAACGACGGACGGCCACGCTTGGCTTCGGTGCTGATGGTGGTCCTCGCGGCCGCATTTACGATCTCGGCCATGCCGCAGATGGTGTCCTGGTTGCCGGTGATTGCCTTGGCGCTCCTGTGGTTGCCTGTGGACGAACGACGGCGGGCGTCCGCCGCTCGCGGTCGACGGCGGACGGGCTCCGGGAGCGCCCGACGGCGGGCGGGCTCCCGGCGTCGCCGGTGGAAGGCGTTCGTGGTGCCCTCGGCAGCCGTGATTGCCATTGCAGGAGTTGCCGTCGCGTTCCTATCGGTCGAGCCCAAGCGCGCCACGGAAGTGAATCTCTACAACACCGTCTTCGCGTCGATCCTGCCCAACAGCCCGGATCCGGTCGCGGATTTGAAGTGGCTGGGGCTGGACAGGAGTTTCGTGACGGCAGCGGGCAGCACGATGGATTCCATCAACTCAGCGGTCTACAACCCGCATTACGCCCAGTTCGGGGAACAAATCAATCGTGGCAAGATCGCCGCCTTCTTTGCCACCCACCCGGAACGGCTGATCGGCCTGGGGGAGCGGGGAATCACCGCCCTGCTCACGCCCGAATTCAGTAATGGGGGATCGTACATGGCGGATTCGGGCCAAGGTCCCGGCGCCAAGGAACGCCGGGTGCCCGTTGTCCTGGGCCTGTACACGGCGCTGAAGGCAGCGCCGGTTGCGTTGCCTGGCCTCCACCTGTTGACGCTGCTTTTGGGGTTCGCGGTCGCCGCTCGACGGAAGTCCGGAATAGGACGCCTTGCCGTGGTGATGGTCCTCGGCTGCTGGGCGCAGTTCTGGGTTGTCCTGATTTTTGAGGGGCAGCCGGAGATTCACAGCCGGATGATCGTGACCGGATTCATGTCGGCATTGTGCGTTCCGCTCTTGGTGGCCTTGGTGAGCATTCTTGCGTCGAAATCGCCGCAGCCGAAACCGCACGTCGTCTAGCTCAGCCAGCCGTCTTTTCGAAGCTGATCCTGGAGGCTGATGATGTTTCCCACGCTGAAGCCGGCGGCTGCGTAGCGCTGCCGGACCCGGTGCAGGTGGGACTTGACTGTCTGCTGGCTGATCGCCAAAAGCTCCGCCACCTCCCTGACGCCTCGAGGCGTGGGTCCAAGGTACAGCTCCACAAGCCGCCGTTCCCTGACTGACAACTCGACTCTCCTGCCGGCCGCTGACTCAAGCAAGCCCCTGATGTCCGGATGAAGATATCGCCGGCCGGATGCCGCCGCGCGGATCGCAGCCGCGGTGTGGACCGGATCGGCGGACTTCGGCACAATGGCCAGCGCACCGGCGTCGAGGGCTGAGTTGATGGCCGTCACAGGCTGTTGGTCCGCCAGCAGGACCACTTGCGTCCCCGACGCCCTCAGCGACGACACGATAGCGGCAAGATTCGGGGCTTCGTTTTCGTGCAGTTCACCCACGACGGCGACATCCGCCTTGCCGGCTCCGTCACCTTGGGGCATACGGGAGCCGGGAGTCCAGGAACAGGCCCCGGCCAGGACACGGATTTCCGGTGCATTGAGGAGAAGCCACTGCGACAAGGAGTCGATCAAGAGCTGGTGGCGGTCAATGAGCAGAACGCGGGTCAACGTCGCCGCCCCGCTGTGTCAACCACGATGCTGCAGCCCTCACGGTCATTGCGCGCTTTGGCGCGCCCCAGCGAATCCAGTTCGGTCCACAACAGAGGCGAGAGGTGATTCTTGTGAACTCCGCCGATGCGCCATGTCAGTCGGGCGTCGTCATGGCCGGCCTTCTCAGCAAAGAAGTGGATGCGGTGTGCCGCCCCGGACCGTGGAGCGGTGCCGCCCTGTTGCGTGCCCCGTAAGGTGGCGCCCACTACCATCAGCATGGTGGCAGCCAGGATGGCCGGGCGTGAGCTCTCCGGCAGCTCTTCCACCACGTCAGTGGGCTGGGCAATAACGACACTGCCGCCCAGGCCCTCCAGTTCCAATGCCTCCTGGAGCCAACTGTCGGACCATTCCTCGAGTAGCAGTTGGCGCAAATGACCCCCGAGCTCCCTCGCTTCCCGGGCCATCGCGGGGTCCAAAGGCAGGGACCGTGCCCGCGCCACCTTGGCAATCAATTCATCGATCCGGGTCTTCGTGATCGACAGTTCGAGCTCCTGTGCGGACGTTTTGGCGTTGATGGCCCGCGTCAAGGCGTCGAGCCGCTCGCTCAGGCCGCACGCGCCCTTCCGCTGGATGGCGTCCCTGCGCAGTAGCACGCTCACCGTTCCGACCACACCGGGAAGGAGCGAAAGGAACAGGATGTTCGATGTCGTCCGCCCGTCGGCTCCGGGAGTGACGGCGTAGAGGGCTGTGTTGATCGCCGCCGTCGCGAGCGTGAGGGTGACGAATCCACGAAGATTCCAGAGATGGGACACAAGAAGGACAGCGACGGCGGAGAGCAGTGCGTTCGCCCCAATCAGGGCGAGCCCGGTCTCCTGCACGGCAGCCAATGCTGCGCAGCAAGCGGAAGAAATGGCCAGTACCAGCCACGTGGCGCGCAGATTGGCCAGCCAGCCCCGCGGGGTGGCGGCATCGGATGCCTGGAAGGCGACGACGAGCCCCAACAAGTCCAGGCCGGCAGCCAGGACGTGCCAAAGGGCAGCGCCTGCCTTGCTGCCTGCCTCAAAAGCGAGATAGAAGTTGAGGATCCACAGCACGATGCAGGCTGTCGCCAGAATTCCACGGGACACGAAGAGGGGCCCCTCCACGCTGGTCCGCGACATAGCCGGCATAGTCACGCGGCCACCGCTTCGAGCAGGATCGTGGTTCCTCGTCCAGGCGCGGAAAAGACCCGCGCACGTCCACCGGCATCGCGCATCCGGGCGAGGACGGATTCCTTGACGCCCAGCCGGTCGGCGGGGAGCGTCGAAGGGTCAAATCCACAACCGGAATCGCTGACTACCACTGACACGTGATCCGAGGTCCGTGATAGCAGGACATCCACATGTCCTGCGCCGGCATGCCGGTAGGCGTTCAGGATGCATTCATCCACGGCCGCCAGGAACGCAGCATGGACAGGCCCGGCCAGCGCTCCGGTCATCCCGTGGATCTCCACGCTGAAGCCGTCCCGCGCCCGTTTCTCGGCGATTCGCCGCAACCGAACCGCGAGCTCGCCAGGTTGCGGGGTCTTGGAGGGGGTCGAAGCGCCAACGTCGACGCCGGTCCACCCTCGCAGCGGGAGTCCCGGCCGGGCCGCCGTTCCCGAGGAGGCGCCGGCGTCGAGCATTTCTCCCAGTTCCTCCGAGGAGAGACCGGCGCCTTGGCGGCCGATCACGGTGAGGGTGCGCAAGGCCGTGTCGTGCAAATGCCTCGCGTTCCAGGCCACGGAACTGCGTCGGTTCTGTGCCACGATGTGGGCAGCCACGGACTCCTGGCGCACGGCGAAATCTCCCCAATACAGGGCCAAGGCGCGTGGTCCGCCAAGCCGCATCGCCAAGGTGATGATCCACGTCGCGGCCAGTATGAAGGCGCTCGCGGGACGGACGCCCACCGCCGAGGCGGAGATCACCGTGTATCCCAGGACCACCAGGAACGCCAAGAATGTGAACAAGATCGAGCGCCAGGTTTTGCGCATCGAGAGGACGAGGACCGAGCTTGCCGAGAGGACCAGCGTGTAGGGGAGAAAAACGGGGTTGAACTCGTCGCGTTGTTGTTCGGAGCCCAACAGTTCCGCGAGGAGGATCAGCCCGAGCAGAACCGCCAGGCGCGAGGGCCACGCATCCGAGTGGAGCATAAGCGCGAAGCAGACGAGGACCGCGGCCAGGACAAGGTACGCAGCGACGAATTCCCAAGGCTGGAGCCGGTTGGCCGCAGCAAGGAACAAGCTTGAGGCAGTGGTGATGCACAACCCCAGGACGGTTCCGTATTTCGACACCACACCGGGGCGGCGCGTTCTCCAAACCCCTCGTTTTCCCCGCATGCCGTTCCTTCGGATGTGTCCCTGAGCCAGCGAACTTGTAGCTTCCAAGAAGCATAAGTGGGAGGGGGCTTCGGATCCTCGGTATTTCCCGGCTGAGGCAGTATTTGACGGAGACCGGGGAAAGATCATGCGGGTCCTTCAGTGTCAGGGCCACCGCCTAGACTGGTAAACACCATGGATATGTTGTTTGACCCGTACGCGGATGGCCCCTTCAAAGCTGCAAGCCGAGCTGCCACCAAGGCCGCTCCGGCCATGCTGTCGCGCGCCGGTGGCTCTGCGCCTGGTGCGTCCGGTGCGTCCTGGGGCGGCACGCCCGGCGGAGGGCAAGACGGAGGCCACTCAGGCTTGCCGTCTGCGGAGGCGTTGCTCCAAGGGTTGAATCCCCAGCAGGAGGAAGCCGTCAAACACGCCGGCAGCCCATTGCTGATCGTCGCCGGTGCCGGTTCGGGCAAAACCCGTGTGCTCTCAAACCGTATTGCGTACCTCATCGCCACCAGACGGGCCCACCACGGCGAGATCCTGGCCATCACGTTCACCAACAAGGCGGCCGCCGAAATGCGGGAGCGTATCGAGGCTCTCGTGGGTGGCCGCGCCAAGTCCATGTGGATCTCCACGTTTCACTCCTCCTGCGTGCGTATCCTGCGCCGCGAAGCCGCCAACGTGGGGCTGAACTCCAACTTCTCCATCTATGACTCCGCAGACTCCCTGCGGCTCATCACGCTCGTAGCGAAGAACCTGGACCTTGACCCCAAGAAGTTCGCGCCCAAAGCGATCCAGCACAAGATCTCGGCCCTCAAGAACGAGCTCATCGACGACGACGCGTTTGCGTCGAGCGCCAACTACAACGAACCTTTCGAGCAGGCCGTGGCCGAGGTCTTCAAGGGCTACACGCAACGCCTGCGCCAGGCCAACGCCATGGACTTCGACGACCTCATTGCGCAGACCGTCTACATGTTCCGGGCCTTCCCGGCGCTCGCAGAGTCCTACCGCCGTCGATTCCGCCACGTCCTCGTGGACGAATACCAGGACACCAACCACGCCCAGTACGCATTGGTCCGCGAAATCGTCGGCGAGGGTCCCCAGGCGAGCGAGCTGACCGTCGTCGGCGACTCCGACCAATCCATCTACGCGTTCCGCGGTGCGGACATCCGCAACATTGTCGAATTCGAGAAGGACTACCCGGAAGCCCGCACCATCAAGTTGGAGCAGAACTACCGCTCCACCCAGAACATCCTGAGCGCGGCGAACTCCGTTATTTCGCGCAACCCCAACCGTCCGGACAAGAAACTCTGGACGGCCGAGGGCGACGGCGAGAAGATCATCGGCTACGTGGGGGAGAACGAACACGACGAAGCCCAGTTCATCGCCAAGGAAATCGACCGGCTCCAGGACGAGGAAGGCCTGCGTCCCGGCGACGTCGCCATCTTCTACCGCACCAACGCCCAGTCCCGCTCCATCGAAGACGTCCTGGTCCGAGTCGGACTGCCGTACAAAGTGGTGGGCGGCACCCGCTTCTACGAGCGCAAGGAAATCAAGGACGCCCTCGCGTACCTTCGCGTCCTGGTGAACCCGGACGACGACGTCAACTTGCGTCGCGTCCTCAACGAACCCAAGCGGGGAATCGGCGATCGTGCCGAAGGTGCCGTGGCGGCGCTCGCCGAACGCGAACGCACGTCGTTCATGACTGCGGCACGCAAGGCAGACCAGGCTCCCGGAATGGCCACCCGCTCCGTGAACGCGGTCCTGGGCTTCGTGAAACTCCTTGATGACCTGGCCGAGGTGGCCTCGGGGTCCGGGGCCGCGGCAGCTTTGGAAGCTGTCCTGGAACAGACGGGGTACCTTGCCGGGCTCCGCGCCAGCACCGATCCGCAGGACGAATCGCGCGTGGAAAACCTCGCCGAATTGGTGGCAGTGGTCCGGGAATACGAGCGCGACAACCCGGAAGGCTCGCTGGGTGAGTTCCTGGAGCAAGTCTCCCTCGTAGCCGACGCCGACCAGATCCCCGACGCTCCGGAGGGATCCTCCGAGGACGCTGCGGCCGCCGTGGCGGAGGCCAAGCGTATGGGCGTGGTCACTCTCATGACGCTCCACACGGCCAAGGGCCTGGAATTCCCCGTGGTCTTCCTGACCGGCATGGAACACGGACTGTTCCCGCATCAGCGTTCAGCGACGGATCCCAAGGAACTGGCAGAAGAGCGCCGCCTCGCCTACGTGGGCCTCACCCGTGCACGGAAACGCCTCTACGTGACCCGCTCGGAAGTGCGCAGCATGTGGGGCCAGAGCCAGTACAACCCCGCCAGCCAATTCCTCGAGGAGATCCCCACCGGTCTCGTGGAGTGGAAGCGCGAGGGCACCTCCCGCCAAGTGAGCGGCTGGGGGAACGCCCCCATCGGTTCCGGGCGCTACGGCGGATCCTTCTGGGGTGCCGGCACCTCTCGCGGGGCTGCCGCCAGCGCTACGGCGGGCTTCAACGCCGACGTGCCGGCCGCCGTCGTACGCAACCGCGTCCAGCCGCAAAAGGAAGTGGTCGCCGTCGTCGTGGGGGACAAAGTGAACCACACGAGCTTCGGCAACGGCACCGTGATCGGCGTCGAAGGCGCCGGAGACAAGACTGTGGCGAAGGTGAAGTTCGACGTCGGCGAGAAACGGCTGCTGTTGCGTTACGCGCCGCTGACCAAACTGGATTCGTAGCGGCTGTTGAAGCCGGAAAACCGCGTCATATAGCGGTTTTTCTACGGTCGATAGAAGTGTGTGCTTACTCACTTAACAGGTACTGTAGAACCGGCTGGCCTCCCCGGGGGGCTAAAGTTCGAGAGGAACTTGCGCAATGTGACCGGCTGTTTGGCGGCCGTTCGATGCGCACCTATCCGCAGCCGGTTTTCGCGGTCACCGTGGTTTCCGGCTGTACAGAAACTACTTCGACGTAGAAGGACACTAAACCGTGGACCTGTTTGAATATCAGGCGCGCGATATGTTCGAAGCGCACGGTGTACCCGTGCTCGCCGGCATCGTGGCGCACACTCCTGAAGAAGCAAAGGCTGCTGCCGAGAACATCGGCGGCGTGACCGTCGTCAAGGCGCAGGTAAAGGTCGGTGGCCGTGGCAAGGCTGGCGGTGTCAAGGTCGCAAAGTCCGCTGACGAAGCGCTTGAGCACGCCACCAACATCCTTGGCATGGACATCAAGGGCCACACCGTCAACAAGGTCATGATCGCCCAGGGCGCCGACATTGCTGAGGAATACTACTTCTCCGTCCTCCTGGACCGAGCCAACCGCAACTACCTGGCCATGTGCTCGGTTGAAGGCGGCATGGAAATCGAGCAGCTCGCTGTAGAGCGCCCCGAGGCACTCGCCAAGGTCGCCATCGATCCCGCCGTCGGTATCGACCAGGCCAAGGCCGACGAAATCGTCGCCGCAGCCGGTTTCTCCGAGGAACTGCGTGGCAAGGTTGCTTCCGTCATCCTGAAGCTCTGGGACGTCTTCAAGAAGGAAGACGCAACCCTCGTTGAGGTCAACCCCTTGGTCAAGACCGGCGCCGGCGACATTGTTGCCCTTGACGGCAAGGTCTCGCTGGACGAGAACGCCGGCTTCCGCCACGTTCACCACGTTGAACTTGAGGACAAGGACGCAGCTGACCCGCTCGAGGCCAAGGCCAAGGCGCAGGACCTCAACTACGTGAAGCTTGACGGCTCGGTTGGCATCATCGGCAACGGCGCCGGTCTTGTGATGTCCACCCTCGACGTCGTCGCTTACGCAGGCGAAAACCACGGCAACGTCAAGCCGGCCAACTTCCTGGACATCGGAGGTGGAGCCTCCGCTGAGGTCATGGCCGCCGGCCTGGACGTCATCCTCGGTGACGAGCAGGTCAAGAGCGTATTCGTGAACGTCTTCGGTGGCATCACCGCCTGTGACGCTGTGGCAAAGGGCATCGTCGGTGCACTGGCCGAGCTTGGCTCCAACGCCAACAAGCCGCTGGTTGTCCGCCTCGATGGCAACAATGTCGAAGAGGGCCGCCGCATCCTGGCCGAGGCCAACCACCCGCTGGTTACCCTGGCAGCCACCATGGACGAGGGCGCCGACAAGGCCGCCGAGCTCGCCAACGCAGCGAAGTAAGGGACGCAAGACTATGTCTATCTACCTCAACAAGGACTCCAAGGTCATCGTCCAGGGCATCACCGGCGGCGAAGGCACCAAGCACACCGCCCTGATGCTCAAGGCCGGCACCAACATCGTCGGCGGCGTCAACGCCCGCAAAGCCGGCACCACGGTGCTGCACGGCGACAAGGAAATCACCGTCTTCGGCACCGTCAAGGAAGCCATTGCGGAGACCGGCGCCGACGTCTCAATCGTCTTCGTTCCGCCGGCATTCACCAAGTCCGCCGTGGTTGAAGCCATCGAAGCAGGCATCGGCCTGGTTGTTGTCATCACCGAAGGCGTGCCGGTTCAGGACTCGGCCGAGTTCTGGGCACTCGCCCAGGCCACGGTGGACGCTGACGGCAAGCAGATCACCCGCATCATCGGCCCGAACTGCCCCGGCATCATCACCCCGGGCGAAGCCCTGGTTGGCATCACCCCGGCAAACATCACGGGCAAGGGCCCCATCGGCTTGGTCTCCAAGTCCGGTACCTTGACCTACCAGATGATGTACGAACTGCGCGACCTCGGTTTCTCCACCGCGATCGGCATCGGTGGCGACCCCGTCATCGGCACCACGCACATCGACGCCCTGGCCGCGTTCGAGGCTGACCCGGAGACCAAGGCAATCGTCATGATCGGCGAAATCGGTGGCGACGCTGAAGAGCGCGCAGCCGACTTCATCAAGGCCAACGTCACCAAGCCGGTTGTCGGCTACGTTGCAGGCTTCACCGCCCCCGAGGGCAAGACCATGGGCCACGCAGGCGCCATCGTCTCCGGCTCCGCGGGTACGGCCCAGGCCAAGAAGGAAGCTCTCGAAGCTGCAGGCGTGAAGGTCGGCAAGACGCCGTCCGAAACCGCCAAGCTCCTCCGCGAGGTCTTCGCAGCCCTGTAGTAGGACCCCGCGCAGGGTTTCCGCGCGATTGAACGACGACGGCGCCCGTCACCTTCCACGCGAAGGCGACGGGCGCCGTCGTTTAACTGCACGCTCGCTCACGTCTGGCGGGTTTTGGCCGAACGCTCGCTCACGTCTGGCGGGTTTTGGCCGAACGCTCGCTCACGTCTGGCGGGTTTTGGCCGAACGCTCGCTCACGTCTGGCGGGTTTTGGCCGAACGCTCGCTCACGTCTGGCGGGAGCGCCTCGCGGCCGTTTAAGGCCCGAACCTGAAGATCGCCGTGAGACGCCCGAGAACTCACACCAGGCGACTATCAAACACTCATTTTGGTGCTTTGGAGCACTCATTTTGTCGCTTAGGGACACTCATTTTGTCTTCATTGCAACCCAGCGGCAGAAACGATGGCTTAGCCTCAACCAAGGAGGCGCCGATCCTGGTAGATCAAAATACATAGGGGAACGGGACGAAAACAGTCGTATGGCTCTCTGAGGGCGCTCCGGGTCTGAATGTGCGAGACCCATCTCGACGCAGTGGCTAGTCCTGTTCTGGAATCAAAGATTGGGGAACGCTGTGAAGATTTGGAACCTATTAAGAATGGCACTTGGATGTTTTCTTGCCGTCGCGATTTTGACACCGAATGCGGCTACGGCTGCGACGGCTCAAGAAGCGAACGTCGAGCAACGGGCCGAAACTGCCCTAGAGGCGCTGGATCGCGTGTTGCCCGTCGATCAACCCGTTCATGCCGCAAGCTCAGAGCCAGACGGCACTCGGTTTCTGGCTGAGCTCACCGACACCGGTGCGCTTTCAAAGGCCTCGGGACACAGCATCGAGCTCCGATTTGTTGATGGGGCGGCAAGAGGGAAGCTCGCGGGAAACCAGAAGCGCGCAGTTTATGGTGCCAGCGGCAATGCCGTGAATTTTGCGGCTTCCGCAGATGGTGGGCGTTTCGCAGCCTACGCGATCATTCACGGTTCTGGTTCTCAAGGCTCGTTCGAGTACGAGTTCTTCGTTGATGGGGCCCCTGCGACTCTGGCTAAAGGATCCACTGGGCAAGTCCTTTTGAAGGATGCATCCGGGAGGTTGATGAACACGATTTCGCCTGCTTGGGCTGTCGACGCCACCGGTAAACAACTCCCGACGTTTTACAGCATCAGAGGCAACGTCCTCACTCAAACCGTTGAGCGTCCTCACTCAAACCGTTGAGCTCCGGGCTGCGTCGTATCCGGTAGTGGCAAATCCGGCGCTTAGTTGCGATTGGGCGCTGTGCACCCAGCAACTGAATAAGAATGAGACAAGTACTGTTGCCAACGTCGGAGGCGGCAACGCAGGAGCGTTTGGTGCGATGTGCGCCCTCGCGATGCCGTGGCTGGGTGTTGCGTGCCTGACATATGGGCTGGCGATTTGGAATACATCCGTGCACGCTCGTGACACGGGGCGGTGCTTGGGTATTCAATATGTGGGAACTGGCATGCAGGTTGTATGGCCGGTCATCTACAACGGCCCAAACTGCAGGTAGGAGGCCTCCATGCAAAAGAAAGATTACCAAGCCACTCTCGCCACGGGGTGGACCGGTTTGATTTTCTGGGTTCTTATGGCTGCTTGCATCTTCCTTCCTTGGTTGCCTGCCGTGCAGTCGATCCCGGGTGCCGTTGCGGGGCTTGTCATAGTGTCGGTTGGATACGTCTTTATCGTAGTTCCCTTGATCGTCAGCAGCGGAAACCCCGACTCGGGAAGGAGCCGCTGACCGTTCCAAAGCGTCTTCGGATAGGCAGCGCCCGTCACCTTCTCTGTGAAGGTGACGGGCGCCGTCGTTTTGTTTAACGGTTGGACAGCCCGGCGAACGTTGCAAGGACCGGCGCTCGCTCACATCTAGTGAGCGAGCGCTTGCCGTTCGGGCGCCATATATCCGAGCGAGCGCTTGCCGTTAAGGCCCCATAGGTGAGCGAGCGTCGCTGAGGGAGGGGCGCCACGGTGGCGAGAGCTTGTGGCGCGATTCGAGAGTTTGTTAGTATGTCAGGACAAACTATCGAAGGAGAGCAGATGCCCCTCGTCCGCATTGATGTCAACGAAGGCCGCACGCCGGAGCAGCTCGGTGAACTCAGCCAGCGAATCCACGACGCCATCCTCGCCGAGTACGGGATCCCCGAGCGCGACTACTTCCACATCATCACCGAGCATCCCCGGGGCCAGATTGTTGCCCAGGATGCCGGCCTGGGTTTCGAGCGAAGTTCCGGTGTGGTCATGATCCAGATATTCACCCAGGGTGGTCGGAGTCGCGAAGCCAAGCAGTCCTTGTTCGCCGCGGTCGCCGCCCGGCTCGGCGAGATTGGTGTCGCCGGCGAGGACGTCTTCCTGGGGTACGTCGAAAACACTGCCGATGACTGGTCGTTCGGCTTTGGCCGCGCCCAGTATGTCACTGGCGAGCTTGCCGTTCCTGCACGGTAACTCCGGCGTTTTGGAGCGGATTCACACCCGAATCACCGCGTAGTTTAGGCCGTTACGTTTCGTTGTAAATATGTCAGTACAAACCTTTGACAGGACATGAATTCTGGTGCAAAGTAGTGGTTGTGGCCCCGCTCACTGCGGGCCGGCAAAAGCACCGGAGCTCTCACCGTCCCGCAAGAAGAGTTCACTACAGAAAGGTCCGCGATCACCGTGACCCACGAACTGCTCACCATCGGGCGCATCAGCGTTGATATCTACCCGAACGACATCGGTGTGGGACTGGAGGACGTGCAGTCCTTCGGCAAGTACCTTGGCGGCTCGCCGTCGAATGTGGCTGTTGCCGCCGCCCGCCACGGACGCCGCTCCGGCGTGATTACGCGGACGGGCGATGACCCGTTCGGCATCTACCTGCACCGCGAGCTGCGCAAGTTCAAGGTCGACGACGGATTCGTCACCCCCGTGCCGGGCCTTCAGACACCGGCCACGTTCTGCGCGATCCAGCCCCCGCACGACTTCCCGCTCTACTTCTACGGACGGTTCCCCACCGCGCCGGACCTGCAAATCAAGGCCGAGGAACTCGACCTCGAAGCCATCAAGAACGCAGGCATCTTCTGGTCCACCGTGACCGGCCTCTGCCAGGAACCGAGCCGTTCGGCCCACCTCGCGGCCCACGAAGCCCGCCCCCGCACCGGACTCAAAGAGGGCCAGTACACCATCCTGGACCTGGACTACCGGCCGATGTTCTGGGCGTCCGAGGACGAGGCCCGGGCAGAGGTCGCCAAGATCCTGCCGCACGTCACGGTGGCCATCGGCAATGACAAGGAATGTGCCGTCGCCGTGGGTGAAGGAACCCCGGACGAGCAGGCCGATCGCCTCCTGGCGGCCGGCGTCGAGATCGCCGTCGTCAAGCTCGGCCCCGAAGGCGTCATGGCCAAGACCCGCACGGAACGCGTTGTCTCTGCGCCGGTCCCGGTGGAGACCGTCAACGGCCTGGGCGCGGGCGACTCTTTCGGCGGCGCCTTCTGCCACGGCCTGCTGTCCGGCTGGCCTTTGGCCCAGGTCCTGGACTACGCGAACGCCGCGGGCGCGATCGTCGCCTCCCGCCTCTCGTGTGCCGACGCGATGCCGACGCCGGAGGAAGTCACCTCGTTGCTCGCCGAACGCGGCCGCCTGACGCCGGCCGGCGCCGCCGGCACCGACGCAGCAGCTTCCCACGCAGCAGTTTCCGAAGGAGCAACACGTTGAGCTTCAATGATGACCCCCGCCGTTACGAGCACTTGAGTGCGATCCGGCTGGAAGATCCCGACGCCGTTGCCCGCGCCGCCGCCGCACGTCGCCGCCACCCGGGGCTCAAGTACGGCTCCCAGAACTTCATCGTCGCGGCCGACCACCCGGCTCGCGGCGCCCTGAGCGTCGGTTCGGACCCGACAGCGATGGCTGACCGCCGGACCCTGTTGGACCGTTTGCAGATCGCTTTGGCGAACCCCGCCGTCGACGGCGTGCTCGCGAGCCCGGACATCATGGACGACCTGCTCCTGCTCGGTGCGCTGGAAGGCAAGCTCGTCTTCGGTTCGATGAACCGCGGCGGCCTCGCGGGGCTGGTCAACGAGATCGACGACCGTTTCACGGGTCACACCGCAGCCGCCCTGGACGCCCTGGGCGCCGACGGCGGAAAGATGCTCACCCGGATCTGCCTCGGGGACCCGGACACCGCCAACATCCTGGAAGCCACGGCCAAGGCGGTGGACTCCCTCGCGGCGCGCAAGCTGATCGCCATGGTGGAGCCTTTCCTGTCTGTCCGCGAGGCGAACGGCAGGGTCCGCAACGAACTTTCCCCGGATGCCGTGATCAAGTCGATCGCGATTGCCGAAGGCCTGGGTTCCACGAGCGCCTACACCTGGATGAAGCTGCCGGTGGTGGCGGAGATGGAGCGCGTCATGGCGGCCACCACGCTTCCCACAGTCCTGTTGGGCGGGGATCCGGACGCGGGCCAGGACGAGGTCTTCGCGAGCTGGCAGGCCGCCCTTGCCCTGCCGGGGGTCCAGGGATTGACTGTGGGACGGACCCTTTTGTATCCCGCCGACGGCGACGTGGCCGGGGCCGTTGCAACCGCCGCCTCGCTCTTGAAGACGCCAGAGCTGCTGAAGACACCTGCGAAAGTATCGGAGTAAGAGTAATGTCAACGCGCAGAATGACGGTCGCCCAGGCGGTTGTCGAGTTCCTGTCCAAGCAGTACACGGTGGACACCGTCGGCGGGAGCGAGTACCGGGAACGCCTGATCCCGGGCACCTTCGGGATCTTCGGACACGGCAACGTTGCCGGTGTGGGCCAGGCCCTCAAGCAGTACCAGCAGCTCGATCCGAGCATCATGCCGTATTACCAGGGCCGCAACGAGCAGGCCCAGGCGCACCAGGCTGTCGGCTACGCCCGGCACACCCGCCGCCGCCAGACGTTCGCGATCAGCACCTCGATCGGCCCGGGTTCCTCGAACCTGCTGACCGGTGCGGCGCTGGCCACCACCAACCGGCTGCCGGTGCTGCTGCTGCCGTCCGACACCTTCGCCACCCGGGCCGCGGACCCGGTGCTGCAGCAGCTCGAGCTGCCCTACGCCTACGACATCACGGTCAACGACGCCTTCCGTCCGCTGTCCAAGTTCTTCGACCGGGTGTCCCGGCCCGAGCAGTTGTTCTCGGCGTTCCATCACGGCCTGCGCGTCCTGACGGACCCGGCCGAGACCGGCGCGGTGACCATTTCGCTGCCGCAGGACGTCCAGGCCGAAGCCTTGGATGTCCCGGAGGAGTTCCTTGCCGAGCGTGAATGGCGGATCCGCCGCCCCGAAGCCGACGACGACGACATCCGCCGCGCCGCCGAGGCCATCCGTGCCGCCAAACGGCCGCTCATCATCGCCGGTGGCGGCGTCCTTTACGCCTTCGCCAACGAGGAACTCGCCAAGTTCGCCGAACTGACCGGCATCCCGGTGGGCAACACCCAGGCCGGCGTCGGCGTGCTCCCGTGGGACCACCAGTTCTCGCTCGGAGCCATCGGCTCCACGGGCACGACGGCGGCGAACGCCATCGCTGCCGAAGCTGACTTGATCATCGGCATCGGTACCCGATACGAGGACTTCACGACGGCGTCGCGCACTGCTTTCCAGAACCCCGACGTGAAGTTCGTGAACATCAACGTGGCCGCGATTGACGCGTACAAGCACGGCACCGTGCTGCCGATCGTCGCCGATGCCCGCAAGGCCCTCGTCAAGCTCAACGCAGCCCTCGGCGGCTACCGTGTCGGCGGCGATCTCGAGCAGAAGATCGCGGCCGAGAAGAAGCGCTGGGACGGGATCGTGGATGAGGCCTTCGACACCCGGCACACGCCGCTTCCGGCGCAGAACGAGATCATCGGAGCCACCAACCGGGCCATGGACGAGCAGGACGTCGTCATTTGCGCCGCCGGTTCCCTGCCGGGTGACCTGCACAAGATGTGGCGCGTCCGGGACCCCTTCGGCTACCACGTGGAATATGCCTACTCGTGCATGGGTTACGAGATCCCCGGTGGCCTGGGCGTCAAGCGCGCCGCGTTGGCCGAGGCTGCTTCGGGCGGCAAGGACCGCGACGTCGTGGTCATGGTGGGGGACGGCTCCTACCTGATGATGCACACCGAATTGGTCACCGCCGTCGCCGAACGCATCAAACTGATCGTGGTCCTGATCCAGAACCACGGCTACGCCTCGATCGGCTCGCTCTCCGAGTCGCTGGGCTCGCAGCGCTTCGGCACCCAGTACAGGGTCCTGGACAAGGAACAGCACTCCTTCGACGCCGGCGAGAACCTGCCCATCGACCTGGCCCTCAACGCCGAGTCCCTCGGTGCGAAAGTCATCCGGATCGAACCGGGCGAGAAAGTCATTGCCGAACTGGAACAGGCCATCCGCGACGCGAAAGCCGCCCCGGAAGAGACCGGACCGATCGTCATCCACGTCGAATCGGACCCCTTGCTGGACGCGCCAAGCTCCGAATCCTGGTGGGACGTTCCCGTTTCGCAGGTCTCCGAACTCGAATCCACCCAGCAGGCCTACCAGATCTACACCGACCACAAGAATCGCCAGCGCAAGCTGCTCGGCTAAACCCCAAGCTCTCTTCAAAGCCACAGACCTCTTCAAGCCACAGACAAGGAAGTCCGCACATGTCGACGACGACCACCCTGACAACCATCAAGCATTTCATCAACGGTGTTGAGACCCCCGGCGCAGGTGACCGGAGCCAGCCGGTGTACAACCCGGCCACCGGTGCCGTGTCCGCCCAGCTGCGGCTCGCGAACCGGGCGGACCTGGACGCCACGGTCGCCGCGGCGAAGGCCGCGGCCGCGAAGTGGGGCGATTTCTCCCTGGCCAAGCGCACCGCGGTGCTGTTCAAGTTCCGCGAGCTCGTCGCCTCCCACGTGGACGAACTCGCGGCCCTGGTCACGGCGGAGCACGGCAAGGTCATCTCCGACGCGAAGGGCGAGATCGGCCGCGGCCTGGAGGTCATCGAGTTCGCCTGCGGGATCCCGACCCTGCTCAAGGGCGAGTACTCGGACCAGGTCTCCACCGGCATCGACGTGTTCTCCTTCCGCG
>NZ_JBFTOG010000017.1:0-89990 GCF_056397865.1 Arthrobacter sp. 05L417
TGGAACGAACTCCGACGCGACGGACTCGCCGCCGAAGAACACGCCTTCCTGAACCCCGGCGAAGAACCCCGCACCCCGTTCGTCGCCCAGCAACTCGCCGGCGCCACCGGACCGGTCATCGCCGTCACCGACTACATGAAGGCCGTCCCGGACCAGATCCGCCAATTCATCCCCAACGAATTCGCCTCCCTCGGCGCCGACGGCTTCGGATTCTCCGACACCCGCCAAGCCGCACGCCGCTTCTTCAAGAACGACACCCACTCCATCGTCGTCAAAGCCCTCCAACTCCTCGCCCGCCGAGGCGAAGTTGACGTGCAGGCGCCTGCCCAGGCAATCGAGAAGTACAGCCTCCTCGACGTCAACGCCGGCACCACCGGAGGGGCGGGCGGCGAAAGCTAAGCCTCCAGAGAAGCAAGCAACATCTCGACGGCGGTCCACACCGAAAGGTGCGGGCCGCCGTCGGGCTTTAACACCCGGGCTTTAACATCCGGGCAGTAACAATCGCCGCTCAGCACCACTCGACGCGGACAGTCACGTGACGTGCACCAATCGCAGTTGTAGCCTTCGCACAAATGGAGCTTGTGGATGATGCGCCGTATGCTCAAGGCATGGCAGAGCCGAATCAAACCCCCGCGAAACGCAAAGCGGCCGCGCGCACGTTATCTCCCGAAAAGGCGGAGACCCTCAAGCGGCTCCGTGCCAATGTGGGGCAACTGTCCACCACCACCATGCGCAAGCTTGAGAAATCGTTGCCGTGGTACAGCCGGCTGAGCTCCGATGAACGCTCAGCATTGGGCCTGGTTGCCCAAAACGGAATCGCGGCTTTCGTGACGTGGTACGAGAGGCCGAGCTCGCCGTCGTGGATCCTGACGGACGTCTTCGGGAATGCTCCGACCGAACTGACCCGCTCCATCAGCCTGCAAAAGGCCCTCCAGCTGATCCGGATCGTCGTCGAGGTGGTGGAGGACCAGGTCCCCGTCATCGCACCCGAAGCCGACCAGCCCTCTTTGCGCGAAGCGGTCCTGCGCTACTCGCGGGAAGTGGCATTCGCCGCAGCCGATGTCTATGCCCGCGCCGCCGAATCCCGCGGTTCCTGGGACACCAGGCTCGAAGCCTTGATCGTGGACGCCATCCTCCGTGGCGAGAACACCGACGCCCTTCGTTCCCGCATCGCGGCCCTCGGCTGGAAGGCCCAGGAGCGCTTCACGGTGATGGTGGGCAACTCGCCGTCGGAACCAAGCGCAAGCTACGTGAGCGAGTTGCGCCGGACCGCCGGACGCTACGCCGAGGACGCCCTCGTCGGCATCCAGGGCGATCGCCTCATCCTGATCCTCGGTGGCGTCCAAGACCGCGACACCGCGTATCTGAAACTGAGCGAGCTGTTCGCCCCCGGCGCGGTGGTCTATGGACCCGAGGCCGGGTCACTGTTGGAGGCAAGCAGCTCCGCACAGGCAGCCTTTGCAGGGCTCACAGCTGCCAAGGCCTGGCCTTCGGCTCCGCGACCGGTAGCCGCTGACGACCTCCTCCCGGAGCGCGTAGTCTCAGGCGACGACGCCGCCCGCCGTTCCCTGATCAAGAACATTTACCGGCCGCTGCTGGCCGCATCCAACGGCCTTGTTGAAACCCTCGGAACCTACTTGGAACTGGGCCATTCCCTCGAAGCAACCGCCCGCGAGCTGTTCGTCCACGCAAACACGGTGCGGTATCGTCTCAAGCGCGTCTGCGACGTCACAGGGTGGGATCCCCTCCTCCCCCGGGAGGCTTTCGTGCTCCAAACCGCGTTGGTTGTGGGCAGGCTTTCGGCCCAGCCAAAGGCGACGTCGGAGCGTCACGGTACCCGATCCGCGGGTTGAACCGTTGTAGACTTCCTACAAACTGACCCAGTGAGCTTGGTGTACGCAAACACCAGTAGTTCACGCGGCAATTTGGAAAGCTGGTTACGTGCTTGCAATCGTCTGCCCTGGACAGGGCTCCCAGACCCCTGGATTTTTGGCCCCCTGGCTGGAGCTCCCTTCCGTAGAAGGCCATTTGGCCTCCCTGAGCGAAATCGCAGGCATCGACCTCAAGGCCCACGGCACCACCTCCGATGAAGAAACCATCAAGGACACCGCCGTCGCGCAGCCCCTGATTGTTGCCGCAGGGCTCGTGGCAGCGAAATCGCTGTTCGACGTCGAACTCAGTACCCTTCCGATCGTCCTTGCCGGCCACTCGGTCGGGGAGATCACGGCCTCGGCGCTTGCGGGTGTCCTGAGCGAGGAAGAAGCCATGACGTTTGTCCGCGAGCGTGCCAACAACATGGCCGCTGCCGCCGCCGTCACCCCCACCGGAATGAGTGCCGTCGTCGGCGGCGATCCGGCCGAGGTGCTGTCCGCTATCGAGGCAGCGGGCGCAACTCCCGCGAACGTCAACGGCGCGGGCCAGACGGTTGCCGCGGGCACGTTCGAACAGCTCCAGGCGCTGGCTGACAACCCGCCCGCCAAGGCCAGGGTCATCCCGCTGAAGGTCGCCGGAGCATTCCACACCTCCCACATGGCCCCGGCCGTGAGCGCGCTTGAAGCACTGCGGCCGTCGCTCAAGCCGCAGGCTCCCACGGTTCCCTTGCTCTCGAACTTCGATGGCCAGGAAGTAACGGACGGCGGCGCCGCCGTCGAAAGCCTGATCGCCCAGGTCTCGCGCCCGGTGCGCTGGGATCTCTGCATGGAGAACCTGGTCCAGCGCGGAGTCACCGGACTCATCGAACTGGCACCTGCCGGCACCCTGGCCGGCCTCGCCAAGCGCGGCATGCCCGGCGTGAAAACCGTTGCCGTCAAGACGCCGGAAGACTTGTCCGCCGCACTTGCACTCTTCGCGGAATTGGAGGGAGACGCATGAGCGCCCCCGTACTCAAGCAAGCGCCGACGAACGCATACTCACGCGTTATCGGCATCGGGGCATACCGCCCTGACATCATCGTCACCAACGACGACGTTTGCCAGTGGATCGATTCCTCGGACGAATGGATCCGCCAGCGCACAGGCATCGTGACCCGCCACCGCGCTGCGGCCGATGTCAGCGTTATCGACATGGCCGAAGGCGCTGCCCGCGAGGCACTCAAGCAGGCCGGCATTGAGGCTTCCCAGCTGGGTGCCGTCATCGTCTCCACCGTCACGCACCCGTATGCCACGCCGTCCGCCGCCGCCGCCCTCACCGACCGTTTGGGCGCCACCCCTGCACCGGCCTTCGACATCTCCGCGGCATGTGCAGGCTACTGCTATGGCATCGCCCAGGGCGACGCCTTGGTCCGATCGGGCGCGGCTGAATACGTCCTGGTGGTCGGCGCCGAGAAGCTCTCGGACGTCATCGACAACCATGAGCGAACCATTTCCTTCCTTCTCGGCGACGGTGCGGGCGCCGTGATCATCGGCCCGTCCGACACGCCCGGCATTGCCCCGTCCGTCTGGGGATCCGATGGCAGCAAGTGGAACGCGATCGGCATGACGCATTCCCTCGACGAAGTCCGCAACCTTGGCGAGACTGCCCGCCACTCGGATGAATCCGACGATCAGGCCATTATTTCCGCGGCGCAGGATGTCTGGCCGACGCTCCGCCAGGACGGCCAGACGGTCTTCCGCTGGGCCGTCTGGGAAATGGCGAAGGTTGCCCAGCAAGCCCTCGACGCCGCAGGCATTGAAGCCTCGGATCTGGCGGCGTTTGTCCCGCACCAGGCGAACATGCGGATCATCGATGAGATGGTCAAGAAGCTCAAACTTCCCGAGACTGTGGTGGTTGCACGGGACATCGCCGATGCGGGAAATACTTCTGCCGCCTCCATTCCGCTGGCCACGCACCGACTCCTCAAGGAGAACCCGGCGCTCAGCGGCGGCCTCGCCTTGCAGATCGGCTTCGGTGCCGGTCTTGTGTTTGGTGCCCAGGTAATCGTTCTTCCGTAGTTTCGGACCGCACCTGCCTTCCAATTGAATAGCGCTTTGAAACCCAAGCCGTAACCGCGGTTTGCCCCCATTCCGGCAATAGCCGGCACAACAAGAAAAGGAGCCAACAATGGCTAGCAACGAAGAAATCCTGGCCGGCCTGGCTGAAATCGTGAACGAAGAGACCGGCCTCGCCACCGAAGCCGTGGAGCTGGACAAGTCCTTCACCGAGGACCTCGACATCGACTCCATCTCCATGATGACCATCGTCGTCAACGCCGAAGAGAAGTTCGGCGTGCGCATCCCGGACGAAGAGGTCAAGAACCTCAAGACCGTCGGCGACGCCGTCAACTTCATCTCGAACGCACAGGCCTAGCCTGGCCTCAACTGTGCCGGACTTCGGGTGCGCCCTGTTGCATCCGAAGCCCGGCACAGCTGCTTTATCTCCCAAAGTTTTTTCCTGCCTCCCCAGTGAGAACAGCACGTGGGTTGGCTGATCCGACAGAGAGTGATCGCATGGCACGCAAAGTAGTCATAACCGGTCTGGGCGCCACAACGCCCATCGGCGGCGACGTCCCCACGATGTGGAAGAACGCGCTCAAAGGGGTCTCCGGTGCCCACACACTCGAGGACGAGTGGGTTGCCAAGTATGACCTTCCGGTCCACTTTGCCGCCCGGTGCTCGACGCCGGCCCTCGAGGTTCTGAGCCGCGTAGAAGCCAAGCGCATGGACCCGTCCACGCAATTCGGTGTCATCGCCGCCCGCGAGGCCTGGGCTGATTCCGGTATCACCGAAATCGACCACGATCGCCTTGCCGTGGCTTTCGCCACGGGTATCGGTGGCGTCTGGACGCTCCTGGACGCTTGGGACACGCTGAGGGAAAAGGGCCCCCGCCGGGTTCTGCCCATGACGGTTCCCATGCTCATGCCGAACGGCGTCGCCGCCGCGGTCAGCCTTGACCTTGGTGCCCGCGCCGGTGCGCACACCCCGGTTTCTGCCTGCGCTTCCGGCACCGAAGCCTTGCACCTCGGCCTGGATCTCATCCGCTCCGGCAAGGCCGACGTCGTCGTCTGCGGCGGCGCCGAAGCCGCCATCCACCCGATGCCGCTCGCCGCGTTTTCTTCGATGCAGGCCCTCTCGCGCCGCAATGACGATCCCGAGCACGCTTCGCGGCCATACGACCGCGACCGCGACGGCTTTGTCATGGGTGAAGGCGCCGGCGCCCTGGTCCTGGAAGCCGAGGAGCACGCGATCGCCCGCGGCGCACGCATCTACGCTGAGCTCGCCGGCACTTCAGTCACGGCTGACGCCTACCACATCACGGCACCGGACCCGGAAGGCTTGGGCGCTACCCGCGCTTTGAAGGCTGCCATGTTCGATGGCCGCATCCAAGCTGAGGACGTCGTGCACGTCAACGCCCACGCCACCTCGACGCCTGTTGGTGACAAGCCCGAGTACACGGCGCTCCGCGCGGCACTGGGCGCCCACGTCGACAATGTGGCGGTCTCCGCCACCAAGTCGCAGATGGGCCACCTGTTGGGCGCTTCAGGGGCCGTAGAAGCGGTGCTGACGGTCCTCGCCGTCTACGAACGCCAGGCTCCGTTGACCATCAACCTTGAGAACCAGGATCCGGAGATCCCGCTCGACGTCGTCACTTCGGCACGCACATTGCCTGCCGGTGACATTGTCGCTTTGAGCAACTCCTTCGGTTTCGGCGGCCACAACGCCGTCATCGCCATCCGCAACGTCTGACAGTCGCCGGAGCTTCGACGAACAAAGCAAGGCACAAGAGGAGGGCCCCACCGTGGTGGGGCCCTCCTCTTTGCTATGGAAAAGCTATTTTGGGAACTTTGTTCCCTAACCGACCTGGCGTTCCCTAACCGACCTGGTGTTGCCTAACCGACCTGGTGTTGCCTAACCGACCTGGTGTTGCCTAACCGACCTGGTGGAGCCAGCGCACAGGGGCGCCTTCAGCGGCATGGCGGAAGGGCTCGAGCTCTTCGTCCCAGGCCTCACCGAGCGCCAAGGAAAGCTCGTGGTAGACGGCGGCAGGATCTCCCGCCCCCGACTCGTAGGCGTAGCGGATGCGGTCCTCAGTCACCATGATGTTGCCGTGGACATCGGTGACGGCATGGAAAATACCCAGCTCCGGTGTGTGCGACCAACGCGCGCCGTCGACGCCTTGGCTGGGCTCCTCGGTGACTTCGTAGCGAAGGTGCGCCCATCCTCGCAGTGCCGAAGCCAATTGGGCACCCGTTCCAGGGACTCCTGCCCAGGAGAGCTCGGCGCGGAACATTCCGGGCGCGGCCGGCTGAGGGGTCCACTCAAGATCGGTCCGCTTGTCAACGACCGATCCGATGGCCCACTCAACGTGAGGGCACAACGCGGTAGGGGCCGAATGCACAAACAAGACACCGCGGGTTATTGCAACAGACATTCCATCCTCCATAGCTGTAGGTACGTCTTCCCCAACGACCTCTGCCTGGATGAAAATGTGCTGCGCGGGTGCCGCGCTGTTCCGGTTTTCCTACCTATCTATGATTTTTTCCGCAGCGGAAGAACATTCAAGTTTTGGTTGAAAGTTCCCCCGCAGTGCTTTCATTTTGCCGTACCGACCCGAATTACGCCAGTGCGATTCACGGACGGGCGGTTTTCCTCCTCTGGGACTGTTCGAAGTGTGGCACGGTTTCTGGTCCTTAAGCACGGGGGTGGGCTTGTTGATAGCTCTTGCGGAGCCGGTCCACCGACACATGGGTGTAGATCTGGGTTGTTGCGAGGCTGCTGTGTCCCAGGATTTCCTGCACGGCACGCAAGTCCGCGCCGCCGTCGAGCAAATGGGTGGCGGCGGTGTGACGCAGGGCGTGGGGGCCGGTTGCCGCGGTATCCCCCAAGGCTGCCAGGAGGTCGTTGACGACGCTGCGGGCCTGGCGCTGATCGATGCGGTTGCCCCTTGAACTAAGGAAGAGTGCCGGCCCGCTGCGCTCGTTTGCGAGCCGTGGACGTCCGCGGCGGAGCCAGTCGTCGACGGCGAGCGCAGCCGGGACCCCATAGGGCACCGTCCGTTCCTTGTTGCCTTTGCCGAGCACGCGAAGAGTCCGGCGGTCCGGATCGAGATCATCGATGTCCAGGCCGACGAGCTCGCCGACGCGGATCCCTGTGGCGTAGAGCAATTCGACGACGGCGCGGTTTCTCAACGGCATCGGAGAGCCCTCCGCGGCTGCCTCTGACAGGTTTTCGAAGATCCTGGAGACTTGCTGCTGGTGAAGGACTCCGGGGAGTGTATGGTCCCGTTTGGGGGCTTGGAGGCGAATGGCAGGGTCCGACGCGATGAGTTCTTCCCGCAGGGCCCAGGCGGTGAATGCGCGGGCCGTCGCGGCATGCCGGGCGAGTGTTGCCCTGGACCGGCCGGATTCGCTTTGTGCCCCCAGCCAACGTCGAAGGGTGCCGAGTTCCAGGTCTGCGAGCTCCCCCACGCCCTCCACGGCAGCGAAGCGCAGTAGGTTCTCGACGTCGCCGATGTACGCCCTCACCGTGTGGGCGGACCTGGCCCGTTCGCTTTCGAGGTAACGCCGGAAGCCCTGAACGGACCCGGCGAGTGCTTCGGGGAGCGGATTCTCTTGCACCCTTCCACTGTGCCAGCCGCGGGGCCCGGTGGCTGGCATCGCCACGTTCCGTGCGGGAGCCAGCCAAGGTCCGGGCTCGTGTGATCCCGTCAGGCCCGCACCGCACCCCCCTCAATATCTCTTTCCGGACCTTTTCCACGCGCCACTCACTGATACCGCCAAGCCCAACAAGCCGAGGCGCCCAAGACCTGCCCTGACGGACTCGGGGCTGAGTCCCGCAACGACCGCGAGCTTCTCCACCGAGCTCGTAGAACGGACGGGCAGGGAGTCGAGCAGGATGAGGTCCTCGAGGGTGAGCCCGTCGTGGTCGGAGGCTGCCGTTTCCTTGTCCCCGACGAGCCCCTCACCGCTCGACCCTGCCAGTTCAGCGATCTCTCCGACGTCCGTGACGCAAACAGCTCCGCCATCCCGGAGGAGCCGATGGCAGCCCCCAGAGTTGGCGCTGTGGATGGACCCCGGGACCGCGGCGACCGCCCTGCCGATGGATTCGGCATGATGGGCTGTATTCAAGGCTCCCGAGCGCCATCGAGCTTCCACCACCACGGTCACGGCTGCCAAGGCGGCGATAATCCTGTTCCGCTGGAGGAACCGGTAGCGGGTGGGCGCCGAGCCCGGGGGAACTTCGGAAATGAGCGCACCTTGGTTTGCCACGGCACGCAGCAAATCCTCGTTTCCGGACGGATAGTATCGGTCCGCGCCCCCGGCCATCACCGCGATGGTCGGCATGTCGCTGGTGCCCCCGGCCAAAGCCCCACGGTGCGCATGGGCGTCGATACCGTAAGCCCCTCCAGACACGACGGTGCAGCCGCGCTGACCCAGCCCATAGGCGAAATCACCCGTTACTGAGGCCCCATAGCTTGTACTGTCCCGTGAGCCTACGAGGGCCACAACCCGCCGGATGGGTGGGAACTCCAATTCGTGTCCCCGCCACCACAAACACAACGGCTCATGAAGGCCCAGGTCTGCCAACTGCGCAGGCCACAGCGGGTCCCCAGGGATGATCATGCGACCACCCAGGCGTTGCATGGTGGCAACATCCCGTTCCGGGGCAAGGTCCGGGATCCGTGGCGCCCACCTTCTCAATGCAGCAGCCAAACCAGCCCCGGCAGAAGAAACCCCATTGTCCACCAACAAGGAAGCCACTTCCTGCTCAAGCCCGTGCCCGGGAGCGAGTTCGCCGGTAGCTATTCTGAGACCGTCAACGGCCCCTGCGGCCTGCACGAGCGCGAGCCCGGCCGCATCTTGCGGTTCCATCAGCCGTGATAGCGCTGCCCGGGCGAGTCGCTCCCTGCTCCGGTCCGGAGCGTCCGAGGTGAGCCGCTGGCCGTGTTCAGTCATGGCGTGTCCTTTCATGCGGCCGCAACCGCCTGCCGCAAGCCGAGGGCCTGTCCGATATCGTCGCTGTGGGGTTGGTCCCTGTGGCCCAGATCAGCAAGGGTCCACGCGAGACGCAGGACGCGGTCGTAACCTCTGGCCGTGAGGATTCCACGTTCCAGGGAAGTATCCAGGATCTTCGTGGTCGCGGAAGGGAGTCGCAGTTCGCCGCGCAGTACCCGCCCGGGAACCTGCGAGTTGGTTTCCATCCCGAAACTCCCGAGCCGCTCACGTTGCCGCGACCGGGCGGCATGGACCCTCCCGGCGACCGTGGCCGTGTCCTCCTCTGCTCCGGATTGCCCGAAGTCCGCGAGGGATACACGCTCCACCTGGAGCTGGATGTCCACTCTGTCCAGCAACGGCCCGGACATGCGCCCGAAGTAGCGGCGCCGCATCACCGGGGTGCAGGTGCAATCGACTCCCTTCCCAGTGGCCTTCCCGCAAGGGCAAGGGTTCGCCGCGAGGACCAGCTGGAAGCGGGCCGGATATGCGGCTGTGCCGGCGGAGCGATGGATGACCAGCTCGCCGCTCTCCAGAGGTTGCCGCAGGGCGTCCAGGACCCGGCGTTCGTACTCGGGGGCCTCGTCCAGGAACAGAACGCCACGATGCGCCCGTGATGCCGCCCCCGGCCGCGGCAAGCCGGAACCACCGCCGATGATTGCTGCGGCTGTGGCGCTGTGATGTGGGTTCTCAAAGGGCGGGCGACGCAACAGCCGTACCGAATCAACTTGGACAGCCGAAAGCGAGTGGATCGCCGTGACCTCCATGGCTTCCTGGTCCCCCAAATCCGGCAAGAGCCCCGGGAGCCGCTCGGCAAGCATCGTCTTGCCCGCACCGGGCGGCCCGCAAAGCAGCACATGATGTGCGCCGGCTGCCGCAACCTCCAAGGCGCGGCGGGCATCGCCTTGCCCCGAGACATCACAAAGATCCGGAACAACCGCGGCCCCGACGTCGTGGTCTCCTGCAACGTCACCACCGGCCGGATCGTAATCCAGGGCCAGGTCCTGCGGATTGGCCCCGAAATCAAACGCAAGGCGGGCTAAGGTCTTATAGCCGCGGACCACCGCGCCCGGAACCAACTCCGCCTCGGCGACGTTTGCGTGCGCCACCACGATCTCCTGATGACCTGCCTGAACAGCTGCCATGACCGCCGGCAAGATGCCGCGAACCGGCCTCAACCTGCCATCCAATCCCAACTCGGAGATGAAGACAGTACCTTCCGTAGAACGGATATCACCGGCAGCGCGCAATACTGCCATGGTGATCGCGAGGTCGAATCCCGAGCCGCGCTTCGGCAGTGAGGCCGGAATCAGGTTCGCGGTGATCTTTCGACGACTCAGCGGGATGCCTGAGTTCTGTGCCGCGGAACGAATGCGCTCCTTGGCTTCGTTCAAGGAGGCATCCGGCAGACCCAGGATCACGAAATTGGGGAGGGTTTGGCCGATATCTGCCTCGACCTCCACGATGTAACCGTTCAGGCCAAGCAGCGCAACGGAGTAGCTTCGGCCCACGCCCATCTAGCCCACACCCTTGAGGTGTTCGAGCTGTGGCTCGCCCACGCCGTCGTCGATGATTCCCACCACATCCACCCGGCGGCGCAGGACGCGCAGCTCGTGATCACGGCACCAGGACAAAGCCAGGCGATGGAGCCTAGCGAGCTTGGCAGCGCCGACCGCTTCGAAAGGGTGCCCATAGGCCAGGTTCTTCCGCGTCTTGACCTCGGCGATCACCAGAGTGTCGCCGTCGAGCGCCACGATGTCGATCTCGCCCTCGGAGCATCTCCAATTGCGGTCCACAATCCGCATTCCCTGGGTTTCAAGGAAAGCTACGGCCAGCGTTTCACCGTGCCGGCCCAACTGGTCTTTGGCTTTCATGACCACCTCCGCTTCCAGCCTGGAGGCGCGGAGAATCCAAAGACAGGGGGCAGTTTGGCTATGTGGGAAAACTCCGCCAGTCAGACGGTGTGGAGGACTAGTTGCCGGGCTTCCTAGTTGCCCAGGTTGCCAAGATCGCCTAGGTCGCCGTCCTTCGGCAGGGAAAGTTCCTCGCTGCGCGGAAGTTCTTCGACGTTGACGTCCTTGAACGTAATGACCCGGACATTCTTCACGAAACGCGCCGAACGGTAGACGTCCCAAACCCAGGCATCCTGGAGCGTGAGGTCGAAATAGACCTCGCCATCGGCACTGCGGGCCTGCAGGTCAACGTGGTTCGCCAGATAGAACCGCCGTTCGGTCTCGACAACGTAGCTGAACAAACCAACAACGTCGCGGTATTCGCGGTAGAGCTGCAGCTCCATGTCGGTTTCATAGTTCTCAAGATCCTCGGCACTCATAGATCCATCTTGCACCATAGAGCGGGCACACGCCGCCAAGGTTGGGCGGGCGGCATCCAGGACAGGGAAAAGCGGGGTCTAGATCAGGTTCCAGCTGGTCCGGTGGTACGGCGTGGGACCCAACGATCTGATGGCATCGCGGTGGAAGGACGTGGCGTAGCCCTTGTTCTCGTTCCAGCCGAAGGCCGGATATTCCTCGTGCAGGCCAAGCATGATGCGGTCCCTGGCCACCTTGGCCAGCACGCTGGCAGCCGCCACGCTGAGGCAGCTCATGTCCGCCTTCACGCGGGTGTGCACTGGCGCCTCGCAAGCAGGCCCGGATGGCTCGACGTCGAATAAGGAACCTTGGCTCTGGGGCGAGAGCCAGTTGTGGCTTCCATCCAGCAGCACGAGGTCCGGATGCACGCCCGAGTCGAGAATCTCGAGCCAGGCGCGTGTTCCGGCAAGGCGCAGGGCACCCACAATGCCCAGTGCATCGATCTCCATCGAACTTGCGTGGCCCACTGCGGAGCCAACCGCCCATTCGCGAACCAGCGGTTCCAAACGCTCGCGGTCTTCGGGCTTGAGAAGTTTGCTGTCGCGGACATCGGCGAGCAAGCCGTGGTCCCTGAGATCGACGACGGCGATCCCCACCGATACCGGCCCTGCAAGGGCTCCTCGCCCTACTTCGTCGACACCGGCCAGGAGCGTGACCCCCGGAGCCAGGAAACCCCGTTCGACGTCCAGGGTCGGAAAATCAGGAGCGTGCTTGGTCCGCGCGGCGGGTTTCCGCTGCGTTCGAACCGGCATTGCCGCTCCCGCCGTCCTGGTCCCTGCGGGCGCCATCATTTGCTCGCTGGAGCCGTGGGTGAAGCCGTGTTCTGGGGCGACGGCGCAGGAACGTTGCGGAAGACCTCGGAGTGGTTGTCAAGGATCTGCCAACGGTTGATGGGCCAGGCAATCACCGTGGCTTTGCCCTCGACGTCGGAGATGTCGATAAAACCACCATTGACTGATTGGTGTTCCCGGGAGTCGGCCGAGTTGTTGCGGTTGTCGCCCATAACCCAAATTTTGCCCGCAGGGACCACCACATCGAAAGACTTGGCCATGGGAACCTGGGCAGGATTGATGTAGCTCTCGTTAAGAACCGTGCCGTTGACGCTGACCCGCGCGGAACTGTCGCAGCACGAGACCCTGTCCCCCGGCAGGCCGATCACGCGCTTGACGAGGTGCTGATTGGTCTCGTCCGGTAGCAACCCGACGAAGACAAGTCCGTCCTGGAACCATTTGAAGGGCCCGGGCGCCGCCTTCTGCGTGGGGGGCAGCCATCCTTGTGTGTCCTTGAAGACCACGATGTCGCCGCGCTCCAGTGCGAAAGGCTGCGGAACCAGCAGATTAACGAAGATCCGGTCGTCAACGTCAAGGGTGTTGACCATGGACTCCGAGGGAATGAAGAAGGCACGGAACAGGAAAGTCTTGATGAGGAAGGACAACACGATGGCGATGACCACCACGGTGCCGATTTCCCTGAGCCAGCCGAGGAACGGACTGGCGTGGGTTTTGCCGGCAGTTTCAGACCGATCGCTTTCGTCCGAAGCCAGCCGCGAACCCCGCCGCGCGGCGCGGCGCGGAGACTCCTGCTCCCCAGGCGAGGCAGCCGCCGGGCCGGTCCCCCTGTCCGGGGCCGGATCGGCGTCGTCCGCTGCGAGATCCATGCGGGGAGCGGACGGTCCGTCCAGGAGCCGGGCATCGTCGTCGTGCCGTTCCGGCTTCCCGGGAGTTGTCTCGGGCATCTATCGTCCGTTCTTCGAGGTTGTACCGGCCTGCGCAGGGCGAGGCAGTTCTGCAAATCTATCAAGCGGCCAGATAATCCGGACCGGACGCCCGATGACACGCTCCAGTGGCACCATTCCTCCGCCGGGTGCGCCCAGAAGGCCGCGCGAATCGGCCGATCGTGAACGGTGGTCCCCCATGAGCCACAATCGGTCACTCGGAACGATGACGTCGAACCTCTGTTCGCTCGGCGTGTCGCCGGGATAAAGATAGGGTTCCTCAAGCGGCTGACCGTTGACTGTGAGTTTTCCATCGGTGCCACAACAAACAACGTGGTCTCCGGGAAGCCCGATGACACGTTTGACGTATGTCGTCTCGCTTCCCGTCAGGCCCAGCCAATGGCCGGTGGCGGCCACGGCGTCGGCAAACGGTCCCTTGCCGCTGTTCAGCGGAGCAAAGGTTCCCCTGCCGTCGAAGACCACGATGTCTCCACGGCGAATAGGGTCTGCGGCGAAATCAGTCCGGGAGACAAGGATGCGGTCCCCGGTGCCCAGGATCGGCTCCATGGACTCGGAGGGGATGAAGTAGACATCTAGCCACAAGGACCGGACAAGCCCGCTGATTGCCACGGCCAGGACAAATGCGAGCAAAACAAAACGCCAGCCCTGTTTCCGGGGCTGGCGTTTTGCGTGGTCCATGATTCGTTTCCTGTTGCGTTGCGGATTTCTCCGGCGCAGGCCGGACACGAATCCAGGACCCGCTGTTGGTCGAAAGACCTACTTGCCGGTGGCGAAGTCGCGCTTTTCCTTGATCTTCGCAGCCTTACCGCGCAGTGCGCGCATGTAGTAGAGCTTGGCGCGACGGACGTCACCCTTGGTGACGACCTCGATCTTCTCGATGATCGGGGAGTGAACCGGGAAGGTACGCTCTACGCCGACACCGAAGGAAACCTTGCGGACCGTGAAGGTTTCGCGAACGCCGTCACCCTGGCGGCCCAGGACGAAGCCCTGGAAGACCTGGACACGGGAGTTCTTGCCTTCGATGATGTTCACGTGAACCTTGATGGTGTCACCCGCGCGGAACTCGGGAACATCGTTACGCAGCGAAGCTGCATCTACGCTATCGAGGATATGCATTAATCCACTCCTGGTGAACGCCACAGGTCATCCACTTTGGGTCACGGCGGGCAAGCCCGGGGCGCAAAGCCGTCCGGAAATTACCGCCGAAGATTTTCAAGTCCGATACCGCCACTGATTGGTGGTTCCGGGTTGTCATGCTGTTGGTGACGCTCCCCCTGTGGCAGGCGCGAACCCAGTAGACACAAGGGTTAATTCTGCCACACCCCGGGAGTTCCGGCCAACCCCGCGAATGCGGCCCGGTGGTTGCGGCCGGCTGGAGGATGAAGTTGCCCGACGGCGGGGCTCAGTCCGGGAGGTTGCCGTCCGGGCGGTGCCGCAACCGGCCGTCGACGACGTCGTACCCGAGTTCGCCGAAAGCGGTGCGGTCCGCGCGTGTCAGGCGGCCGGCGTCGAACTCTGCGAGCAGGTCCGGGCGGCGTTCCGCCGTGCGGCGGAACTGTTCGTGGCGCCGCCACTGGGCGATCTTGCCGTGGTTGCCGCTCAAGAGGACGGCGGGCACGTCACGATCGCGCCATGACGAGGGCTTCGTGTAGACCGGGTACTCCAGCAAGCCGTCTGAATGGGATTCCTCCACCAAGGATTCGGGATTGCCGACGACGCCCGGAAGCAATCGTCCGATGGCCTCGACCATGGCAAGGACTGCAACCTCGCCGCCGTTGAGGACGTAGTCGCCCAAACTGACCGGGCGGACCGTGAAGTGTCCTGCCGCCCACTCGATGACGCGCTCGTCAATGCCTTCATAGCGGCCGCAGGCGAAAACCAGTTGCTCTTCCTCGGCGAGCTCATAGGCGAGGGCCTGGTTGAAACGCTCCCCCGCGGGCGACGGGACGATCAGGACCGGCCTTTTCGTCGGTCCGTCGGATGGGCCGTCAGTTGCGGGGCTTTCCGCTACGGCAAGCCGCGCATCGGCAATGGATTCCAAGGCCTGGGCCCAGGGTTCGGGTTTCATGACCATGCCCGCACCGCCACCATACGGAGTGTCGTCCACGGTGCGGTGCTTGTCCGTGGTGAAGGTCCTCAAGTCATGGACATTGAGCTCCAAAAGCCCATCCTGACGGGCCTTGCCTATGAGGGAAAGCTCGAGTGGCGCCAGGTACTCGGGAAAGATGCTGACGACATCGATGCGCATCTAGGCGTCATCCTTGGTGTGGGCGTCGTCCTCTTCCGTATCGGAGCCCGAAGCGTCAGTGTTCAGTTCGAAGAGGCCCGGCGGAGGGGTAAGAAGCACGTAGCCGTCCTCGACGTTGACCTCAGGCACGATCTCTTCGACGAACGGCACCAGGATTTCCTTGCCGTCCGCGTCTTCAATGACCAGCAGATCCTGCACGGGCATCGTGTTGAGTGCGGTTACCTTGCCCACGGTCTGCGAGCCGACACGGACCTCAAGGCCGACGAGCTCATGCTCGTACCAGCCTTCGTCGTCGTCCTCCTCCAGTTCTTCCGTCTCGATGAACAGCTTCGCGCCGCGGATTTCCTCCGCCTGGTTGCGCGTGGAGATCTCTTCGAAACCGAGCAACAGGATGTCCTTGTTCCAGCGGGCGCTGCTGATGGTCAAGGGACCGGCCTTTGCGGGCTCCACCACAAATTCGGTCCCCGGGACGAAACGATCGCCGGGGGCATCAGTGAGCACCTGGACAGTGACTTCGCCGCGGATTCCGTGGGGCTTGCCGATTCGGGCAACCTGGAGCTGCATGGGGTTCCTCTGATTTCTTCGCTGGGCCGACTTAGGGACCAAGGCTGGGGGTTTTGCTCGTAAAACAATCCGGCCCCTCCACCATAATCTGGTGAAGGGGCCGGATCTAAGACAAGTATTGCTGAGCGCGTTACCGGCGACGGTCGGTGTCGACGACGTCGACCCTGACCTGCTCGCCGCCCGCCAATGCCGCAATCACAGTGCGCAAAGCGCGTGCGGTGCGACCCTGGCGACCGATCACCCGTCCGAGATCGTCCTGGTGAACACGCACCTCGAGGGATTCCCCGCGGCGGTTGTTCTTGGCACTGACCTTGACGTCCTCAGGGCTGTCAACGATGCCACGGACCAAGTGCTCGAGCGCTTCTGCCAGCAACTTACTCAGCCTCGGTGGTCTCTGCTTCAGCGTCAGCGGGAGCTTCAGTTGCTTCCGACTGCTTGGCCTTCTTGGTGATGGCTTCCGGGATGATGACGGAACCCTTCTCCGGTGCAACGAAAGCAGGCTTGGCGACCTTGGTCTTCAGCGTGCCTTCCTGGCCCGGGAGACCCTTGAACTTCTGCCAGTCACCGGTGATCTTGAGGATCGCGGCAACCTGCTCGGTCGGCTGGGCGCCGACGGACAGCCAGTACTGTGCACGCTCGGAGACGACCTCGATGTACGAGGGCTCTTCGGTGGGGTGGTACTTGCCGATTTCTTCAATCGCACGGCCATCGCGCTTGGCGCGGGAGTCCATGACGACGATGCGGTAGTACGGTGCGCGCATCTTACCGAAGCGCTTAAGGCGAATCTTTACGGCCACTTTTGTGGTCACTCCTGTTTCTGAAACGGGGTTGAGCCCGTCGTTCTGCACCCGTGGGGCGGGCCATACTTGAGGGTTCCAAGGACAAGATGCACGCACGGAGAGAGGGGCCACGCGGATCGAGTACCTGTCTATTGTGCCAGATGGCAGCCAGTATTTCGAACACGCGGCCGTGCGGCGGGTTTACCGCAGGGTTACTGCTCGGCGGACCAGACGTAGAGACCGGCCCGTTCGGCCTTCTCGACGTCGCTCGCGAGCGACGCCAACTGCTGGACATACAGCCGGGACTGTTGGGCGTCAAAGGGCATATCTTCTTGGGCCGCCCAGCGTTCGGCGACGTCGTCGAGGATGCTTCCCTCGCCCTCGGTCTCGTAGCTGAGAAGCTCAGACAAGGCACGCACCATGGCTTCGGGGACGCCCAGCAAGGCGTCGCTGGTGACGTCCACCAAAGCGAGCTCATAGTCGGCCCCGGCTGCGTGCACGGCCGTGCCGGCCAGGTCGCCAAGTTGTTCTACTTCAAAATCGCTGATTCCCGGGATCCGTACCGCGGCGCCGGATACGTCACTGCCCTTCTCCAGGGCAGCGGCCCTCTTGAGTGCTTCATCGTGGGTGGCAACAAAGATTTCAGCAAAGCCCATGGAAACTACTCTCATTCATTCGTGCCAACGGAGCTGCGGCGTGGCCGAAAAGTGCGCGCCACGCCGTCGAGCCTAAGTGTAACTTGCGAGGGGTCCCCGGCTGAGCGAAGCGAAGTCGGGGAGCAAGTTGGACGCTAGCGGACGGCGACGCGCAGCCGGTTGCGCCACGGGTCCTCGAAGCGCAGCTCCTGGCCGGTGTGGTGGGACGCGATGCCGGCAACCTTGAGGCGATCGGCGAGCGCGCCGACGTCGTCTCCTGACGGCACCTCGATGACCACCTCGCCGAGGCCGAGCGTGTCCTTGCGCGGACCTGCACCGCGGCTGTTCCACACATTCATGGCCATGTGGTGGTGGTAGCCGCCCGCGGAGACGAACAGGGCCTGCCCATGCCAGCCGGCCGTCTGCTCGAAGCCCAGGGTGTCGACGTAGAAATCATGGGCGGTCCGCACGTCGCCCACCTGCAGGTGGACATGCCCGACGCCGGCGCCCGCCTCATGCTGGCCGGTCACCGCCGATTCGCTCAAGTACTGCTGGAGGTAGCGCTGCGGCGGGAGCGGCAGGCTGTCCATGACGACCGAACTACCGTTCCACTCCCAGCCTTCGCGGGGCTTGTCGTAGTAGAGCTCGATGCCGTTGCCCTCCGGGTCGGTGAAGTAGAAGGCCTCGCTGACGAGGTGGTCTGCGCTGCCGACGAAGGCATGGGGTTCGTATTGCGCCGCCGAGGCAACAGTTGCGGCGAGCGATGACTGGTCTTCGAAGAGCAAAGCCGTGTGGAAGAGCCCGGCCTCTCCGCGGCCCGGGATCTGGAGCCCGGAGGCCGGAGCCAAGTGCACCAGCGGCTTGCCGAGCCTGCCAAAGTAGAGTCCGCCATCCTGTTCGGCGACGACGTCCAGGCCCAGCGCCCGCTGGTAGTAGTCGCCCATGAGCTTCATGTCCCCCACTTTGAGCATGACAGCGCCCATGGTGAGTTCGGCAGGAAGGAGATCCTGGCTGGATGTGATGGTCATGTGAAACTCCCGGCTTTCGTGGCGCCGCCCTTCGGCAACCTCTATCTATCTAAATTACTTGAAGCTTCAATTTATTCCTAATGCCCGGCGCTTCTTGAAATGTGTCCCCTCAGCACGGTGCATTGCGGCTTCAGCACGATCTCAAGGGACGCACGGGGATCGTTTGCGTAGAGCACGACGTCGGCACTGGCGCCTTCGCTGATGCCGTCGGCACCCAGCCACTCGCGGGCGGACCAGCAGGCGGCATCGAGGGCGGCTGCCGCCGGAAGGCCGGCCTGGTGCAGTTCCAGAATTTCCTCGCCGATCCGGCCGTGCTTGATGACGCTGCCGGCGTCGGTCCCGGCATACACCCGCACTCCGGCGTCGAACGCCTCGAGGACCCGCTCATGCCGGCGCTCCCACAACGCGATCATGTGGGCGGCGTAACGCGGGAACTTGGTTTCAGCCTGCTTCGCGATGTCCGGAAAAGTCGCAATGTTGATGAGGGTCGGGACGATCGGAACATCCTGGTCCAGCAGCCGCGGAATATGGTGCGGGAGGAGACCGGTGGCGTGCTCGATGCAGTCGATGCCGGCGTCGAGCACGTCGTCGATAGTCCCTTCGGCGAAGCAATGGGCGGTCACCCGGGCCCCCTCGTCGTGTGCCGCCGCCACCGCGTCCTTGACGACGGCGGCCGGGAAGGACGGGCCAAGATCCCCGGCCGAGCGGTCGATCCAGTCCCCGACGATCTTGACCCAGCCGTCTCCGGACCGGGCCTGCTTACGCACCGCCTCCACCAGTTCCTCCGGCTCAACCTCTTCGGCCAGCCCGGGGATGTACCGGCGTTGCCTCGCGATGTGCCTGCCTGCGCGGATGATCCTGGGCATGTCCGTCCGGCGCTGCAGCCAGCGCGTGTCACTTGCGGATCCCGCGTCGCGGATCAAGAGCGTCCCGGCGTTACGATCCGCCGTTGCCTGCAGACGGGCAGTCTCCTCGTCCACCGCTCCACCCTTGCCCAAGCCAACATGGCAGTGTGAGTCGACAAGTCCGGGCGCCACCCATCCGTCCAGGACGACGTCCGGTACGGCAGCAGGCCGCAAAAAGGTCAGCCGTCCGTCGACCGACCAGAGGCCGCGCCGTTCCACGTCCGGCCCGGTGAGGACGGTGCCGCTGAATTCGATGATTTCCGCCATGATTCCACCCTAGACTCCGACGCCGCGCCGGGCCCGGTCACATCTGTCCTCGGTCACATCTGTCTCTGGAACTCTCAGCTGTGGTAGCTTCGTCTACGACCACACGGGGGCCCTTGCAAGGGCTGAGATCGGGCTGACGCAGCCTGCGACCGTTGAACCTGTCCGGGTAATGCCGGCGAAGGAAGTGAGTAATCCTTTGAGCACCAAAGAAACACAGCTGAGCCCTACCCAAAACGGATCGGCCCAAGAGGTGACACAGTCCCTCAAGTCGCATTCCCTCTCGTTCCTTGAAGATGCCGAAACGGGAATCCGGGTTCCAGTGACTGAAATAGCCCTGGAACCGTCCCCGAACGGCGAGGCCAACGCGCCATTCCAGGTGTACCGCACCGAAGGACCCGGTAGTGATCCCGTGGTGGGCCTCGAACCGTTCCGCAGCGGGTGGATCGAAGCCCGCGGCGACACCGAGGCCTACAGCGGCCGCGAACGGAACCTTCTCGACGACGGCAAGTCTGCCGTGCGCCGCGGCGCCGCCTCCGCGGAGTGGAAGGGCGCACAGCCGGTGCCCCGCCGCGCCGTCGACGGCAAGACCGTGACACAGATGCACTATGCCAAGCAGGGCATCGTGACGCCCGAAATGCAGTTCGTGGCACTACGCGAAAACTGCGATGTTGAACTGGTCCGCAGCGAAGTCGCCGCAGGCCGGGCCATCATCCCCAACAACATCAACCACCCCGAATCCGAACCGATGATCATCGGCAAGGCGTTCCTGGTGAAGATCAATGCCAATATCGGCAACTCGGCCGTCACCAGTTCCATCGCCGAGGAAGTGGACAAGTTGCAGTGGGCAACGCAATGGGGCGCCGACACGGTCATGGACCTGTCCACGGGCGACGACATCCACACCACCCGTGAGTGGATCATCCGCAACTCCCCCGTGCCGATCGGCACCGTGCCCATTTACCAGGCCCTCGAGAAAGTCAACGGCGAAGCGAACAAGCTCACGTGGGAAATCTTCCGCGACACTGTCATTGAACAGTGCGAGCAGGGCGTGGACTACATGACCATCCACGCCGGCGTGTTGCTGCGCTACGTGCCGCTCACCGCCAACCGCGTCACGGGCATCGTCTCCCGCGGCGGCTCCATCATGGCGGGCTGGTGCCTGGCCCACCACGAGGAAAACTTCCTCTACACCCACTTCGACGAGCTCTGCGAAATTTTCGCCAAGTACGACGTCGCGTTCTCCCTCGGCGACGGCTTGCGCCCGGGAGCGACGGCGGACGCCAACGACGCCGCGCAGTTCGCCGAGCTCGACACCCTGGCCGAGCTGACGCAGCGGGCGTGGGAATTCGACGTCCAGGTCATGGTGGAAGGACCCGGCCACGTTCCCTTCCACTTGGTGCGGGAAAACGTGGAGCGCCAGCAGGAGCTTTGCAAGGGCGCTCCGTTCTACACCTTGGGTCCCCTGGTCACCGACGTCGCTCCGGGCTACGACCACATCACCTCGGCCATCGGCGCCACGGAGATCGCACGCTACGGAACCGCGATGCTCTGCTACGTCACCCCGAAGGAACACCTGGGCCTGCCAAACAAGGACGACGTCAAGACCGGCGTGATCACGTACAAGATCGCCGCCCACGCCGCGGACCTTGCCAAGGGACACCCGGGCGCCCACGAACGCGACGATGCCCTCTCCAAGGCCCGCTTCGAGTTCCGCTGGCGTGACCAGTTCGCCCTGTCATTGGATCCAGTCACGGCCGAAGCGTTCCACGACGAGACCCTCCCCGCCGAACCGGCCAAGACGGCGCATTTCTGCTCCATGTGTGGCCCGAAATTCTGCTCCATGCGCATCAGCCAGGACATCCGCGACGAATACGGCTCCGCGGATTCCCAGGCAGCCATCGCGGAAATGTACAGCGGGATGCGCGAAAAGAGCGAGGAGTTCCTGGCATCCGGCGGAAAGGTCTACCTGCCCGAACTCGAGGTTCCCGCAGGAAAACGTGAGGCGACGTCAGGAAGCCTGAACTGATCAGGAAGCTTGGACTGACCCGGCGCGGCTGACATCCGCGATGAAGGAGCGGATCATCCGGTCTCCTTCAACTGAGTCATGAGGCCGGTGTCCTCCAGCCGCAACGCGGTGGAGGGCACCGGTTTCCTGCAGGTAGCCGGCGATCTCTTCGTACAGGGGTTCCCAACCACCGGTCAGGACAAGCGTGGGAACGCCCGGCACAATGTGCAGGGGCGCTTCCCACGGCGGCGCTTGGAGCCGCAGGCGTCGCGCGGTACGCCTGGCCTCCGGAGTGCTGAGGACTGCAGCCTCCGAGGAAAACGCCCGGCGGACGAATTCACGTTGGTAATCGTCGTCGCTGAGTTCGCGCCGGATCGCGAACAAGGGCTCCATCAGTGCCCGGTAAGCCGCGGTGGCGGGCAATTCAGCAGTCAAGGAAAGGCACGCCGGTTCAACCAGCACGAGGGAGCGGACCAGGTCCGGCCTCTCCACCGCAGCCAGCATGGCGGAAATCGCGCCTTGGGAATGCGCCACGACATGGCCTCCACGCGCGGGGCCGGCCGCCGAAGCGGCCTCCCGAGCTCCGAGGCACTCGAGGATAATCTCCACATCGGCTGCAACATCGGATTCCAAAGGCTCGGCCTGCGCATCAAAGCCGTGGCGTTTCAGGAACAGTGCATCGTATGCCAGCGCCATGCCATGCTGTTTCGGCCACGCGGCAGCGCCGAATGTGCCTGCTCCATGGACGAACACGACGCGCTGCTTTTGCATCCCCCCAGCCTATGGCACGGGGCCGACAACCTCCGGCGGGAGCGCTACTTGCCGAGGAACTTATCGAAGCCCTTGGGCAGGTTCAGCTGCGAGGGGTCGAAGTCGCCGGAAGGCTGGCCGAATGCCGCCCCGGTGCGAACGGCGTTCGCCCGCTTGTTCTCGGCGTCGCGCAGTTCCTGGGCCGCCTTGGCGGGGTTTCCGGAACGGGCCTTCTTCTTGGGCGCGCTCTTGCTTGCCTTGCGGGAACCGCCACCGAGGCCGGGCATGCCAGGCATCCCGGGCATGCCTCCGCCCTGGGCCAGCTTCTTCATCATCTTCTGTGCCTGCGCGAAACGCTCCAGGAGGCCGTTGACCTCGGAAACGTGCACGCCGGAACCACGGGCGATACGGGCGCGACGGGAACCGTTGATGATCTTCGGAGCCAGACGCTCGTGCGGGGTCATGGAGCGGACAATCGCCTCCACGCGATCGATTTCGCGCTCGTCGAACTGCTCCAGCTGCTGGCGGATGTTCTGCGCACCCGGCATCATCATGAGCATCTTCTTCATGGAGCCCATGTTGCGGATCTGCTGCATCTGGGCGAGGAAGTCGTCCAGGGTGAAGTCTTCCTGGTCGGCGAACTTCTTCGCCATCCGGGCAGCTTCGTCCTTGTCCCAGTTCTTCTCGGCCTGCTCGATCAGGGTGAGAACGTCGCCCATGTCGAGGATGCGGGACGCCATGCGGTCCGGGTGGAACAGTTCGAAGTCGTCGAGTCCTTCGCCGGTAGACGCGAACATGACCGGCTTCCCGGTGACCGACGCGACCGACAGGGCCGCACCACCGCGGGCGTCGCCGTCGAGCTTCGACAGCACGACACCCGTGAAGTTGACGCCTTCATCGAAGGCAACCGCCGTGTTGACGGCGTCCTGGCCGATCATGGAGTCGATCACGAACAGCACTTCGTTCGGGATGATCGCCTGGCGGATACGGCGCGCCTGGTCCATCATTTCGGCGTCGACGCCGAGGCGTCCCGCGGTGTCCACGATCACGACGTCGTGCAGCTTCTGGCGGGCTTCGTCGACGCCGGCGCGGGCGACGGCGACCGGGTCGCCCGTGGGAACATCCAGATCCGAGGTGGTGCCGGGGTGCGGAGCAAACACAGGTACGCCGGCGCGTTCGCCGACAATCTGGAGCTGCGTTACGGCGTTGGGACGCTGGAGGTCGGCGGCAACGAGCACGGGGCTGTGACCTTGGGCCTTGAGCCACTTGGCAAGCTTGCCGGCGAGGGTGGTCTTACCCGCACCCTGCAAGCCGGCGAGCATGATGATGGTGGGGCCGGTCTTCGCCAAGCGGATACGACGAGTCTCGCCGCCGAGGATCTCCTGGAGCTCCTCGTTGACGATCTTCACGATCTGCTGGCTCGGGTTCAGGGCCGCGGAAACCTCAGCGCCCAGGGCACGTTCACGGATGCGGCCGGTGAACTCGCGGACCACGGGCACGGCAACGTCGGCGTCCAAAAGGGCACGCCGGATCTCGCGGACGGTGGCGTCGACGTCGGCCTCGGTGAGGCGGCCCTTGCCACGGAGATTCTTGAAGGTTGCTGTCAACCGGTCAGAGAGTGAATTGAACACGCGCCGTGCACTTCTTTCAATGGTCTACGAATGGCGGCCGTTCCGACGCACCAATATCTTGACGATTCCTGCCCCAAACAAATCTGACTCAACTGAGGGACTCGACTATCTAGGGTACCAAGACGCGCCTGCAAGATGGCATGCTGGCACAGTGACCAGCAAAACAACAGTAAATACGTTGCTCATCCTAGGCGCCTCCGGAGATCTGACGGGCCGATTGCTGTTGCCGGGCCTTGCCAGGCTCGTGGCCGGCGGCCTTGCGAACGGCCTGAAGCTTGTTGGAGCCGGCTCCGACCCGTGGACGCCCGAACAGTGGACCAAACGTGTGGGCGGTGCCTTCGAGGAGGCCGCCAAGGGTGCAGGTGCCGCGGGCAGGAAAGCAATCGCGGCCCTGGAGAAAAGTACCGAATACCATCAAGTGGATGTCACTGCGGAGGGCCGGCTCGCGACGCTCCTGGCCGCGCTCGAAGCACCAATCGCCGTCTACTTCGCTTTGCCACCGCATATCAGCCAGAAGGCCTGCGAGGTCCTCACCGCCCAGCAGCTTCCTCCCGGAACAAGCCTGGTGATGGAGAAACCCTTCGGATCCAGTTCCGAATCCGCCAGGGAACTCAACAAGACCCTCGCCGCTTTGGTCCCCGAGGACCACATCCACCGCGTGGACCACTTCCTGGGCAAGGCCACCGTGTTCAACATCCTGGGACTCCGCTTCGCCAACAGGTTCCTGGAGCCGGTGTGGAACCGGGACCATATCGAGAAGGTGGAGATCATCTTCGATGAAGACCTCGCACTCGAAGGGCGCGCACGCTACTACGACGGAGCCGGCGCCCTCAAGGACATGATCCAGAGCCATTTGCTCCACATCATGGCGCTGCTGGCCATCGATGCCCCCTCCAGCATCGGCGAGCGCGATCTCCGCGACGCGATTTCAACGGTACTGCGAGCGAGCAGCATCACCGCACCGTATAAGAAGTCCACTCGGCGGGCGCGGTACACAGCTGGCCGGATCGGCGATCGGGACGTGCCGGACTATGTCGCGGAGGCGGGCGTGGACCCTGCACGGGAAACGGAGACGCTCGCGGAAGTCGAAGTGGGAATCGATAACTGGCGCTGGAAAGGCGTCCCCTTCATCCTGCGCTCGGGAAAGGCGCTGGGTGTCGCGCGGAAAGAGGCCATCGTCACCTTCCGGCCCGTCCCACACCTGCCGTCCGGGTTCGAGGGCGTGGACTCGCCCAACCAGCTCCGCATCGGGTTCGGTCCGGACACCCTGCAGATCGACGTCGACGTCAACGGTCCAGGAAACATCTTCACGCTGGATCGCGTGACGCTCAACGCAGAACTTAATGCCTCCGATCTGCTGCCCTACGGAGAAGTGTTGGAGGGCGTCATTACCGGAGATCCGCTGCTCTCGGTCCGCGGCGACACCGCCGTCGACTGCTGGCGGATCATCGAGCCCGTAATCAAGGCCTGGGCCAAGGATTCCGTGCCGCTCGAAGAGTACGACGCCGGCGGGCCCGGTCCCGCAGACTGGCCCACCGCCGTCGGGGTTTAGCCAGCTGGCCGCGCTCCTTCGGAAGCGCGCACACGCAAGAGGGGCCGGGTACCTTTCCAGGTACCCGGCCCCTCCTTTGCGTTGGTGCCTTAGATGGCTGCTGCGCCTCGCTCGCCCGTGCGGACACGGACGGCTTCGTAGACGTCCACGGTCCAGACTTTGCCGTCACCGGCGCGGCCGGTGTTGGAAGAAGCAATCAGGACATCGAGGATGTCGTCTGCCTGCTCATCCGTGGCCAGGACCTCCACGCGGATCTTAGGAAGCAGATCCACGTTGTACTCGGCCCCGCGGTACACCTCGGTGTAGCCGCGCTGCCGGCCGTAGCCGCTGGCCGCGCTGACCGTCAGTCCCTGTACCCCGTATGCTTCGAGCCCCTCTCGGATGGCGTCGAGCTTCTCCGGGCGGACGATCGCCGTGATGAGTTTCATGCCTGGACACTCTCCTTGCCTGATACGGATGCTTCGTCAGCTGTTTCGGACGATGACTTGCCGGTGATGAGGTCGTGCAAGGGCTGGAAGCTTCCGCCGTGGCCGCCAACGCCGAACTCGTATGCCGTCTCGGCGTGCAGGCTGAGGTCTGCGCCGGCGATCTCCTGGCGTTCGGAGATGCGGAAGCCCATGAGCTTGTGGATCGGGTAGGCGATGATGAACGTCATGATGCCCGTGAAGACGATCGAGCAAAGCGCTGCAAGGGACTGTGCAACCAGCTGGGTGGTACCTCCGCCATAGAACAGGCCTGCAGCACCCTGGGTCGGGGTGGCGAGGAAGCCGATGGCCACCGTGCCGATGATGCCGGACACCAGGTGCACGCCGACGACATCCAGGGAGTCATCGTAGCCAAGCTTGAACTTCAGGCCGACCGCGAGGGCCGAGGCAACGCCGGCTGCGACGCCGAGTGCGATGGCGCCGAGGGGAGAAACGTTGGCACAAGCCGGGGTGATGGCAACCAGGCCGGCAACGACACCCGAAGCGGCACCGAGGGAGGTGGGGTGGCCGTCACGGATGCGCTCCACGATAAGCCAGCCGAGCATGGCCGCTGCCGGAGCAGCGAGGGTGTTGATCCAGATGAGGCCCGCCTGCTCCACGGTTGCTGCTGCACCGGCGTTGAAGCCGAACCAGCCGAACCAGAGGATGGCGGCACCGAGCATGACCAGGGGCACGTTGTGCGGGCGGTGGTTCGGGTCCTTGCCGAAGCCCTTGCGGTTGCCGATGATCAGGACGAGGATCAGGCCAGCCACACCAGCGTTGATGTGCACCACGGTGCCACCGGCGAAGTCGATGACCGGAGCGAAAGTCTGGCCGAACCAGCCGTCCTTGGAGAAGAGGCCGCCGCCCCAGACCATGTAGGCCATGGGTGCGTAGACAAGGGTTGCCCAGATCGGGGTGAAGAGCGTCCAGGCCGAGAACTTGGCACGGTCCGCGATGGCACCGGAGATGAGGGCCACGGTGATGATCGCGAAGGTGGCGGCGTAGCCTACCTTGAGGAGGTCAGCGGGATCCGTGAAGTTGTGCAGACCGAAGTGGCTGAACGGGTTTGCGAAGAGCTGGAAGAAGTTGTCCGTGTTGCTCGTGGACATCGATGCGCCCCACAAGACCCAGACGATGGTCACTGTGCCGATGGCGATGAAGCTCATCATCATCATGTTCAGGGCGGCCTTGGCACGGGTCATGCCGCCATAGAAGAATGCCAGGCCCGGGGTCATGAACAGCACGAAGGCTGACGCGACCAGGAGCCAAACGAGACCGGCGCTGAATTCCATGGTCTACGTCCTCTCTGCTCTTTGTTGCGGACTTTGCCGCCTGTCCCAACGCAATTGCGTTCTACATAAGAGTTTTGCGGGGCAGTGTTTCACCTGCGAAGGTTTTAGATTGCGGGGCTGTTACAAGAACTTCTCGAACGTAAATGGTGCATATCACCCTTGTTACGGATATGTTTCGTCAGTTCCACATCCCCTGCTTTCCAACTACCCAGAGGACCCCAACGCCATGACCGCAAGCCCCGAATCCCCCGCCAATCAAGGAGCGAGGGCCGCGAAGGCTGAAATGCCACGGGACATCAAGGTGATGTTGGCGGCAGCGTTCCTCATCGCACTGGGTTTCGGCCTCGTGGCACCCGTGCTGCCCCAGTTCGCTACGACTTTCGACGTCGGAGCGACGGCCGCCGCGGTGATCGTGAGTATTTTCGCCTTCATGCGCTTGGTGTTTGCCCCGGCCGGAGGTGCCCTGATGGGCCGCTTCGGTGAGCGTCCCGTGTACATCGCAGGGTTGCTCATAGTGGCGGCGTCGACGGCAGCGTGCGCCTTCGCCCAGAACTATTGGCAGCTGCTCGTTTTCCGGGGCCTTGGCGGGGCTGGTTCCGTGATGTTCACGGTTGCTGCGATGGGCCTGTTGATCAGGCTCGCCCCTCCGGAAAGCCGTGGGCGGGTCTCCGGCGCGTATGCCTCCGCCTTCCTGATCGGCAGCGTCCTTGGCCCTGTGGTCGGCGGCCTGTTGGCCGGGTTCGGCCTGCGCGTCCCGTTCCTTGCCTACGCGGCAGCCCTGGTCCTGGCGGCCTTGGTTGTGCGCACGCAGCTGACGGGCAGTTCAAATGCAGCCGACCACGGTGGCGCTGCGGGGCCGGCGATGCAGATGAAGGAGGCCCTGGGCGACTCTGCCTACCGGGCCGCCCTGTTCTCCAGTTTCAGCAACGGCTGGGCGACCTTCGGCGTGCGTATGGCCACTGTGCCATTGTTCGCTGTGGTTGTCCTGGCCGGAGGATCGGCCTCGGCGGGTTGGGCGCTGGCAGTGTTTGCCGGCGGAAACGCGCTGGCGCTGACCTTCTCCGGCCGTATGGCTGACACTTTCGGCCGCAAGCCCATGATGTTGCTGGGCTTGGTCGTCACCGGCCTGGCCACCGCGGCCATCGGTTTGACGGGCAATCTTCCCGCGTTTTTCGCGGCGTCTGCGGCGGCGGGCTTCGGCTCCGGCTTGCTCAACCCTGCCCAGCAGGCCGCCGTCGGGGACATCATCGGTCGTGGCCGCTCCGGTGGCAAGGTGCTGGCCGTCTTCCAGATGGCCTCTGACGCCGGAGCGATCGTTGGCCCGGTCCTCGTCGGACTCCTGGCCGATGGGCTCGGATACGGCTGGGCGTTCGGCGCAACCGGCGGCATCCTCCTGCTCGCCGCCGTCGGCTGGTCCGTTGCGCGTGAGCCCATGCAGCGCGGCCCGGAGCGCATCGACTAGCCCAACTAATCCCCACCGCCACCCTCGCCTCGCAAGTCCCCACCGGCTCCCAGCCTTCGCAAGCTCAGGCAGGGTCCCTCGCCAGTGGGGCCCCACGGCCAGGGAACCCTGGCGGCGTGGGCCCACGCAGTTAATGTCGTTTTCAGGGCTGAAAACGACATTAACTGCTATTTAGTTGGGCTGGATGCACCTAGTTGAGCAGGGCGTCGACGAAGGCTTCGGCCTCGAACGGCGCGAGGTCGTCCGGTCCTTCGCCGAGGCCGACAAGCTTGACCGGCACGCCGAGGGCCTTTTGGATCGCGACGACGATCCCGCCCTTCGCCGTGCCGTCCAGCTTCGTGAGCACGATTCCCGTGATGTTGACCACTTCGGAAAAGACCTTGGCCTGGTTCAGGCCGTTCTGGCCGGTGGTCGCATCCAGCACCAGCAGGACTTCGTCCACTTCGGCCAGCTTCTCGATGACGCGCTTGACCTTGCTGAGCTCGTCCATCAGGCCGACCTTGTTTTGCAGGCGGCCGGCGGTGTCGATCATGACGACATCCACTTCCTGCTCAATGCCGGACTTGACGGCTTCATAGGCGACAGAGGCGGGGTCCGCGCCGACGACGTGCGACCGGACGGTTGCGACGCCGACTCGCTGGCCCCACGTCGCAAGCTGTTCGGCAGCCGCTGCGCGGAAGGTGTCGGCTGCGCCCAGCAGGACGTCCTTGTCTTCGGCCACGAGAACGCGCGCGAGCTTGCCGACGGTGGTGGTCTTGCCCACCCCGTTGACGCCGACGACGATCATGATGGCCGGGTGGGCTCCCTTGCGTTCCACGTTCAAGCTGCGGTCCATCGTGGGATCCACGAGCTTGATGAGCTCCTCGCGCAGGAGGGCCTTGACGTCCTCGGGGCTGCGGGTGCCCTGGACCTTGACCCGTGCGCGCAGGGCATCGACCAGCTGCATGGTGGGCTCGGTGCCGAGGTCGGCAAGGAGCAGTGTTTCCTCGACTTCGTCCCAGACGTTCTCGTCGATCTTGTCGCTCGAAAGCAGGGCCAGGAGACCCTTGCCGAGAATGCTGTTGGATTTGACCAATCGCGCGCGAAGCCGGTTGAGGCGGCCCTCGACAGGCGCGGGGGTCTCCACCTGGATAAGTTCCAGTCCTGCGGCGTCGTCCGGAACGTCTGTCTCCGGTACGGCGAGCTCGGCGGGCTCGACGACGGGCCCGGGCACCGTGCGATCCGGCGCGGTCCCGGTGGCGTCGTCGACGATCGTTCCGCCGCCTGCCGGGGCCTTGTCGGCGGGGTCGTTGGCGTCGCGCGTTCCAGCGTAAGTCGAGGAGGACTTCCGCGCCTTGAGCAGGACAGGAATCAGCCCTCCGACCACCACGATGGCAGCGACAATGGACAAAATAATGGGGAGGAGATCGTTCACTCCCCTAGCTTCTCACAAAGCTAGACCTCGGCACCGAGCCTTTGGCTGATGACGGTGGACACGCCGTCGCCCCGCATTGTCACTCCGTAGAGAGCGTCCGCGACCTCCATGGTCCGCTTCTGGTGCGTAATGACAATCAGCTGGCTGGACTCGCGCAGCTCTTCGAAAATCGTGATGAGCCTGCCCAGGTTCGTATCGTCCAACGCGGCTTCCACTTCATCCATGACATAGAACGGCGAGGGCCGCGCCTTGAAAATCGCCACGAGCAGCGCGACAGCTGTCAGCGACCGTTCGCCACCGGAAAGCAAGGACAATCGCTTGATCTTCTTCCCGGCGGGCCTTGCCTCCACCTCGATGCCGGTGGTCAGCATGTCATCGGGGTCCGTCAGCACCAATTTGCCCTCCCCGCCCGGGAAGAGCCGCGCAAAGACATGGTCGAACTGTTTGGAAGTATCGGCGAACGCTTCAGCAAACACCTGCTGGACGCGGTTGTCCACTTCCTTGATGATGTCCAAAAGGTCTTTGCGACTGGATTTGAGGTCTTCCAACTGCGTGCTCAGGAATTGGTGGCGTTCCTCAAGCGCGGCAAATTCCTCGAGCGCCAACGGGTTTACTTTGCCAAGGGCGGCGAGGTCCCGTTCGGCCTTGCGGAGCCGTTTCTCCTGCTCGGCGCGGACAAAGGGGACACCTTCGACGATGGCGTTTCCGTCCTCGTCCACCGGCGTTCGGAGTTCGGCCCACTTGTCCACCGAAGCGGCAGGCACGGGAACGGGCTGCTCCGGACCGAAATCGGCCACGATTTGTTCCGCTGACAAGCCGAGTTCCTCGATGGCGCGGGTTTCCAACGCTTCGATCCTGAGCCTTTGCTGGGCTCGGGCGAGTTCGTCGCGGTGAACAGAATCCGTCAGTCCGGCAAGTTCCTGGGCCAACGTCTCATTGCTGCTCCGGACATCGCCGAGTTCCTTTTCGCGCTGCTCCCGGACCGCCTCGGCCAGGTCGCGGGCGCGGGCAGCCAGGTCCACCGACACATCGACGAAACGTACGGCCTGTTCGACGGCGGAAGCGACGGCGGAGGCCCGCTCGGCTTGGGCTTTGCGGCGCATGGCCCGGCGCGCGGCTTCTTCACGTGCCCGCCGTTCGCTTGCGGCGGCCCGTTCGAGGGATGCGGCCCGGTTGCTGGTCGCGGCGAGCTGTTCCTCGGCACTTCGCAAGCCCAGCCTGACCTCCATCTCACGGGACCGGGCATCGCTGGCAGCCCGGGCCAAGGCATCGCGGTGCTCCGTGGAAGGCTCTTCTTCCTGGGGGGCTTCTTGCGCCGCGGCCAGCCGTTCCGCGGCAAGCTCAAGGGATTCCTCTGCCACGGCGATGTTCAGTTCGGCCTTGGCCAGGGACTCGGCCATTCGATCGCGTTCCCCGACGGCGCTGCGCAACTGGGAGTTCAGGTGGCCGAGCCGTTCCGCGACTGCCGCCAGGCGGGCGTCCGAGTCGTGAAGTTTGTCGAGCGCCGCGTTCGCCCGTTCCTGGGCATCGGCCCGGCGTGCTTCGGCTCCAGCCAGCGCGAACTTGCCCCGTTCAAGGCGGGTGGTGAGCTCGAGGAGCCGGGTGTCGGCGTCGTCCACTGCGGCCTGGACTTCAAGGAGCGACGGCGCCGTGGCCGATCCACCGTCTACCGTCAGGGCCCTGAAGACGTCGCCTTCGAGGGTCACCGCAGTGAGCGTCGGGTTGCCGGCAATGAGGCTTGCCGCCGCATGCAAGTCGTCGACGACGGCGGTGGACGCCAGGAGGTTCACCGCGCCACTGGCTTCGCTGGCGTCAGTCGCCACCAACTCGGCAGCCCAGCGCGCACCGTCAGGCAGCGTTGGCAGTTCCCGCAGGCCGGGCTCCGGAGCCGCGGAGGGGACCGCGCCTGCCACCAAGAGCGAGGCGCGTCCGGCGTCGGCGTCCTTCAACAGCTGCATCGCGGCGACGGCTCCCGCGCCGTCCGCCACCACGACGGCGTCGGAAGCACTGCCAAGCGCTGCGGCCACGGCGGTCTCATACCCGGGCTCCACCGTCAGGAGGGAGGCCAGCGAGCCCAGGATTCCAGGGTGGTCCGAAGACAGAAGCCGCGAAGAGCCATCCTTGCGGTTGAGTCCGAGCTGCAAGGCATCACGGCGGGCGGTGAGCGAATCGCGTTGGCGGATTTCATCGCGTTCGGCAGCTTTCAACGCTTCAATCTCGGCGTTGATCTCGTCAAGAAGGGTGCTGGCGTCTTCGTATTCGGCGTCGAGGCTTTCTTCGCCGTCTTCAACGCCGGCCACTTGCGACTCGAGGGCGGTAAACTCACTTTGCGCGTGGCGACGGCGTTCCTCGCCGGCTGCCAGCGATTCCCTGAGCCGGCCCCTCTCGGCCTCGGCGGCCTCGGCCCGCGATCGTGCGGCGGCCAACTGACCTACGAGTTTCGCGAGGCCTTCACGGCGATCGGCTGCTGCCCGCAACACGGCCGTCAGGCGCTTGTCCTCTGCCGCGGCAAGGTTCTCGGCTTCCTGTTTGGCTGCCGTAGCCTCGAGCAGGGCTGCTTGCTTCGCCAGGATGTCGTGCTCCAGCTCCGCCTGTTCCTGCCGGACCCGGGCGCCCTGACGGTCCAGGTGATCCGGGTCGCGGCCTGAATCCGGGGCAGCATCGGAGGAACCGAGGAGACGGCGGCGCTCGGTAGCGAGGGATCCCAAGGCGCGAAGCCGGTCCCTGGTTGCCGACAGCTGGTACCAGTTGTCCCTGGCCGCATTGAGCTTGGGTGTGGCCTCAGCCGCGAGCTGCTCAAGACGGATCTGGCGTTGACGGCCTGCGCTGAGCTCCGCTTCTACCACCTCGCGGCGCTCTTTCAACGCGGCTTCGTCGGCGACGTCCTTCTCCAGCGCCCGGGTCAGCTGGACGAGATCATCGGCCAACAGCCTGGACTTGGCGTCACGAACGTCGAACTGCACGGTCTGGGCGCGGCGGGCGACTTCGGCCTGTTTGCCCAGCGGCGTGAGTTGGCGGCGGATTTCTGTCGTGAGGTCGCCAAGGCGTTGCAGGTTCGCCTGCATGGCTTCCAGCTTGCGGACGGTCTTTTCCTTGCGACGCCGGTGCTTGAGGATGCCTGCCGCTTCTTCGATGAATCCCCTGCGGTCCTCTGGGGTGGCGTGCAGGACACGGTCGAGTTGCCCCTGCCCCACGATCACATGCATCTCCCGGCCAAGGCCTGAATCCGAGAGCAGTTCCTGGATGTCCAGGAGGCGGCATGGCGAGCCGTTGATGGCGTACTCGGATCCGCCGGTCCGGAACAGTGTGCGGGAAATGGTGACTTCGCTGTACTCGATCGGCAGGGCGCCGTCGGCGTTGTCGATCGTCAACGCAACGTGCGCGCGGCCCAATGGTGGCCGCCCCGAGGTACCCGCGAAGATGACGTCTTCCATTTTGCCGCCGCGCAGGGTCTTGGCACCTTGTTCGCCCATGACCCAGGCCAGCGCGTCAACCACATTGGACTTGCCCGAACCGTTGGGGCCGACAACGGCGGTGACTCCCGGCTCGAAGTCGAACGTCGTGGCCGACGCGAACGACTTGAATCCCCGGACAGTCAAACTTTTCAGGTGCAAGGTGTTTCGGTTCTCTTTCAATGGCGGCAGTGGCTGCTTTACGGCCTAAATCTACCGCCCTCCCGCCGAATGGCCCGGATTGGCTGCGGCTGGGCGCATTACCGGACCACTGACGGAGACCATGCGTGCTCAATGAAGAGGGCGGGTGCCGCGGAAGGGTCGGTCCGGATCGACCAGATGTCGCTGTCGGTTTCAGAGCCGTTACGCGGCAGGCCGTATAGCAGGGTGGAGTTGTCCAGCCACTCAATCTGGTCGTCGATGCTCTGCTGCTCGGACAGCACGGTCTCCTTGCCGCTGGCGAGGTCCAGGACGGCGATACGGCGGTGGCCGGTCAGGGAGCCGGAGTCACTCTTCTTGTAGGCGATGCGGGTGCCGTCCGGGGATACGGAGGGACATTCAATCCCCGAGCCGACTACAGTCAGCGTCCGCCCGGCGATGCTCCCTTTTACGAGCCAGATTTTGCCCTGGGAGGAGGCCGTGGCATAGAAGACATCCGGCTGCCGGGGGACGAAGGTGACGCCCCAGATGTTCCTGTCAGTGGCCTTGATCCTGTTTCCGTCCAGGATCAGCGCGAAGCCTTCGAGGTTTCCGCTGACCGGCCCGGCCTGGTCCCGGATGACGGTTTCCGTTGAGAATCCGGCTGCGGAGTAGGAGTGGCCGGACACGAAAACGGTAGAGGCCATCAGTGAACCGTCGGCATTGGTCCGTGCCCTGCTCGGGATGCCTGGAAGAGGCCAACTCGCCGTCTGCTTCCAGTGGCTGTCGTACACCGAGGCTTGGAAGTTTGTAGCGAGCTCGTGTTTGGTCTGCAGGCAAAACGCCATCGCAGACGTGCCGTAGACGCGGTCGCAGGCTATTCCGCTCAATGCCCTCGGGCCACCCGGATCCGTCAACGGTACTGTCGCAGCCTCGCCGAAGCCTTGGCCCGGGGCGGTGTTGCGGAAGAGAACGAAAGGTGCAACCGGCAAGGCCTGCGACGTGGTGACTTCAACAGGGGGCGGCGCGGCTTGGCTCGCTTTGGCACCCTGGAATTCCAGCGCCGCATAGATTCCAGCCGCCGCGATCGCGGTGACTGTGATCACCAGCAGCGTTATGAGGCGCTGCCTGCTGATCATCAACCGTTGCCCGGTTGTTTCGCCGGTCCGTCCCTGAGTGGTGGGCCGCATTGCAGCCCTCCGTTCCGCGGCCGGTTTCCGGCTGCGCGGCGTCATGCGCCGGCCGCCTGTTTCCGGGACGTGCCCATGAGCACTGCCGTGGCCGCCAGCACCGCAGCCAACACGACGGCGGCTGTCAGCATGGCAGCAGACGCTCCGATGGCGAACCAAAGGATCCCGAAGCCCGCTGACGCCGCCATCCGGCACAGGGCGACGACAGTCTGGGCGGCGCCGATGCTGGTGGCCACCTTCTCGGGCCTGACCAAGCGGCTGGCGAGCGCTGCCAGCACTCCATCGGTTGCGGCGTAAAACAGCCCCAACAGCATCAGGCAAGCCGCCGTGACACCGATCCCTCCGAAGGGGGCCGCCGCCAGCACATAGCAGGCCAGCAAGGAAAGGTGGCCGCCGAGGAACACCCGGACCCGGCCCCAGCGATCCGCAAGCCGCCCGATCGGAACCGCCAGGACAAGGTAGATGATATTCGTTCCCACGTAAAGCAGCGGGAACCATTGCACGGCGAACGAGTCCCGGTCCTGCAGGACGAGGTAGATAAAACCGTCTCCAACAGTCAGCAAGGCCAGCAGCCCGGCCGTCACAAGAAGCCTCGTGAGTCCGGGTTCCTTCAGCTGGCTCCATCTAAAGGCAGGACGTGCGCTTGTCCGCGCCTCTGCCGCGCGCGGCGTCCTCCGGTCCGGCACCACCAAGACCAACACTGCTACGCCGATCACGGCGAACGCCACCGAGACCACAAAAACCGTGCCGAACCCGTTCGGGATCAGCAGGAGGACCAGGAACGCCAGCAACGGGCCTGTTGCGGCGCCGATGTTGTCCAGCATCCGGTGCACACCGAAAGATCTGGCCAGATGTTCCGGCTGGGCTTCCGCCGAGATCAGGGCATCCCGCGGCGCCGTGCGGATGCCCTTGCCGATGCGGTCGCCGGCGACGACCCCGATGAGCGACCAGAATCCGCCGACGAACAGGAGCCCGATCCGTGCCAGCATGGACAGGCCGTAGCCGGCCATGGCCACCCGTTTCGGGTGCCCGGTACGGTCGGATGCCCAGCCGGCAGCAATTCGCACGATGGCGCTGGCGCCCTGGTTGAGCCCGTCAATGAAGCCGTAGGCGATGGTGGAGAGGCCTAGGAACCCTGTGACGTACAGCGGGAGGATGGCCGAGACGGACTCCGAGGAAATATCGGTGACCATGCTGACGATTCCAAGCCAGAGGATGACCGGCGACAACCGGAAGGCCACCCCCGGGGCGGCCTGCAGTTCCGTGCGTGCCGCGCCGGGATCCGTCTTACCGCCGGTGCGGTCAGCCATTGAAATGTACACAGGCGCCCCCATCCCTCGTCTCCGAACCAGTGGCGTCCGGCGATCCGGACAGCCCAGGCTTTCATGGCGGCAGTCTGTCAGCCGGAAGGAGGAATTGAGTAGCGTAGTACTACCTGTTTTAGGTACGTGTAACGGATTTCCGGGCCGCTACCAGCGGCCGTTGCGGGGTTTCGGCTGGCAGATTGGGCAAGTGTAGGAAGAGCGGTTCATGAATTGCTCGCGCTTGATCACACCCGGCAACCCTATAGCCGCGCAACGCCTGCACGGTTCGCCCGCCCGGCCATAGGCATCCAAGGACCGGGCGAAGTATCCCAACTACATACGTTTGTGACATTGATGTTGAGGCTAGCTCCCGAGACGAGGTTTTCCCTGGACAGGCGCGAGTTTGGCCCAGTGGTCCGTGCGTCGCGCGGGGCGATAGGAATCCAGTCAAGCATGGCATACGGCTGACCGCACTGGCCGCTTGAACACGAGCATCACCGCCGTTCACACGTTTGTTGCATTGATGCAGTTAGGCTCAGATACGTGACCCTTGCTGCTGTGTACCTCCGCGTCTCCAAGTCCGACGACGACTCGGACGAGTCGCTGACCCTGGAGACGCAGCGCCGACGCATCCGCGCCTTCTGCGAAGCGCGCGACTGGGAGTACGGCCCGGAGTACATTGACGACGGCATCTCCGCGACGAAGGCCCGCGACGCGACAACTCGCTGGGCCTCGATGCTTCAGGACCTGCGCGCAGGCAAGTTCGACGTCGTCGTGGCCCGTGACCTCGACCGCCTGCTGCGGACCTTGCAGGACCTGGTCAAGCTGATCGACCTCAAGGCGAAGGTCGCTACCGTCGACGGCGACATCGATCTGACGACCGCCGATGGCGAGTTCAGTTCGACCATGCTCGCTGCGGTGGCAAGGTTCGAGATCCGGCGCAAGTCTGAGCGAGCCATCCACGCCAACGAGACAAGGCGTCGTCGCGGGATCCCCATCGGCCGCGTGCGGATCCTTGGCTACGACGACGATGGGGTGACTCAGATCGACGACGAGGCGGCGGCTGTCAAGAAGGCGTTCGAGGACTATCTCAACGGCACAGGCATGGCCCAGATAGCCCGCGACCTGAATGCCCAGGGCTTCACGACGAGCCGAGGCCGGCCGTGGAGCACTCACAATCTGCGCTCGATGTTCGGCAACACCCGGTACAAGGGGATCATCTCGAAGTGGGAGTCTGACGACAAGAAGCGGGCAGCGGGCGCGAGGATGTCCGACAAGTCCTATGCGGGCGACTTCGACCCCATCGTCACGGCGGACGTCTGCGACAGGGTCCAGCTGCTGCTCAACGACCCGCTTCGCGAGCGCGACTGGGGGACCGACCCGAAGTACCTGCTCAGCGGGATCGCCCGATGCGGGCGCTGCGACGACGACACGCGCCTGTTCACGCAGTATTACCAGCGTTCGGCGTACACGGGGAAGGACGGCGTGTATAGGGAGTTCGAGCCGAAGAGGCTGTACGCCTGCCTCAAGCACAAGCACCTGTCGCGGACGGCGCAGCCTGTCGACGACTTTGTCGAGGAGCAAGTGCTGTGGCGTCTGAGCCAGCCGGACGCCATGGCACTGTTCGACATCGCCGAGGACAAGTCGATTGACCGCAACCAGCTGCAAAATGAGCTCGACGAGCTGCGGAAGAAGTACAGCGGGCTCGCACGCCTCTTTACAGCAGGGATCCTCGATGAGGAGGGCGTCCGGGAGGAGTCGGGGCGCATCCGCGGCCTGATGCTCAAGATCGAGGGACAGCTTGCACCGCCGCCCAGCAACCCAGGGCGAGACCTGCTCCGAGGAGGGAACCTCATCGAGGAGTGGAAGGATCTGGAGCTCTCGCGCAAGCGCTTCATCCTGGAGAAGATCGCAACGGTCACGATCCTGCCCGCACCGCCGGGGAGCGGTCGCTCGCGCGGCTTCGACTCCTCTCTCGTGGACATCGACTTCACTCCCCGGTCGGCATAGAGGATTAGCCAGGCCCTCGCATAGGCCATTTGATAGATGAGTCGAATCGTGTACAGTCATCTATCAGATGACCATTCGATTCGACCCCCGGCTGACTGACCAGGCGGTCCTTCGATCTTCCGAGGGGGACGTATGCGCCTGGACGTGATGACCGCGGCCGACAAGTACGGCTGCAACCACGAGACGCTTCGACGCCTGTTCAAGCAGGGCGGCATCGAGGGGCGATACGAGACGTACCCCGGGCGCAACGGATCCGTCCAGAAGAGGCTCACCTTCGACGAGGCCGATCTCGAGGCGGCCTTCGCAGGCCCGCTGGCGCACATCCGCGATCGCGCAAACCAAACCGTCGACTTCGGCGATGCAGGCCGGCTCGACGTGCACGAGGCGGCTCAGCGGCAGAACTGCAGCGAAGCCCGGATTCGCCAGTCGTTCAAGCGTGGCGACCTGCGAGGCGAATACACGATGCTCCCAGGCCGCGGAGGACGGCTGGTGAGGAAGCTCACCTTCGACGAGACAGCCCTGGACGAGTGCTTCGGCAGGGAGATGACGGCCCAGGCCAGGCATGAGGCGCATGTGGCGAAGATCCGGGCGACGGCGATGCCGCTTACCGATGAGCAGAAGAGCGCGATCGCATCGGTCTTCATCGACCACCTGCGGGAGAAGCGTGCAGCCGAGCGAGCGGCGGCCTACGGCGCGGCTGACGCCGTCGACGAATCGGAGGAGTTCGACGAGGACGACGAGGACCAGGTCCAGCGCGTTGGCCTTATTGCGGCCTCATGATGCCTCCCGACGATGAGGCTCCTTCAGCTGGTGTTCCCGTTTACACCTCATCGAACGGCAGGTCGATCTTCTCGTCGCCAGGATCGATGGGGCTCCCCGGAATCATGCCGGGCACCTGCCGGGGATGGTCCTGGTACAGCTCGTCAGAGGCAGCCTGGTCGTAGACCTCACCGGCCGCCCTCTCGTCAACGTCGAACACCTGACCCCAGTCGAATCCCATGAGTCGATCCTAACTTCGCTGCTCGTACTCGAGGAGGATCGCGGCGACGCGGGCCGTCAGCTCGTCGGCCCTGGCGTAGACCTCCTCTCGCTCCGCGTCGGTGAACTCGCGCACGGGCGCGCAGGGTTCGGGCTCGGGGGTTGGCATCGGGGCTGGTCCGTCCAGCAGCGCGTCGATCGCGCGGACGACGACCGACATCGACGACGGATGCAGGGATGAGTATGGGTCCATCCAGCCCCACCGGTCGATTGCGGGCAGCACCCCGACGCAGGTGAGCCAGTCCGGGCTGGGGTCGGGCAGCTCGTGCCGGTGGCCTACCACCTGGTCGTCGCGGCGGTGGGCCAGCGACCTCAGGCCGGTGCGCGACCAGCCGCTGTTGGTGCCGATGACCTCCAGCCACGACCACGCGGCGCAGGCAGGGCAGGAGGCTGGTTCTTCGGCCACGCCGATGCGGGGACGCAGGCGCTGGACGCCATCGGGCCGCAGCGACCGGACCTCGGAGCGCGTCAGCCCCAGTCCACCATGCGACGCCGGTGCGATGAGCACGGCGACGAAGAGCATGCGCCCCAGGCGCAGCCTCAGCTGCCAGTCCGTCACCCGGTCGCGCACGAGCACGTCGCCTCGAGCGAGCAGCCGGCGCAGCGATGAGGTGTCGCGGCCGTGAGCAGTCGGCCAGGCCGGGGCGACAGCAGGTTCCTCAGGAGGGGCGGTCACTTTGCGCAGCCGCACGAGCACGGCTTTCGACGGACCGGCCTGCCGGGCGAAGGCTTGCAGCAAGGCGTCGTCGATCCGCTCCTCAGGCACGCGGGCCACGGCGCACCAATCGGACCAGAGCTCGGGCAGTGCGGGGATCGTCATCCTCTCGATTGTCCTCTCCCGGTTCGAGCCGGACCAGGGCGCGACGCCGATCCGGCCTCCCCCAGCTCACGCGACGGCCTTTGTCCTCCATGGCCCGATAAGAGCAGTTACCAGAGACCCGGTTCGAAGCCGCCCCGTCGATCGCGGGTATGGGGAATCGCCACTGACAGACCATTGCGACTTGGATTCTCCGGCCAGTGAGTCGAGACTGGAGTCATGGCAGCACAGACGAGGCTTGCAGCACTCAGCGCTCCGACGGTCCCGCCGGAGCCGGAGGTGGACGACGAGCTGCGTGAGCTCGAGGAGATCTCGCGGTCCTTGGAAGGACACACGCTGTCTGCTGCCACCCGGCGCGCCTATGCCACTGCGTGGCGTGCCTTTGATGACTTCTGTACCGGCCACGGACTGGAGGCGCTGCCTGCGCACCCGGAGACCGTGCGCTGGTACGTCGCCTGGATGTCCACGCAGCTCGATGACGACGGGCTCCCCCGGTTCTCCGTCGCGACGATCCGCCAGCGCCTGGCCGGTATCGGCGAGAGGCACCTGCGCGGCGGGTTTCTGGATCCGACGGCCCACCGCGGCGTGGTGGATCTCGTGCGCGGGCTGGCCAAGCTGCGGGCCACCAGGCCCCGGGGCAAGCGCCCGCTACTTCTGGACGACGTGGTCCGGATCATCGCGGTGATGGAGCACGACACATATCCGGCAGGCGTGTCAGCCACCAGGGACGCCCTGGCGGTGTGGCTCGGGTTCGCGGGGGCCCTGCGCAGGAGCGAGGCGGCGGCCCTGACGCTGAACCGGCTCGAGCTGCATCCGGTCGATGGTGTCCACATTCATGTGGGGGCCTCGAAGGCCGACCCGGAGAACGCGCTGCCGGACGTGGTCGTGCTGCCGTTCGGGAGCTCGCCGGCATCCTGCCCCCCGTGTGCGGTGCACCGTTGGGTCGTGCTGCTCGGGTTCGCCCGGCAGGACGATGCGCGCACACGGCGTCGCGGGATCATGCGGCAGCTGTTCTCGTACGGTCTCGAGGAGCACGTCTGCGGGGCCGCCGGCTCAACGGCGCTCATCAGCAGCGCCGACCTGGCCTCGGGCGCGCCCCTGCTCCGGGCAACGTACCGCAACAGGAAGGACGCCCGGATCCATGCACGGGCGGTGAGCGGCGACGCACTGCACACGATGCTGCTCTCGCGCATGGTCGAGGCCGGGATGAACCCTGCTGCCTACGGCTTCCACTCGCTGCGGGCCGGGCACGTAACCCAGGCGCGGCGCAACGGTGCGAGCACGGAGGAGATCATGCGCGCTGGACGGTGGAGCCGGGCAGCGACGGTAGACGTCTACGACCGCGAGTTCAATCCTGCGGCACGCAACAGCGTCATGCGTCTGGGGTTGTAGACCCCTCGATGCCGGGGGCAACCCTGTGCCCGTGCTAGTCGTCCTCCTCGACCGGGACGCGGGCGTCGATGCTTTCCAGGAGGCGGAAGTCGACGACACCTTTGAGTTGAGCGCCGCCGCCGAGCACTTGAATGGCCTTGGAGAGCCGCAGCACCTCCAGCCTGTTCTTCTCCCACTCGCGCTGGGCCGCTGCGAGGTCGGCGAGGTACTGCTGCAGCTGGGCCTCGCTCTCTGCCTCCGGATCCTCGGCGACCAGGATCGCCAGGGGGACGTCCAGGGCCTTGGAGGCGGCGACCGCCTCGTCCAGGCGGACGGCGCGGATTTGCTGCTCTATCCGGGTCACCGCCGAAGGGTCGACGTTCGTTCCGAGGATCTCGGCAATCCTGCGGGCCAGCTCAGCCTGGCTGATGCCCAGGCGTTCCCTCTCCTGTCGCAGTCGGCGGGCGAAGAGGTCTCCGGGCAAGGCGTTCATCTGGTTTGGGCTCCTGGTCGGGTACATGGGCGCGAAGGGCTCAGCAAGAAGCGTATGCCGAGCCGTGCCGGAGCCGCACACCGCGCGCCCCGTCATGTGAAATCTACACGTTTTTGAGCAGAACGTCAGTCCTACCGCCGACACCTCGTTTGCGCTGGTCTTCGAGCACATTCCGGACTCGTATCCGACTCGTCGCGGATACGACTATGACTGATGACTCGAATGATGTAGATTGGTCACTGAAGATGTGCACGTATACGAGTCCCTAGAGAGGGGTCGGCCGCATGATTGCAGGCATTTCGTCCCGCTCAACCGGGAGTCACGTCGCATCGGGAGAGACCATTGATAGGGCGCTGTGCTCTGTCTAGGCGAATCGGTTGTGCCAGTCGCCTCGTGACACATGTCATGCAAGCGACCATTCGATAGGCGAGAGGAAAGAACCATGACGAAGATTTACGAGGCGGCACTCGAGCGGGTCGCCCTGCCCACCGCGGCCTGGGACCTGACGAGCTTCCTAGAGAACGCGAAGTCCCAGATCCAGCTCTGGGGCGGGCTGCTGCTCATGCTCCTGGGTGCGGTCGGACTGGTCTGGGGCGGCGTGCTCCTGATCAAGAAGCTGATGGCTACCCCGCAGTCCGCGGGCCAGCAGCAGGGCTGGGGCACCATCGCCCTGCTCATCCTGGTCGGCGGCGCGCTCGGCACCGGCGGGTGGTCGCTGATCAACACCATCGGCTCCGGCGGCCAGAAGACCCTCGAGGACCTTGGCGGCGGCTCGGTCCTCGTGCAGACGGTCAGCCACGTACTGACCAGCGGCGTCCTGGGCTAAGCCCGGCGCGGCAGGAATCAACGGCCGGGCACACAAAGCGTCGACGGACCGCACCGGGTCGGTTGAGGTCACCAGGCCTCAACCGGCCCGGTGCGTCGTTTCCGGGGTCGGACGACGGCGCTGACGACGAGCAGGACAGGCAGAGCAAGGAACAGGACGAACGGGAACGGACATGGGGATCAAGGACAAGGCGCTGGCCTTCGGCAAGCGGTTCAAGCTCGACTCGCACCACGCAATCGAGCGCTTCGGGGTGTTCTTCGGCATCTTCGCTGTGATGGGGCTGGTCGTGGTGGCCGGCTCGGGTGCCGCCGCCTTCAAGGCGGGCAGCGACGCGGTGTCGCACACCGCGCTCTACAACACCGAGTTCACCTCCTCGAAGACCCAGCTCAAGGGCACCGTCGACGGGGTCTACACCAATCACACCGGCAACAGGGCACTGGTCATGATGCACTTCCCCGCCAGCGCGGCGATCTCGTACAACGCGGCGGACTATCAGGCCTTCCTGCTGGGCACCAACGACAAGCTGCAGACCGAGAAGGTCAGCACCAGCGGAATCAGGGGCACCTTCCACGTCTTCGGCTCGACCGGTTACGTCGGGGTCCTCCTGGACGCGGACCGGCCCTTCGACCGGCAGGTGCTCAACCTGACCGTCCGCGCGAACGCCGAGCTGACCTACGACGAGCGGCAGCAGAGCAGGGATGACCAGGTCGTGGGCGACTCGAGCTTCAAGAAGTACGACCAGTGGCGCGTGATCATCAACCCGGGTGCGTCGGGCACCACCGACATCCCGGCCCTGGACGCGGCCAGCTTCGACCCGGCCCGGGCCTATTACGACGTCGTGCTGAAGACCCAGGAGCAGCAGACGCGGGACAAGCTCGACCAGAAGCTGCTCGCGATGCGCACGAGCCTGAAGCAGGTCGAGTCGTACACCTCCGACCTGGCGACCACCAAGGTCGATGGGCTTTTCCTCCGTCCGCCGGCCGTTCCGACCTCCATCGCAGGTGATCAGGTGGCTGGTGCCTCGGCGGCCGAGGCCAAGGACGGGAAGGCGACGCTGGAGCTGAAGACGGGCCATGTCGTGCCCGGCGGATTCGACTTCAACTGGCGCGCGGGCAACGTCTATGACGGCTACCTCGACACGCTCGTGCCCGCCGGGAAGGGCTATGTGCAGTTCCTCGCCGACAAGCGCGCCGAGGGCAGCGACAGCACGAGCCAGCAGGTCTCGGACATGAAGTGGGTCCTCTCCGACGGCACCGACCTGAAGAAGGACTACCGGTCCTCCGATGTGACGATGCGCCCGCTCACGAACGTGATGAACAACCTCTCCCAGGCCTACCAGGACTACGGCAAGGCCAAGTCGGAGTACCAGTCCGGGCTCCTGCTTGAGCTGCTCGGCTTGGACGTGAAGCTGCGCGATGTGCAGTCCAACAGCACTGCGAACTCGGCCGGGGACTTCCTGACCGTCTATCACTGAGCGCGCTCCACGGAGCGGGCAGTCACCACCCAGGCATCGAGCCGGAAAGGACAAGCTTATGGCCATCGACAAGCCGACGCGGCGGGATGACCCGGCCCGGCGCGCTGCATCGCCCCGCGGGGACCGCAGGTCCGCCGACGGGGGTGCGAAGGAGGAGTCGCAGCCCCCTCGTCGTGAGGGGTCCGGCGTACGCCGCGCCGGGCCCCGTACCGGAGCGGCCTCCGCTCCTTCCCCGTCCGGGGATGCAGCCAAGGGCCTGCCGAAAACCCCGGGGGCCTCCCCCGCGCCGCAGCCTGTGGAACCGACGCCTGCGGGCCGCGGGTCGAAGCACCTGGGAGCCGCGCAGGCCCCGGACACAGGGGCTGCCGCTGGCAAGGCCGCAGGTGCGGCCGACACAGCCAGCAAGACCAACAAGGCTGCCAAGGTTGCCAAGAGCCTCGATGGTATTGCCGCTGGGGCAGCCGGTGGAGCCGCCCGCAAGGCGGTCGAGGGTGACGGCAGCAGCGCGGCCCGCCGCGGTGCAGGACGCTACGCGGGAGCCGCTGCCTCGGGAGCTGTCGCCGGAGCGCAGGCCGGAGCCGCCGCCGGCGGTGTCGGCGCTCTGCCCGGGGCAGCGGCCGGCGCTGCCAAGAACGTGGGCCTGGAAACCGGCAAGGACGTTGTCGACGGTGCATCCAAGGTCACCGACGGAGGGCCGGACGCCGAGCCTGCGGACAAGCGGCTCGGTGCCGGGGGTACCGGCTACGAGCGGACCTCGCAGAACGAGAAGGACGGCCAGCTGCTGTCCAAGACCGCCAAGGGTGTCGCCGTCGGCGGCACCGCGGCGGCTGCTCCCCCGGCCGCGGGGCTTCTCATGGTCATGGCATTTCTGAAGTGGCTCAAGACCATGTTCTTTGCGATGCTCGCGATGGCCGCCAACGCGGCAAGCATGATCTGGGGCTTCGTTCTCGGGATCGCCAAGGCGGTCGGGCACACGATCGCCGCGCCGTTCATCGCACTGGGTGGGCTGGTCGGTAAGGCGGCAGGAGCCGTGTTCGGTGTCACCGTCACGGCCACCGTCGCCCCTGCGGCCACTGCCGCATCAGGGGTGGCTGCAACCGTTGCCGCGGTGGCTGTGCTCAGCACGGTCCTCACGGGTGTGCTCGACCAGGCCGGCTTCGATGGCGGCCGCGGCTCGACCATGACCAACTGCATCGTCAATGTCGGCCGCAACGGCCCCGGCGCTGACGTCCCGGCGAACACCGAGGCGAACGCCCGGTCGGTCTACTCCGTGCTGAAGACCTGGGGCATGCCCGAGGAGAACATCGCGGGCATCCTGGGCAACTGGTCGCAGGAGTCGGGCGTGGACCCCACCAGCGTGGAGGGCATCTACAACGAGCCGTACCAGATCGGCCCGCGCAAGCAGACCGCCTGGGACGGGAACTTCACCCACATCCCCGGCCAGTCGCACGGCGGCATCGGTCTGGGCCAGTGGTCGAACGGGCGCACCACGATGCTCCTGGACTACGCCAAGTCCAAGAACCTGGACTGGTACACCATCAAGGCCCAGCTGGTATTCATGGCGGAGGGCGACAGCCCGGGGGACGTGGCCGTGTTCAAGGACATGATCAAGACCTCGCAGGTCTCTCCCTCTGCTGCTGCACTGCACTTCCATGACAAGTGGGAGCGCTCGGCCGACAACGCCTCACAGCTGCAGGAGCGTAAGGCCGACGCCGAGATGTGGTTCGGCAAGATGAGCGGCTGGACCGTCGACACCTCGGTAGTGGGCGGGGTCCAGGACATCGTGGGCGGCATCGTCGACACGGTCGGTAGCGGGATCCGCTCCATCTTCGGCAACTGCGACAGCGACACCAAGGTGCGCCCGGGCAGCCTCGTCGACGGCGGCATGAACGAGGAGCAGGCCCGGCAGCTGATCGACCTGTACAACCAGGAGGGCGACAAGTTCCTGGACGACAAGTACGGCGCTGGCGGACCGGGCTCCTGCGGCGACAACCACGCCATGAACTGTGTGTCGTTCTCGGTCTACTTCATGAACAAGTACACCTCGTTCCAGCAGTACCCGCCGGGCGACGGCATCCAGACAGCCCACGCGATCGCGTCCATGACGGGCAAGCAGGTCTCGAGTACGCCGACGGCGTACTCGGTCGGTTCCGGGCCGGGTACCGGGTCCGCGGGCCACACCCTCGTGGTGCTGGGCGTGCAGGGCGACAAGGTCATCCTCGGTGAGGCCGGCTACTGCGCGTTCATGGGCCGCGTTCGCGTTGACAGTGCGGAGCGGATGAAGTCCGAGGGGTGGGTGTTCGTCGACGTCACGGACCTCATCGCCACGGGCGGCAAGCTGCCGGCGTAGCCGGCGTAAGCAGGGCCGGTGTCCGGACGATTCGGGCACCGGCCCTTTCTGCGTCCGGATCCGTGCGCAGTGACCTGTCGAATGGGAACGACTCGTTATTAAATGACCATTGCCGATAGACTTGGGAGTCATATATGAGGACAAAGCGAGAAAGGGCGGGCATCGTGACGAGTGCGGACGATGATGCGCGTGGCAGGGCCGGGGACACGGTCGAGGACGAGGACGGCACGAAGGACGGTGACGGCGGGCCGAAGAAGCTGAAGGCCCCCGCCACCCGCAGGCGGGTCAGCGGGGTCGAACTCGAGGCCCGCTTCGAGGGCTGGCGCTCCGAGCGGCGCGGAGAGCGGCAGGCACGCACCCCGGAGGAGTCGGCGCGGCGGACGCGCCTGGTCTTGAGCGCCGCGATGGGCGTGGCGATCCTCGGGCTGGCGGCGGCCGCGGGAGTGAGCGGCAAGGGATTCGAGGCGGAGCACGCGGCCAACGCCGACCGGATCTCCGCGCTCCAGGTCCAGATCGAGGATGCCAGGAGCACTCCGGTCGCCCCGGATCTGCCCGGAAAGATGACGCGGCTGATGGAGGCAGCCGCAAAGGACGCCCAGAAGGTCGCGGAGGCGCAGCAGCGCTTCGCGCAGCTGCATCACGAGGCGGCGTCACAGCCCAATGCGGGCAACGGTACGCCGAACGCGGCGACACTGAAGATCGCCGAGCACCGCCGGACGCTGGCACCCCTGTTCAGCCCGCGCTCTTTCCTGGCCGACGAGAAGAGGGCCTACTCCTGGACCTCCGTGACGCCGTTCGACCCGAGCACCCAGATCGACCCGCGGTTCCCCTGGTACGTGCGCTACGAGGGTTTGAAGGCTTCCTCGCCCGAGGCATACGCCTGGTCGGTCGAGTCGGTGATGCCGGACCTCGCCACCCAGGACGCCACGGGCACCACGCGCACGGCGCGGGTGATCTGGCTGTGCCGGGACACCGCGGGTGGACAGGTGCTGGCGTGGGCGAACGCGGTCTACACCTACGACGGGAAGGCCGGGACCTTCGATGCACTCAAGGTTGTTGTGACCGCTGCCGGCGCGGCCCATCAGCAGGACGCATCGGCGACGGGCAACGGAAGCGGAGAGGGCTGATCATGCAGGAGCAGCAGATGGACGGCACGGACGAAACGGCAGCGCCGGGGCCCGGCTTTGTGCGGCGCAACGCCCTGGTGGTGGCCGTCGCGGCCCTGCTCGTCACCACAGCTACGGTGACCGGCCTGACCTGGGGGTCCCAGCGCAGCGCGCTCGATGCACAACAGCAGACGATCACCGGCCTGCAGGGCCAGCTCGTCTCGGCCACAGCCGCGAGGTCCGAGCAGATCGGGCAGGACATCCTGGAGTCGCTCGGCGTGAGCCAGAGCCGGATCCACGATGACAAGCAGATCGTGGACCGCCTGGTGAAGACGGCGTTCACCTGGGACTCCGGCCAGGCCTATGAGGCCGCCCGCCAGGACCTGAAGGAGCGCTACCACCTCTCCGAGGACGAGCAGTTCCTGAAGCAGTTCATGCCGCCGGCGCGCTTCAACGAGGACACCTCGGGCAAACGCTATTACTTCATCGACACGCAAGGATTGAACTCGACGGTCAATGCCGACACGGACCTGGAGGTCGTGAAGGTCACCGCGGACGAGTACACGTACGCGGCCCAGGTCGAAGTCGCAGGCACGTCCGACGCGGTCTCGCAGAACAAGGTGGCCCCGGACCGGATCAAGTCGTATCGGACCGTGCTGGTGTACCTTACCGTCGACGCGCAGGGGAAGGTCTCGGGTCTGTCCGCCATTCCCGCTGGCGGCTCGACTCGTCATTCCCGATGATTCGACTCCCTTTCGACTCATCTTCTTGATAGAGTTGTACTGATATTCGAGACGAAGAGCGAGTTGAGGGGCAATGGCATCGACAAAGATCGACGAGTCGGGCGTGCAGGCTGACAAGCCTGTCCGCAAGACCCGGTTCGTGGCCGCGCCGGACGCCGGTGCGGCACCGGGCGACGCCGACCCCACCAAGGACGGAAAGGTCCCGGGAGCACTGATGAGCCGCCGGGCGGCCATCGGCGGGGTGTGCATGGGTGCGGCCGCGCTGCTCTGCTTCGTGGTCGGCGCAGGTCTCTCTGGCGGCGAGGCCACCGTCAGCCACGACAAGGCACAGCAGATCGCCTCCCTGCGCGAGCAGATCCGCACCGCCCAGGTGCGCGCCGACGCTCTCCCGGCAGCCAAGGACGCCGACCGCGCTCTGGTCACGGCACAAGGAGCTGCGGAACAGATTACCCGGCTGCAGAACGAGTACCGCTACCTGACCCCATCGGTGGCGGACTCAGGCGGGAAGCTGGACCAGGCTGCCGCCGAGCCGACGCGCCGGAACCTCACCCCCTACTTCGCCCCTGACGTCGGGCAGGCGACGCTCCAGCCCTGGTACCTGCTGGCCTCCGACAAGGACGTCGCCGCGGGCAACGAGATTCCAATGAGCTTCGACTCCGGCTTCCAGTGGGTCGCGCAGCGCCCCTACTCGGTCGAGGTGGACGGCACGATCCGGGTCACCTGGCTGGCGGTGCAGACCCGCCCGGCGGCCGGACAGTCTCCGTCGGTGCTGGGCTGGGCCCGGGCCGATTACGACATGACCCGTAAGAGCTTCTCCGGGGTTCAGACCGGAACGACGACCACGGGCGAGGCCCTGCGGCAGGAGGTGAAGGCACCGTGATCGAGGACGTGAAGGACTGGGTGCGCGCGAGGGCCGGGAAGGTCCTGGTCTGCAGCACCGGAACGCTGCTGGCGCTGTCGCTGCTCTCTCTGGCCCCGGCACTGCTGGCCGACGGTTCGGCGGACGCCGATGCCAAGGCCGACCAGCTCATCGTCCAGCTCCAGGGCAAGCAGGAGGACGCGCAGGTGGCACTTGAGACCAAGCACGCCCGGTTGCTGGCTACCCTGCCGGGGATGGATGCCGAGCGGGCCGACCGGGACCGGGCCGCAGCGCGCTCGGTGCTGCTGAGCCTGACGGATTCCTCGGCCGCCTCGCGGACCGTCAAGGAGACGCAGGCCGCCCTCGACGCCCGGTACGCGTTTCTCGGGACCTCGTCCCGGACCCTCACCGAGTTCATCCCGGAGTGGATGGCAGCGACCGGTGCCGGAAGGGCGCGGGGACGGCGTACCAGCTGGCCGACTTCGACGTCGACGTTGCCGCGGTGAAGGGCCTGGACTACTCCTACATCGGAGTGGCGCGCCTGGACCCGGTCTCCGCCGACGGCAAGTCCAAGGCCAAGGCCAAGGCCAAAAGTGAGTATGTGGTCTTCACCTTCGCCACCGGACAGGACTGCACGGTCGCCTCGTTCGAGGCGTACCGGGCCTCGGGCCGGACGCGGGACCAGCTTGCCGCGCAGAGGCCATCTGCCTCTGCTTCACCCGCCGAGACCGCCAGCCCCGGACCCAGCCACAGCCGCTGACCGGCGGGACACCCACACAGACACGACACGACAACAACGAAGGACGAGACGAATGACGATCCAGACTCTGGACAAGACCGCGAGCACGACCGAGCACGAAGCCCGGGTGGAGGCTGCCACTGCAGTCCCCGTCGAGAAGGCCCCAGCCAAGCCGAAGGCCGGGCGTGGCCCTTCGAAGCTGGCCGGCGCACTGCGCCGCCTGGCCCCCGGGAAGGGCCCCGGCGGATCGCCGTTGCTGATCTGGGCGGTGTTCTTCCGCTCGGTCGTGCTCATCGCCGACTACGTGCTGGCCTCGATGACTGCGATGGTCGTGATCCCGATGCTCGGCGCGTGGCTGCACCGGCAGTCGGGTGCGGCCAGCGGCGACCTGACCATGGCCGGGACCGTCGCGATGTGGATCGCCCCGCTGCTGTTTGTGGTCCTGCTGCTGGCCGCCGCGGAGATCGCCGCGATGCGCGGGATGTGGCGCTGGTCCACCCGTCGGATCCACGCCGTGCGTGAGGCACGGACTCCGGCGATGGCCCCGACCACCGCCGCTCCCAGGACCACCCGCCCGAGCAAGAAGACCAACCGCAAGAGGAGCAATTGATGCGCACTGCTGGACTGATGATGAACGACGTCTGGGCCGACCGGGCCCTGCGGGAGCGTGGCGTGCAGGCGCACCGCTACGACGGCCTCGACGCCCAGATCGGGGTGCTGGTCGACTCTGTCGAGCTCAAGCACCGCGGCAAGGAGGAGAACTACCGGCCCTACCTGCACGTCGTGGGCGAGCTGCGCTCGATCACTCCCGCCGAGCCGCTTCCGTACGGGATCACCCAGGTGACCTACTCGCACGGCCAGGGCGAGAAGGTCGACGCCTTCTACGAGTTCGACGACGAGCAGCTGGTCGCACTGGCGGCCAAGGGCTACTTCAGCCCTTCGTTCACTGTGCCCGACCAGCTCACGGGGATCGAGTGGGAGCTGCCCGCCAGGGCGGATGCCCTCGTGCTCACCCCGTCCGGGGACCAGGCCGATGCCCCCGTGGTCTTCATGAACGTGCACCGCATCGCCGATCTCGAGATCGACCTGGCCTCCACCGAGTACGACCTGGCGGCCTACTTCGCTGATCGCTCCAAGGATGGTCATGGTCCGGTCGAGTCCGTCGTCGACCAGCGGGGCCTGCGGGCCCGCTCCGACGCGATCAACTCGCTGTTCAGCGAGGACGAGCTCGACTTGGTCGCGCAGGCGGAGAACCTCCAGCGGCCGGAGGCGCAGCAGCCGGCTGCCGAGGGCGTCACCGCGCAGTTGCTGGCGGTCGAGGCCGAGATCACCGCGGAGCGCGAGCAGTATCAGGCTGAGCTGGAGCGCACTGAGGGCACGCCCGAGCACCTGTACCACCAGCGTGTGGCCCCGGCCCTGCACCTGGACGGACCGGAGGATGCTGCCGCCCCTGCGGCAGCGGAGCCGAATGCCGGCGCGACCCACGATCTGGACTTTGGTCTGGATGAGAAGGCCACCGGGCAGGAGGTGCCCGCGCCGACGCTCGAGGAGCGCAAGCGCGAGGCCTCCCGCCGCGCCGCCGACCTCGACTTCGGCGAGGAAGACGGGCACGGTCTGGGCCACTGAGGCCGAGGCGGGCAGAGCAGTCAGGACGGGCCCCGGTCGCTGGAGGACAGCGGCCGGGGTTCTGTGCATTCACACGACGGAGGGATGAGGCGGGATGGGCCTGAAGCAGTCAGTGGTCATCGTCAACGAGTTCAGTGTGCCGCTGCCCGGCGGCAAGGGGTCCCGGGGCGGCACCCCCGGCGACTACGTCACCCGGTACATGGCGCGCGAGCAGGCGACTGAGTCGCTCGCGCCGATCCAGCGGCTGCGCACGGACGACTTCATCCTGCGCTACATGGCCCGCGAGAGCGCGGTCGAGCGCGCAGGGACGAGCAGGGTCGAGGCCAAGACGACAATGCGCCAGGCCCAGGGCGATGGCGGCGTGGCCTTCGGCTACGGCTCAGTGTCGCTCTCCGACGAGCAGCTGCGGGCTGCGTCCCGGGACATCCAGAAACACTTCGAGAGCGGTAAGACGGTGCTGAAGACCGTGCTCTCCTTCGATGAGGAATACCTGAAACGGCACCGCATCGTCGGCGAGGACTTTCACTGCGAAGGCCGCGGGGACTACCGCGGCCACATCGACCAGATGAAGCTGCGGATGGCGATCATGCACGGGCTGGAGCGGATGAGCTCGGGCACGAGCGGTTTCGACGACCTGCGCTACGTCGGCGTGATCCAGGTCGACACCGAGCACGTCCACTGCCACCTGGCGATGGTCGACGCCGGACACGGCCACCTGGCCAAGGACGGCACCCAGCGGGGCAAGCTTCTGGACCGGCACAAGTCCCGGTTGCGGCGCGGCGCGGACGCCTGGCTGGACGAGAAGCAGGCCGTCGCGCACCTGTCCAGCGCCGTCGGTTACGAGCGCAGGAACGTGACGACCTTCATCAAGCGCTGGGCACACGAGCGCATGCACTCAGAGGCCCTCCCCCAGTTCCTGCTGGCCTGCCTGCCCGCCGACCGCTCGCTGTGGCGCGCCGGAACCAACGATCTGCGGATGCGCAAAGCCAACCGTCTGGTCTCCGAGCTGGTGGCCGAGCAGCTGGAGCGGCCGGGCTCTCCGCTGCCGGCGGCAATGGAGAGGGTTGTGGAGTACGCCAATCAGCGCCGGGAGGCCGAGGGCCTGCCCACCGACGAGTGGCAGCGCCTGGTCGACGCGGGCCGCAACCAGATCACCGAGCGGGCGGTCAACGGGGTCTACCAGATGCTGCGCGCCCTGCCCGAGGAGGAGCTGCGGGTGCGTACGCCGATGCTTGAGGTGATGGGTATGGACTACGCCGAGATGGCCGCCCTGGCCGCAGAGCGCCAGCAGCAGCACGGCAGCTCGGAGGACGATGTCGTCTCCTTCGGCTTCCGGCTGCGCAGCTATGCCTCCCGCCTGCAGCATCACAAGTCCAAGGCCAGCGCCTACCGCGACCTGGCCCGGCAATGGGAGCGTGCCGAGAAGGCCGAAGTGGCCGTAGAGGACTCCCGGCCGCTCTACGACTTCTACCGCTACGAAGAGGACTGGCACCGGCGGGTGATGAGCAAGTACCAGCACTTCCTGCCGTTTGTCGGCGACGCCAGCCAGTGGTACGCCCAGCAGCAGGAGGTCGCCGCGTACGGCCAGCGCCTGCTCTCGCTGATGGCGCTGCGCCAGGACGCCTCGCTGCAGCGGATGAAGGACGCCGACCAGGCCGAGGAGATGGGCCGCGAGATCTACGGCCAGCCCGGCGGACGGCACCTGACCGCGGGCAAGGCCGGACGGGCGGTGCTGGACGCGCGCATCGAGACGATGAAGCAGGTCTACGACGAACGGCTCCAGGAGCTGCGCACCGACCTGGCCGACTCGGGGCTGGTGCTCGTCGCCGGTCCTGCTGACCAGCGCAGCGCCGTCGCCGGCGGGGATCCGGAGGTCTCCACCCAGCTGTCGATCGAGACCGGGACGGTGCACCCCTTCGACGAGGTCAAGGCACTGGACCTGCATCACCTGGGCTACGACTTCGTGGCCGATGTCGAGATCGGCGAGCGGGCCCGGCGGGAGTTCACCGCAGCCGCGGCCGAACGCCGCCGGCTGCTGCTGGCGGCCATGGAGTACCTCGACCAGTCAGGCCAGTCCGAGTCGATCGCCGACCTCCCTGTCGACGACATCGCCGCGATGACCCGGGTCTCGCGGGAACTGGTTCCGGTGGAGGACGGCTCCACGCGGCCGGTTCTGCGTTCGAGGATCGCGGCGCTGCGCGAAGAGCAGGAACAGGCGGCCCGGATGCGCCGTTCGAAGGCCTCCTCGCTCGACGCCGGCCTGGTGGTGCGTGTCCAGCAGCGGGTCGACGCCGCGGTGGCTGGTGCCGGGGTCCTCCCCGGCCCCGAGCAGGAGCCGGCAGGCCGGTCCGACGGCATCCAGCACGAGTAGGGACACGAGTCGAAAGATCATTCGAATGGTTGCGGAATGCGCTATAGGAGTATTAGTGTATAGAGCAGTTCGGCACTGCACTTCGGGGCTTTGCTCGGACGACGTGAATGATCAAGGCCGTTCTGCCGAGTGGCGGACGGAACGACGAAAGGACGAGATCATGGCACTTCTCAAGGGCAAGGGCGCAATGACCGGGGTCAACCTCATCGCCAAGGTCTATGACAACGGCGCGACCAAGGACGGCAAGTCGCACTACGCCGACATCCAGGTCGACGCCCGCGACTCGCGCGGACCGGAGCAGAGCAACCTGCACCTGAAGTCCGAGCGCGTGAAGGGCCCGGACGGCAAGGAGCGCTTCGCCAACACCGCCCCCTACTCAGTGGGCCAGCTGGAGGAGATCGTCAAGGCCGCGGGCCCGAATACGGAGCCGCTGCTCAACAAGGACGGCGAGAAGGTCGGCACCGTCTACGGCTTCAAGGGCAACGTGATGCCGGCCTCGCGCGGCACCGGTCTGGTGGTCAACACCAAGTCCGTGGAGGCCAGCGACTTCAAGGTCGACGCCAAGACCCTGGACAACCAGTTCGCCTCCATGAAGGCGGCCAAGGAGGCCCAGGCGGCTGCCAAGCAGAGCCAGGCCGGTCCGGAGCAGACCGCCCAGGCCGAGCAGGTCGTCGAGGCCGAGGCCCCCGCGGTCGGCTGACACCGATCCACGGCTCAGCAGAACTCATTGAAAGGCCCCCGGAGAGACCTCTCCGGGGGCCTTTCGCATAGAGAGGAGCGAATCATCATGGCAGATCTCAGTAAAGGTTCCCAGGGCCGACCGGAGCACGGCCAGCGCCCGACGTCGTACACGCCCGAGCAGCTGGCGGCGATCCGCTGGGCCACCCCCGATACCGGAGAGCAGCGGGGCCCGAGCTCGCAGGCGGGCCTCGGCGCGGTGCGGGGTCCCCGATACAGCGTGCCCTCCTCCCCCGCTCCCGGCCAGCCGGGCTCGAGGTTCAACCCCAACGTGGTCGAGCGGCGGCCGCGCCCGCAGGCTGAGCCGGCACCGGGGATGATCACTTCAGCGGATGTGCCGAAGCCGGAATCGTCCCGGCAGGAGCAGCCCCAGGCGAAGCAGGCCCATGCCGGCGGCACGGTTCAGGGTCCGGTGAAGGTCCCGCTCACCCAGCGGGCCGCCGGGTCGAAGGTCGGACAGGCCGTGCAGTCCGCGGGCCTCCGCGAGGGAGCCAGGCGGCTCGGCACCGAGGCCATGCAGGATGCCGCGGCCCACGCCCAACGTGCCCAGCAGTCCGGTGCATCGACCAGGGGTGTCGCCGCCAGCGCCGCCAGGGGAGCTGGCGTGGGTGCAGCCCGCGGGCTGCGCACGGAGCTGGACGGACATGGCGGACAGAAGGCCCCCCAGGGCTCCGCTGCCGGGGCGGACCTGGTCGGGCGGATGGGCTCGGTTGTCGGCCGTGGTGCTCAGGAGCAGCTGCCGGGCACCTCGCCGCAGGGACGGAAGCCGGTCAGCGAGAGGTACGACTATCAGTTCGAGGGCCAGGGCGGGCCCGAGGGCACCGAGCAGCAGCGCGGGGCCTGAGACAGGCACGGAGGAGGAGAAGGCTATGGCGACGAACGATCCCAGCCCACTGAGCGGAACGAGCCTGCTGGAGCTGGGCCTGGACGAGATCACGGCCCCGGACGAGGGCAAGGACATGTGGGCCGAGGCCGGGCGCGCACTGGTCGACCGCGTGGGTGCCTCGATGCGTCAGCAGCGGGAGGCGAACGAGCGGGCACGGCGCGACCGGGAGTCCAGCAGGCCGCTGAGCGAGCGGTACGACTACCAGTTCGAGCAGGATGGGGCTTCGTCCCAGAAGGACCGCCAGCAGGGGCTGTGACAGCACCCCTACGGAGTGAATGGCCAAGAGACCCCCGGATATGAGTCCTGGGGCCTTTCACTGTCCTATCGTAGTCGAGCCGAATGGTGCCATGATAGACTTTCGACTGATCTATCAGATGAATTCAAGTCTTGGCGAGAGGTCTTCCACGGCATGTTCCATGAAGTGCACCTGAATGAGGGCTATCCGCTCCTGTCGAAGCTGTCGGACCCGCTCAAGAGGGCCGAGCGCGAGATCGTCGGCCGCGAGCACGAGAAGCTCCAGCTGCTGGCCTCGATGAGCAGGCCGGAGCTGTGCAACGCCCTGCTCCTGGCCGAGGCAGGTACGGGTAAGACCGCTCTCGTCCAGGCCACGATGGCCGCTGATGCCGAGCGGCTCTATCTCGAGGTCGATCCGTCCCGGATGATCTCCGAGGCCGGCGACTCGGACCGCATGGCCGCCATGCTCAAGGGCTTCTTCGACGAGGCCGAGCACTTCGTGGCGGACGAGAAGCAGGAGCTGGTCCTGTTCATCGACGAGTTCCACCAGATCATCCAGCTTTCCGACGCTGCGGTTGAGGCGATCAAGCCGGTGCTGGCGGCCTCCGGGGCACGCGGCATCCGAATCATCGCCGCGACGACCTATGACGAGTTCCACAGGCACATTGCGCCGAATCAGCCGCTGGTTGAACGGCTGCAGCGCATCAACCTGACGCCGCCGGACCAGGAGACGACGATCCGGATTCTGCAGGGCATGGCCGAGCACTACGACGTCGCCGACCAGTTCTACGACGATCACATCTACCGGCAGATCTATGAGTACACCGAGCGCTACATGCCGGCGAGCTCGCAGCCGCGCAAGTCGATCCTGGTGCTGGACAGCATGGTTGGCTGGCACCGCCTCACCAAGCGGGCGCTGGACCGCGATCTGCTCTCGGACGTGCTCCAGGAGTCCCTGGGCGTCAACGTTGCCTTCAAGGTCGACGGCGCGAAGATCAAGGAGCAGCTGGACTCGAAGGTGTTCAGCCAGGACCTGGCCACGCGTGCGGTCGCGCGGCGGCTGCAGCTGTCGGTCGCGGACCTGAACGACAAGGGCCGGCCGGAGGCCTCGCTGCTGTTCACGGGGTCGACCGGCGTGGGTAAGACCGAGCTTGCCAAGCAGCTGGCACGGCTGCTCTTCGGTGACGACCAGCGCCACCTGATCCGCTTCGACATGTCCGAGTACGCCCAGGACTCCTCGATGGACCCGTTCCGCTCCGAGCTGACGAAGCGGGTCTGGGACCTCTCGCACGCCGTACTGCTGTTCGACGAGGTCGAAAAGGCCTCGGCGATGGTCACCCGCCTGCTGCTGCAGGTGCTCGACGACGGCCGGCTCTCCGACGACAACAACCGCGAGGTCAGCTTCCTGAACACCTACATCGTCATGACGACGAACGCAGGCTCGGAGATTTACAAGACCATCGCGCAGTACGCGGCCGACGACACGGGCTCGGGCGAGCAGCTGCTGAAGTACGACAAGCTCATCCGCCGCTCGATCACCGAGACCTCGGCGGATAACCGCTTCCCGCCCGAGCTGTTGGGCCGTATCGACGCCATCGTCCCGTTCCAGCCGCTCTCTGAGGACACGCAGCGCAAGATCGTGCGCAACAAGCTGCGCCACATGGTGCAGGAGGTCCTCATCAAGCACAACGTGCGGGTGGACATCGACCAGAGGGTCCTGCAGTACCTCATTGACGACAAGGGCGACACCGACTCCAATGCCGGCGGTGCCCGTGGCGCGGTGGCGAAGATGACCGACGAGGTCACCACCGGAGTGGCGACGTTCATCAACGAGCATCCCTCTGAGCGGCGGATCCGGATCGACGTCGTCGGTGAGTTGGCGAGCGACCACAAGGACATGCTCACCTCCGATGCGTGCATCGAGGTGAGCGTCGTGCGCTGATCTGCGCCAGCGGTCATTGTGGGCCATTCGACGTCGTGTCGGATTGCTTATCATTGCACCTATCGACTCATAAGCGATAGGATACTCATAAACCAGGCGAACTGCGTTTCATCATCGAAGGGATCGACACCAATGGGCATTCTGGGCACGGCTGCGGGAAGCCGGAACAAGGATCGGAAGAAGAAGCCTGACGAGCTGCTGTCGTCCGTGGTCAGGGAGACGGCGATCCCCGCAGCAGTCGAACTGCTGCGGTCGAACGCGAAGTTCGTCTTCCCCAGCGGCACGGCGTGGGTCATGCTCGTGCTGGCCGCCGAGTCCATCGGAGGGCTGAGCAAGCGGCACGGCCGCGACGAGGCGAAGGGCTCGCTCATCGAGCTCATTGACTCCGACCAGATCAAGACCGTCGCCACGGCAGAGATGCTGGCCGAAGAGGTCTTCGGCATCATCCCCAACACGGAGACGCTTGCGCGCATGGAGGAGTACTCGCTCCTGGCTGGCGCGGAGTACTCCTGGGCCGTCGTCTGGCAGAAGCCCAGCGGCGAGCTGCTGGTGGACCTGGTCGCCGAGGCCACGTTCAAGCAGGCCCAGGAGGTCGCGTCCGGCACGCTGAGCCTCGAGGAGGCTGTCGGAGCGCAGGCCTGGCGCGAGCACAGCGGCGTCACCACCGACGAGCCCGGGACCCTTCCCGCGGCGGACGCGAACGCTGTTGCTGCCGTGGATACCGCCGACGAGGGTGACCCGATCTTCGACTCGATCCCCGGCGGGGGCGAGGGTGCCGGTGACGAGCCCGTCTTCGACGCTGCGGGCGATGAGCCCGTGTTCGACGACGAAGCCGTCGACTTCGGAGACGAGGACGCGGCCCCGGTTGCGGTGGAGCGGGAGCCCGGCTTCGACGGCACGGCCGGCTTCGACGAGTTCGACGAGGAGTCCGGTCCCGTGACCGCCGACGATACGGCGTACGCCCCGGCCGAGGAGGAAGCCGTCCTGCTGGAGAACCAGGAGCAGGTGCGCGAGGTCATCGCCCGCCGCTTCCTCTCCGAGGACCTGGACCTCGACGTGCGCCTGGACGAGTTCAATGCGACCTTCGCCATCGGCGCGCCGGTCGTGCAGATCGAGGTGCCGCAGGGTGCGACCGAATGGCTCGGCGACCAGGTCGCCCAGCTCAACCGGCAGGCCAACGCCGACCTTGCCCAGCTGCGGTGGGCGCACGAGGACGAACTGCGCACGCTGTACGTGAACCTCATGTCGGCCCACGTCGAGCAGGTCATCCGTGACGTGGCCACCGACCGCGAGGGCTCGCGCTACAAGGCACTCAAGGACGGCACCGAGGCGGCGCACCGCGAGCGGGAGTCCGAGAAGGAACAGCGGATCCGCACCCGCAAGGCCGAGATCGTCCAGGACTACGAGGCCCAGGCGAAGAAGCTCGCCGAGCAGGCCGCCCTCCAGGCGGAGATCCAGTACAAGGAGCGCAACCGCTCCCGCATGGAGCGCGAGCAGGCCGACGCCGTCGCCGAGATCGAGCGGGTGCTCGAGAACTCCTACTCGCACGACCGCCAGGAGATCCTGCGCGTGCGCCGCTCCGACGCCGCCCTGAAGATGCAGGTCGGCACTACGCGGATCTTCGAGGTCCTGGCCGAGAAGCAGAAGGCCTACCTCGAGGCCGAGGAGCAGCGTCTGGGGCAGTGGAAGGCCGAGATCCAGCGGATCGTCGACGACAACCGCAAGGCGGACATCGCCCAGGCCGAGGCTCTGGCAGAGCACCAGCGCACCACCGACGAGATCGGCGTCCTGCGCCGCGAGCAGGAGGCGCTGCTGGAGTCGATCCGCAACGAGCACGCCGACCGCATCCGCCGGATGGAGGACGAGCTCGACCGCAACCGCAAGGACGCGATCACCCAGATGCAGGCCCGCGAGACGGAATGGCAGCACAGCCTGTCCCTCGAGAAGGAGAAGACCGACTCGGCCACGCAGCGCAACACGGACCTGCTGCAGCAGATGGAGGTTGTCGAGGACTCGGTCAAGCGCCGTTACGAGGCGCGGCTGGAGGAAATGGCTGCGGACAAGGAGTCCTACGCCAGCGAGCTGGCAAGGGCTTCGGAGATCCAGAGCCGCTACAACAAGATGCTCATCGCCCTGATCGTCGCGCTGCCCGTGCTCGGCGGCCTCGCCGGCTTCATCGGCGGGGCGGCCATGGGCAGCTGATCCGACTCGGAGATCAACGGGGGTCTGAGGGCGCACGGGGCTCGCACCCCGTGCGCCGTCGGCGTCTTCCGGATCACAACAGGCGCAGGACACACAGACACACGCGGAAACAGGAAGGAGAACCATGGCAGGCAGCAAGCGCAGGGCGGCACGGCCCAAGGCCAGCGGCTGGGAGAAGATCTCGGCGCGTCGGCCGGAGGAGACGCTGACGAACCGGGACGTCTATGAAGACCAGCAGCTGGACCGCGGCGAGCGGCTGAGCAAGAAGTCGAACACGTCGGGCCTCGTGCTCGCCGGCGTCGCTGGCCTGCTGGTCGCGATCGTGGCGTGGGTGCTGTACTCGGTCATTGCTACGGCAGTGCTCACGCTCGGGGCGACGATGGGCGGTGGCCTGGGCGGAAACAGCAGCGGAAAGCCGGACTCGTACTACGTGGAGGACACTACGACAGGCCAGGGCGGGGCCCCGATGACGTGCTACCGCGCCGTCAACGAGAAGGGTAACCCCGAGATCGGCTCGAAGTGCTACCCGGATCTCAGGGACGTCCCGGTGCCAGCGTGGTGGACCCACGCAGGCAGCGCCGCCCAGGACGCCCCGAAGGCTGACCAGGGGGCCACGCCCACGGCGACGAACGTCGGCGGGCAGCTGGGGTCCGTCACCGGGTTCAAGCTCTTCCTGACGCTGGGATCGGGCGCGCTGGTCATGATCGTGATCTCCACCTGGACCGGACGCCAGGTCGCCAAGCACAACGCGACGGTCGACCACACGGACATCAACGACCACCGCAACGACCAGCACATCGCGCTGCCGGAGGAGGTCCAGCAGAACTACGACTGGTTCCCGGACGCCGGTGCGCACTCGGAGGTGCAGGTCAGCTCCATGATCAGTCACATGATGCTCAGCAAGAAGGGGCTGGGCACGGTCAAGGTCTCCCGGCGCGCAGAGTCCGACGTGATTGACCAGGACGGCAACATCGTCTACTACAAGGGTGAGGTCATGGACGGCGACGACGGCGAGCCGCTGGTCGAGACCCTGCCGCTGATCGACGAGGAGTTCGGCGAAGCGCTCTTCGACGCCTCGGGCCTGCCCCGGGACAAGCGGCTGCGCCGGAAGTATGACGCAACGGTGATCCCGTACAACCCGCCGACCGAGGAGAGCCGGCGCAAGGCCAAAGAGGCGAAGGACCCTGCGAAGCTCCAGGGCGCGAACCGTGACAAGCTCGGGCCCTACCGTACGGTGTCGGACCTGATCACCGATGACTGGGAGTTCCCGGCGTACGAAGTCCAGCGCCCTGCAGGTGCCTACATCGTCGACACTGCTCCCGTGAACACGATGGTGCTGGCCATCACCCGGGCGGGCAAGGGCCAGACCTACATCGAGCCGATGATCGACATGTGGTCGAGGGAGAAGAAGCCCTCGAACATGGTCATCAACGACCCCAAGGGCGAGCTGCTCGTCAAGAACTACATCCCGCTGGTCACGCGCGGCTTCGAGCCGGTGCAGTTCAACCTGATCAACGCGATGAAGACCGACATCTACAACCCGCTGGGCATGGCCGCCGACGCCGCCCGCGAGGGCGACTCGACCAAGTGCGCGCTCTACATCGAGAACATCGGCGAGGTTTTCTTCCCGCTGGACGGCGGTGAGGACCCGGTCTGGCCGAACGCGGCGAACAACGCCTTCAAACGGGCCGCCTACGGTCTCATCGACTACTACCTCGAGGAGGAGCGTGAGCTGCGCGAGTACGCAGCAGCCACCGGCATGGACCCGGGCACGCTGGAGCAGCGGCTGGACGACATGTGGGGAAAGGTCACGCTGTACAACTGCTACCAGCTCTTCGTGCAGCTGACCTCGAAGAAGTGGAAGAACCCCGCTGCCGAGCTGGAGAAGCGCATCAAGAACGGCGAGTTCGAAGAGGACGAGGACGCCCTGGCCGAGGAGCAGGCCAAGGTCGCTGAGAAGGATTTCCTATGGGAGGGCAAGGCCGAGCAGGACCTGCTCACGCTCTACTTCAACGCCACCCAGGCCCTGCCGCGCAACTCGATGCGCACGCTCGTCGGCAACGCCCACAACGCCCTGGTCGCCATGGCCGGTGCGGAGAAGATGATGTCCTCGGTCTACGGAATCGCGATCACGGGCATGAGCTTCTTCACCGACCCGACGATCTCGACCCTGACCTCGGGTAAGCCGAGCCAGAACACTGACCTGGCGGGCCTGTCCTTCCCCCGGCGGCTGGGCGTGCGGTTCTCGCCGAACTTCATGAAGCGCGACCACCTGCTCGGCCAGATGGCGAGCTGGTCGGCGTATGCGGACCCGATGTTCATCCAGAACCTTGGCAAGGACTTCGAGCACTCGGAGATTGTCGGCCGCGTGGGCTGGGCGCGCTACAACTTCAAGGGAATCTTCCCCGGCGACGAGGCCTGGCTGAAGCTGGAGCTGAAGAACCCGCAGAGCGGCATGCTCGTGCGCACTTTCTACTTCCACTTCCGCAAGAGCTACCAGCTCTCCCTCAACGGCCGGCACTTCGTGGTCGAGCCGGTCACCGGCAAGAAGATCGTGAAGAACGGCGTGCTGCGCGAGCTGCGGCCGGTGCACGAGGGCGGCACCCGCGACGGGAAGATCCTCTCGTTCCAGCCCGGCGACACGACCTTCCCGAGCCGCAAGCTGGACTTCTCCGGCGGCGGGCACCCCGAGGAGGTCGAGGTCCGGGCGCGTGCGATCACGCAGACGATGGCGCGGTACTCGGAGTCGCCCAAGGCGGTCTTCCTGGTCACTCCCCCGCACCTGATGAAGTACGCCAAGCTGATCCTGATCCTGGTCAAGCAGCTGGTGGACGTCTCGTTTGACCAGTCGTACATGACCAAGTCGAACCAGAAGCCGCTCTACCGCACCCGGTTCATGCTCGACGAGCTCGGCAACCTGCAGTCCGACGGCAACGGCATCGCCGGCTTCGAGACCATGCTCTCCATCGGCCTCGGCCAAGAGCAGCAGTTCACGCTCATCCTGCAGACGCTGCAGCAGTTGCGCGACGTCTACGGCGAGTCGGTCGACAAGATTGTGCAGGGAAACACGAGCAACATCGTCTTCCTCAAGTCGACCGACGACTCGATGATCGAGACGCTGGAGAAGATGAGCGGCAAGACCCACCGTACCCACGCCAGCTCGAAGCAGATCACGCAGAACCTGGACAAGGTGGTCGGCGGGAAGACGGACGGAGCGATTTCGCGCACCTGGTCGACGGAGGAGGAGCCGCTGATCAAGTACAACGATTTCGCCTTCCTCTCGCCGCGCAACTCGATCGTGCTGCGCGCCGGCGACGCGCCGGTCTGGAACCGCAACGAGACGATCCTGCCGATGTCATTCAAGCTGCTCGGCAACACGATCACCCACCCGGGGCACGAGTACTCGCTGCAGACGATCCCCACGCTCAGCTCCGCGATGGAGTTCGACGTGCGCATGAATCAGCCGGACTTCGTCAAGATGCTCGACAAGCGCATGGCCCAGGCGGTCAGGGCGGCCGACGCCAAGACGCTCTACCAGGAGACGTACGACTACAAGGACATCGACATCGAGCGCCTTGACCCGGACGTCTACTCGGACGAGGTCATGGAGGTCATCACGCGCATGGTTTTCACCGACGAGAGTGGCGACCCCAACGCCCCGGTGGTCGTGGACCCGGACGACTACGAGGCCATGATGCTGGGCAACGACGAGGAGTTCCTGGAGGACGTGGAGGTGGCCGCGACCGTGGCTGCCCACCAGGCGACGCAGAAGGACCACAAGCGCCTCGTCTACGCCGAGGGCACGGTCAGCAAGGAGATGCTGATCAATCTCGACGGCTCGGCGAAGGTTAAGGCCCTGGACCTTGAGATTGGTGAGGCGTACAAGACCGCGCTGGTGGAGATGCAGCGGGACCGCGAGCACTTTTCAGTCGGCGGGGACGGCGGGCTGCGCAGCGCCGACGGGTCGAAGACCTACATCAGCCAGGTCCGCTCCGATGCCTACACCGACGCCGCCCGCAGGATCAACGGCCAGATCAGCGACGAGGGCTCGCGCGTGTTCGCCGAGCAGGACGTGACCGAGGAGGATCTGCGGTCGCTGGCCACGGTCAAGGTGCACGCCGCCTTTTACACGTACCTGGCCTCGCTGCCCAGCTGGGAGGTCCTGGCCGACGGGGTTTTCGACCGGGCCATGGCCGTAGAGATGAAGTCCCGGGGGTAGTGCCGGCGGGTCTATTCGCTCCGTGCCGGGACAGTCGATGCAATTCGACTGTCCCGCATTCGTCTTTTGGCTCGTTTCTGACTCGTCTATCGCCTCCATTCGAATCATCAGAGTATGATCTATACATAGTTATGTCCCCGAGCGTCCACAGGAGGCTGAGTAGCAATGAAGAAGGCACACGGACTGAGGCGGTACTTCTACGAGTACGTCCTCTACAAGGCAGTCGAGCAGGCCCGGGAGCAGAGCGGGGAGATCATTCCGATCTCCCAGGCGAAGGCCATCCGTGCACGGGTCGACCAGATCCTCAACCAGCGCGGAACCGCCCTGGCTGATCCCGGACTCGGCGTCACCGCGTGTCTGACTGCGATCGACACGGCCTTCTCCGAGCGCGTCCCGGACTACGAGGCGCAGTTCGGCGACCACTCCCCCGCCAACGAGCGCTACCAGACGCTGCAGCGCGAGTTCACCCGTGCCACGGGCGTCGGAGCGGAGATCGACCCGCGTTCGGCGCGGCTGCCGATCAGCCCTTACGACCCGGCCTGGTCCGAGCGCGCGACGGTGAAGCGCGCAGGTACCGAGCTGCTGTACATTCCCGACGAGACGATCGTGAAGAACGCCGGCGGCGAGGTGGAGTCCTTGTCTGAGCCGCGCCGCGGGAACATGACGCTCTGGCGGCTCGACGAGGACGGTAAGCCGTACGAGGCCGGCCGTGCCATGACCAACGACGACGCCGCAGGCCTCACGGCGCTCATGGACAAGATGAGCCGCCAGGAGTACGACCAGGTCCGCGAGTGGGTCATCGACGGCGGACGCGACCCGCAGACCGGCCGCGTTGACCGCAACCGTTTCATGTCCCAGCGGGCGGTGGCGCGCTCGGCGGCGCTGCTCGAGGAGCTGAAGTCCCAGGGCGTGGCCTACGAGGTCCTGCGCGACCGTGAGCCCGGGCAGATCAAGGCCCGGATCTCTGGGACCGGCATGGAGATCCGTCTCACTGACACGCGCCAGGACGAGTACGCCGGGGCGCGCATCTACGACAACGGAACGGTGCTGCGCTACAGCACCAATCACCGGGTGCCCGGCGGCATGGCCGTGCCCGCCCCGACTTCCGAGGACGCCGTGCGGCTGTTGCGTTTTGCCCAAGGCCTGCCCATCGAACGCGAGGATCTTCCCGGCACGGTGGTCGGCGTCGTCGGCTCCAGCCACCCCGAGCATGGCCGCGGCCGCTCCCTCATCGACGTGCCGGACAGCTATCACGTCGACCGCGAGAGCATGTTCGTCGTCGCGGACTATGTCGTCCCCGGTGAGAGCGCCCCGCGCCCCGGGTCCAAGGTCATGCTGCGCCGGGATGCCAAGAACCGCTCCCTGCCGACCTTCTTCCTGGATGCAGAGCCGGCCGAGGCCTACGGTCGCGAGGCCGTGGACACCGCGCGGGAGAACCTGCGCGCCGCCCTGGGCGTCGAGGAGCTGATCCTGCGCGCGGAGTCTGAGCTGCAGCGCACCGAGGGCGCGCTCGACGAGATCGAGCCCCCGGAGTATGCCTCTGACCCCGAGGTCGCGGCGATCCAGCGCTCTTACTGGGACGTGCTCACCGGAGCGCGCAGCGAGCTGCTGCGTCCGGGCGCGACCGAGGAGATGTACCAGGAGCGCCTGGAGGAGATCGGCGAGCTGCAGGCCGGTGAGCTTCCGGACCTGGGCAACCTCGTCTATGGTGGCACGGCCGCCGACAAGGTCCGTGCGCACGCTGATGACGTTCCGTTCGAGCTGGTCGGCACCTGGGATGCCGAGCCGCACCTGATCGACGGTGAGTGGCTCGACCAGCGCTTCGACCCCGCCCGCGTCGCCAAGTACATGACCAGCCCGACCGGCCAGTGGTCTAACCTGGACAACCTTGCCTCGGCGCTGCGCCGCTGCGGGGTGCCTCCCACCGAGCTCATGGGTACCAGCTTCCAGGCGACCCGCTTCAAGGACCGGATCGTCTCCTTCCATGCGGCCACCGCCGCCCCCATCGCCGAGCATCCCTCGGAGTTCATGCGCCGGATCGGTCAGACCGTCCGGGAGAGCATCGAGCGCAACGCCGCGACGCCGGGTGAGATCCTGGTCGACGCGCAGGGCGTCATCAGCTGGACCGCCGAAAAGCTGCGTCGTGACGGCAAGGCCACGCCGGTCTCCGGTGAGATCGGCCAGGTCTTCGATGTCGGCAGCCATGGGGAGATTGTCACGCGCTTCGCCAGTGGCGAGAACGCGCTGATCGTCCCCGGCTACGAGGCGCGGATCAAGGCCCAGACCCCGGGCGAGGCCCCCAAGTCGGTCGAGGAGCGCACGGTGCTGCGCGGCTACGAACAGCTGATGCACGAGCGCATCCAGTACCAGCTTGCCGGTGACCTCGTCTCCGGCCGCAGCCGGACCGGCGAGCCGGCCTCGCTGAACGCGGTGTACTCGCAGCTCTACGGCACCAAGCACCCGGTTGACTTCCTCGAACGGGCCACGACGTATGAGGTCGACCCTGCCACCGGCAAGGCCACCGCACGGCTGGACGAGTGGACGGCCTCGATCCTCGAGACCGAGGCCAAGCGCGTGCGCTACTCCAACGAGATCAAGCAGGGCTCGACGATCTACGCTGAGTACCGCGCCGAACGCGATCGCACCGACCCGGCCGACGACAACGTCTTCGACGCCTGGCGGCTCACCGGTGGACGGAACATGACGGTGCTCACGGGAACCGACCGTAACCATGTGACGGCTCCCGGCGGCTTCTTCGATCCGGTGATGACCGGCGGCGCGACCAACCAGGGCATCGTGCGCTACCTCACCGAGGACGCCGCCGTGCGCCCCGACGGCACGATTGAGCCGGGTGACCCGGAGACCGTGACCGGCTCCCGCGCCCCGCTGATGAGCCGGCCGGAGCTGGAGACGCTGCGCTATGATCCGTTCGACCGCCAGCAGATGACGGCCTCGACGATCATGCAGTCTTCCGAGGTGACGAAGCCGACCGGCACCGCTCTGATGACCTTCGGCGGCTGGACGGCCGACGACCCGATCGTGGTGTCGACGGAGTTCTCCGAGCGGCATCGCATCCGCGGGGCCGGTGGCCAGCTGCGCGACCTCGTCGTGGGCGACAAGATCAGCGATCTGCACGGCAACAAGGGTGTCGTCTCTCTGGTGGTCGACCGCCACATGGACCCGGACGAGGCGCGTGCCCAGGGCCTGGAGCAGGAGGTGGCCTGGTTCAGGGAGAACCCGGGCATCGACGTGGTGATGAGCCCGTTCTCGCTGATCTCCCGCCGCAACGCCGGATCGGCGCGCGAGCTGATGGGTGGTGCCGTGGGCGACATCCGCCGCCCGGCCGTCCAGGGCCCCGATGCCGGGCCGGTCGACGGAGGGTTGGGCGAGATGCGGTTCGTGGTCACCCACATGGCTGTCGACGAGAAGACCAAGATCTACGACGACGAACAGGTGCGCGCCGGCAAGGGGCGCAAGGCCTCCTCGCAGCTGGCCTGGGCGCTGCAGTCCCAGGACTGCCCGGCGATCATGCGCGAGTTCTACGGCCACAACTCCGGTGCCGAGTCGAACCTGCGCGAGTATCTGCTGGTGGCGGGACTGGACATGGAGGCCGACGGCACCCTGCGTGTCGTGGGCCAGGCCGAGAGTGTCGACGAGCGGCCCGAGCGCCGTCTGATCCCGATGCCGGAGCTGATGCGCACGCAGCCGCGCAGCGAAGGCGCGACGCCGGGGCTGAACACCACGGCCATGCGCAAGTCCTTCGGCGACCTGATCGGCGATCGTGGCGGCGACATGGAAATCCCCTTTCCGCTGACCTACCCGACGAGTCAGCTGACCGAGACGGTCAGCGCGACTTCGTGGAAGCTGCCGGTGCTCTCTTCGCACCTGCGCAGCGGCCAGGAGTTCGACGACGGCACGTCCGTCACGCACGACTACACGCGTAGCTATCAGGACGTCTTCGTCGAAGCCTGCCGCTACCGGTACATGGCCGAGCAGCTGGACGACCACGGCCTGTCGCCGGACAAGCGCGCCGAGGTGCGCCGGGGCATGAGCGAGTCTGTCTCGCGGGCCCAGCGTGCCTTCGAGGCGATCACCACGGACGTGCAGAACCGCGTGCTGACCGGCAAGAACAACATCTTCAAGACCGGGCTGATGAGCTCGCGCTTGTCGGACTCGGCCACGATGGTCTGGACCGCCGACCCTCGGCTGGACATCGATCAGATCGCTCTGAGCTCGGTCAAGGCCGAGCAGCTGGGCCTGGCCGAAGGCGATCACGCGCTGGTCTGGCGCGACCCGGTCCTGCGCGACGCCGGCGTGCGCTACATGCGCGTGGCGATCGACGACCGGCTCACCGGCGCGGCGATCAACCCGGTGATGGACCAGTGCTTCGACGGCGACTTCGACGGTGACGCGGTCGCCGTCGTGAGGCTGCACAGCGAGGCCGCCAAGGCCGAGGCGATGGCCAGGCTCTCGGTCGGAGCGAACCTCCTGGACACCGGCGTGGTGAAGGCCGACGGCTCGCACCCGCTGGCCATGCAGGTCTCGCTGGACACCCAGGTGGCGCTGTCCAAGAGCCCGGAGCTGGCGGAGAGCCTTGAGAGTGCCGTCAAGGAGGCGAACCGCCTGCGGTTCGTCAGCGATCCGCACGAGGTTGCCGCCGGCCACGAGGTCCTCGTCGAGGAGCTCAGCGATCTCTATCGCTCGGCACAGCGCGGCGAGTTCGGCTCGGCGCTGACCTTCAGCAGCCGCGAGGCGCACTTGCAGAGCGTGCGCGAAGTCTGCGTCGAGACCGGGGCCAAGGGCAGCGAGAAGAAGCTCGGGGACTACGCCCGCAACCTCGGCGACGAGCAGGGCACGCCGGGCATCACGCAGGAGGACCAGGAGGCCTCGATGTTCGCCACGGCGATCAAGGCCCACGGCACGGGACTGGGTGGCTCGTTCTCCCAGCGTGCGGTGCGCGCCCTGCGTGGCGCTGACCTGAAGGCGGTGCTTGAGGTGACCTATCCGGTGACCCAGTCGATCCTGCAGGCCAAGCACGACGCTGCGGAGGCCCGGCACAAGTACGAGATGCTGCAGGGTCCCGGGCGCGATCTGTGGCGCGGCCGCAAGCTTGAGCACACCGGCCCCGGCCAGTGGCGTCCCGAGTTCGCCGACGGCGAGGCTGTCCAGGCCACGGCCGAGGAGTGGGAGGCCCAGTTCGTTGAGTTCTACGAGGCCAAGGACGGGTTCAACGTTTCGGTCAACCCGGACTGCGTCGCCCGTGTCGCCCGCGCGCTGGAGGACCCGAAGTCGGGCCTGGTGCGCAACCTCGAGGAGGACCCGTCCCTGGCGGGCACGGTGATGGACCGTATGGCCTACGGCGGCGACTTCGAGGCGCTGGTGCAGGCTGCGAAGAATCGCGAGAGCGTCTTCGACGGCGAGAAGAACGAGCAGTTCGCCTCAGCGGGCACCCGCCGTGCCCGGGCCGCGGCGGCGCGCGAGCTCGACGCGTTCGCGGCGCACGGCCTCGACGGGCTGGACGGCCTGGACTCCGCGGAGGCCGCGGTGGATGCCTCGGTCCTCAAGCGTGACGTGCTCGCGCAGACCGGGGACGGGGCCGCCAGGGCGCGCGGTGCCAGCCGGCGCTCGGCACACGCCGTCGGCGTGGGCGGCCGTCGCCCGGCCTGGACGCCGAGCTACGAGACCGGGCAGCAGCAGAGTGACGACGACTATGGACTGGGAGGCTGACATGACACAGGACACGGAGCAGGAAATGGGTCCGGGCGGCAGGGGCCGGGGGCGCAAGGCACTGCCTGTCGACCCGTTGGGCGACGTCCATGCCGTGTACGGGATGGACGGCGGGGAGGAGGACATCATCGACGCGGAGATTGTCGACGAGCCGGAGACGCAGGCCGGACACGACACCTCACGCGGGCAGCGCGAGCGGCTGCGCGACCGTGCCCGCGGCTTCTTCGGGGCCACGACGCGGGAGTGGACCGAGGAGCGGGAGCGCCAGCGTGCACGCGACCAGGAGCGCGCTGCGGCCGACGATGACGGCCTCGACGACCGGGAGCGGCTGCTGAAGCTCCGGGCGGAGACGCGGCTGGCGGGCGAGGCGTACATGCAGACGCTGCGCGATTCGAAGCTGCTCGTGCCCGGCTTCAACGACGGGGAGCGCACGAAGGAGTTCGACGCGATGCACGCGGTCTACATGCAGATGATGATGCAGGGCTGCCTGCGTCCGCTCACCCGCGGCGTGAACCCGAACTCGGTCATCCAGGCCGCCGGCATGATGATGGCAATGCGGATGCTCGCTCCTGACTTCAGGAAGGAGATGGACTCCTACCTGCAGCCGTTCAAGGACAAGGTCCAGGACCGGATCGATGCGAAGACCCGGCACATCGGCGAGAGGGCCGAGCGCCAGGCGGCCCTGGTCGGAGATCTGTTCGGGGGCGCGCCGGAGGCGCAGGAGGCCGCCGGCGACGACGGCGGGAAGCAGTCCGGGAAGTCGGGCGGGCGGTGGGGCACCAGCAGGGGCGACTTCCTTTCCCGGCGCTGGCGTACCCGCCTGGAGGACCTGGAGCGCCGCGAGCGGGGCAACCGTGAGCTGTTTACTCCCGAGTCAGCGGCCATGACCGAGGTCGCACTCATGGAGAACGCCTTCTGGAAGATGCGTGACCCCGAGCAGGACGCGAAGCAGATCAAGGCCAGCTACAAGGCCCTTCGCAAGCGCCTGCGCCAGCAGATGGAGGACGACGGGCTCGACCGTGCCGAGGTGGTCAAGCGCGCCCGGACGATCATCGGCGAGCGGATGGAATCCGAGCCGGAGCTGCGTCTGATGTTCAACGGCGTCGCGCACGGCCGCATCGTCAAGGCCCCGCCGCACGAGGCCCGCCTCGCGGGCACCGACAGGGTACGCGAGGTCTGGACCGGGGAGTTCGACGACCACCTGGGCCGGCGGATCCCCGACGAGGGCATGTTCACTCTGCGCCTGCCGATGGAGCCGGACGAGCACCAGGTGCAGCTGGCGGAAACCATGAAGGCGTCGATGCTGGACGGCGTCCAGCGTGGCGACGGACAGGCCCTCGGCGGCAGCGTCATGGGCTACATGATCGGTTTTGCGGCCAAGAAGCAGGGCCTGGACACCCGCGGGCTGCCCGAGGACCTCCAGCAGCGCCTCGACCAGTCCGAGAGCATGCTCGCAAGCATGGAGATCGATGGTCTCTCGGACGAGGAGCAGCAGCGTGTCTACTCGAACGCCTACGTGGACGCCATCGAGGAGCTGAACAAGGAGGACCCGGATTTTGAGCACGAGCTCAAGCTGGCCCTCGGCGAGGACTGGCAGGACACGATGCGGGCCGCGGTCGACGATCCCGCTACTTTCCTGGCGGCGCAGCGCACGCGGCCCCAGCCCTTCCGACAGGGGCCCGGCCCCTCGGCCCGGCCGGGGCCGGAGGGCCAGTGGAGCCGAGACCGCGGAGCCGAGGACTACCAGCCGGCATAGTCCGGAAACGAACGAGAAGGAGACAGGACCATGAGCGACGACCAGCAGGTAGAGCAGCAGGAGCGGTACGGTTCCCGGCTCGCCCAGATGTTCGGGTACGTCACGCCTGAGGACCGCGGTCGCTGGGAGCAGCAGCGTGCGCAGAATAAGAAGAACGTCAACGCAACCAAGCAGGGTGCGAAGTCCTCGGTGAGCTCGATGATGGAGTTCGGCGACAAGAACATCAACGCCAAGCTCAACGCGGCCCACCGGATCGCCGACCAGCAGCGGTTCGACGAGTCCCACGACAAGATCGTCAGCACACGGCGCGATCCGAAGACCCGGTCGATTATTGAGTCAGTTGACTACGAGTACAAGGACGACCGCCAGTCCATTGATCCGGATTTCGAGCTTTAGTTGAATGGATACCGACAGGCCTGTGGATCGCTTTTCGACAGGCCTGTCGGATAAACTGATTTTCAAGCAGGAAGCGGACGACGAGGGACGATAGGACAAAGGTGTGGGCATGAAGACGACGGTTCATCCGCGGATCAGCAAGCGTGGATTCATCTCGAAGGTGGCCGGCCGCAGCGGACAGCCGATCAGGGTGGTGAGTGAGGTGTATGAGTCGCTCATCGCGGAGCTCACCGACGCCGTGCGCCGTGGAGACACCGTCGTGCTCACTGGCTTTGGCCGCTTCGCCCGGCAGACGCACAAAGGCCACAAGGTCCGGTTCGGCAAGAAGGACGTGGATGACTACTCGGTGCTGAAGTTCTCCGCGTCACGCAGCATCAATCGACGGCTCGATCCGGACGCTGACCTTGGTAATCCGGAGGCGTTGCGATTGATTGACGAGTTTGACGAGGCTGAGGAGGGCTTGGTCCGGGCGGCGGGATAGACGAGGGAAAGTTGCTCACGGAAAAAATAAGAACCCCGGCGATGCGGAAGCATCACCGGGGTTCTTATTTGTGCACGGGGCTGCAGGTGCTTTTGTTGCTTGGCAGCTTTGTGATCGGGCTGGGGCCGATTCTTTGGTATGTCGGTTGGTTCTGGCAAAGAATCGGCACTGACAAAGCACGAGCTACGTTTAAGGAGTCCCCGGCAGCTGCGCCCCGGTAAATACCGGCAGGTCACAGGACCTTGATGGCGGCCTTTTGCCGTCGTTTGGCACTTGCGGTCCGGGCCGCTTCGGCAATGCTCCAGGCAGCCGATTCAGCAGTTCCGTTGGCCGGATGCACGAGGACACCGCGTGCGCCAGTAATGCTGTCACCTGTACGGGTGCTGGCATGAACGCAGTACCTGCGCTGGTTGTGCACGGTGTAGGTGACTTCCAGCTCGAGCTTGACGTCCCAGATGTGTTGCTGGTCCCGCAGAGCTTTCTTTGTCGCTTCCAGGAACATCAGGGCTGCGGCATCTTCAATCTGCTGTGAGGTGGGTTCCTTGTAGCGCCGGCCACCGGCAGTCCCGGCAGACCCAGCGGGGTTTGTAACAGCTTCAGTGGACATGACGACTCCTGTTTCGAATGTGGTTGGTTTCCCTGATCGAAGAAGGACCCGGTCACAGCTTTGCTGTGACGCTTCCCGGTGCTTGGTGCTGTATCCAGCCGGGAGGAAGCCTTGTTTCCACCCCTGCTTCGCTGGGCTTACGCTGTGCCCACGATGTTCGAAGGTTTGCCGGCCGCCCTGCATCCTCCTGTTGCCCTTGCTTTGGCCAAGGCCGTGGAGTCGATACCACGCGGTGACGCACTGTCCGGCGGCTCAGTCTTTGAGATGAAGTTCGACGGTTTCCGGGCAGTGTGCCTGGTCGGTTCGGATGGGGCGTGGCTCTACAGCAGACAGGGCAAGGATCTGAGCAGGTACTTTCCGGACGTGTTGGCTTCCGTGCGTGAGCAGATCCCTCCGGGCTGTGTTGTCGATGGCGAAGTTGTGGTGTGGTCCGAAGGGCGGCTGGATTTCGATGCGCTGCAGATGCGCCTGGTGAGCTCAAAGGCGGCTCTTGCGGAGCTCGTGATGAAAAGCCCTGCCTCGCTGATCGCCTTCGACGTCCTGGCAGTGGCCGGGCAGGATACCCGCGGGCTTCAATTCCGGGACCGCCGGGCTCTGCTCGAGGAGCTGGCGCGCGGGTGGGTTCCGCCACTGCATCTGTCACCGGTGACCAGTGACCGGGCCCTGGCGGCCACGTGGTTCAGTGACATGACCGCCACGGGCGTGGAAGGAATTGTCATTAATTCCCTGTTGAATAAGCGTGTTGATGCGGTTCAAGAGGGGTGTGAGTGGTGCGAGGATGGCGTATTTTTTGGGTGCCGGCGGGGCGGTCTGTCGAGTCGAAGCGATTGCCGGTCTTGGGCGGTTGGGACGGCCTGGCGAAGGACGAGGAGCGGGCGGGTGTGCGTCCTGGGACGCCCATCCTGCTGTCGCCGGACTGCCAGATCGATGGACGGTTGGCCCGTTTCCTGGTCCGTTCGTCCTTCGCCCGGCTGGAGCAGGAGACGAAGCGGAACTATGCGACGGACTATTGCGTCTTCTTCGACTTCCTGTGGCGTCGAGACAAGAACTGGGATGAGGCAGGCCCCGATGACCTGTGGGATTTCGAGGACTGGCGCACGAGGTCGCTGAGCAACCCGCGGCGGGTCGGCGGTGCCCGTTGGAATCGGGGCCTCGCGGCTTTGGGTCGCCTGTACTCGTGGGCGGTCAAGCAGGGATACGTGTCCGCGAGCCCGATTGAAACGCGGGAGGCGATCGGGCGGCACGGGCAGGCGGTGGAGGTGCCTGCCGCCCGGGCTAAGGATGCGAGGTCCAGTGATGTGCGCTGGCTGACGCCCAGGATGTTCCGGCGTTGGGTGGATGTGGGCTTGCGCGGATTCTCCGCGGACGGTGTGCCGGGCGCGGCATGGGGCGGGCGGATGGAGGACCGGAATTCGGCTTTCGCCAATCTGTTGTTCTCATCGGGTCTGCGTCTGACCGAGGCCGCTTCGCTTCTCACCGTCGAGATCCCCCAGTCCGAGGTAGGACACCGACGGTACTATTCGGGCCGGCTGGCCCCGGTGGTGACGAAGTCAAAGCGTGCCCGCACTTTCTATATGGCAGCACCGGTGGTGGGCGAGATCGAGGCGTACTGCGATGCCGGCCGGGCGAGGGTGATCCGCCGTGCGCAGCGGCAGGACCGGTATGACGTGCTGCCGCGGATGCGTCTGGTGACGTCGGTCTCCGGGCACCGGATGAAGGTCCTTCACTGGCGCGATCGCGACGGAATGCTCGGTGAGACGGCCCTGGCACGGGCAAGCGTCGAGGAACGGGCGAATCTTTTCACTGAAGGACCCGAGGGGCCTGAACCCCTGTGGCTGTGGCTCAATGAGTCCGGCCTGCCGTTTCAACCGGCATCCTGGGAGGGTGTGTTCCGGACCGCCACGGAACGGTGCGAGAAGACCCTGCCGGGAGAAAAGGGTGATGCTCCGTTCTGCACCCCGCACATGTGCCGGCATTCCTTCGCGCTCTACATGCTGGTCGCGCTCCACCACGCGATGGATGTCCGGCTCGGCCTGACACCGAAGGAGCGCCGCGACTTCCGCCTCCTCTACGGGGATCCCTGGCGGATGGTCCAGGACCTTCTCGGCCACGCGGACGTCGAAACCACCCGCAGGATCTATCTGGCCCCGGTCTCCGACCTCCAGCTCCACTCGCTTATCTCCTCGCCTGCGCCTGGTTCAGGGGCCCCGCAGGGAGGGGCGGCCGACGATGTCTCCTGGATTCTCGCCCGGCTCGCAGCCGAAACGGGCACGATCCAGGACCTGATTGACGACGAGGCTATCCTGTGAGCGGCCGAGGGCAGCGTGCTGCCCTGCCGCCGGAGCCCCACCACCGGCCGGTTCCGCGGCCCCATGATGGGCTGACGGTCGAGCACCGCGACAGGAAGGGACGGGTGGGCACGTTCAACTTCGACGAAATCCCGGTGGGCCCGGAGCTGCAGCGCGCCTTTGCCCGGTGGTTCGCCGAGAAGTGTGCTCCGGGCGGCGGGTGGGACTCGCTCCCGTCAAGCAAGGCCATGTGGTTCCGCCTTACCGCATTCGGGCGCTTTTGCGCCGAACAGGACAATCCGCCCCAGCGCCTCGTCGACATCACACCGGCGCTGTGGAACAGGTGGCGGATGCGTCGGCCGGAAGGCATCTACGGCTACTCACAGGTGATCGCACTGGGTGGCTTCCTCAGGAGACACGACGAGCTGAGCGAGGCCACGAGGTCCGCGATGGCCAAGCGGCTTCCCTTGGTCACGTCCACGGGACGGGCGTTGGCCCCGGACGAATTCGAGGAAGTGCGCGCCGCGGCCCGGAAGATCTTCCGCTCCGCCTACTTGAGGATCCGGGCCAACACAGAACATCTACGGCGATGGCGTGAGGGATCCTTCGAGCAGCAAAGCCCGGACTGGATCCTCGGAGAGGCCCTGGACTCGCTCGCCCGCACCGGATATGTCCCCTACATACTTCGCGAAAGCGGGACCAAACGTACTATTCACCGTTACGTCGCAGTCCTCGGCGGAGAGGCCCCGCAGTTCACGTGGATGCGGCTATTTCTGAGCCGGTCCGAAGCGTATGCGCTGGCCGTATTGCTCGTAATGGAGTTCGGACTGAACGCGACCGTGGTGTCGGAAATGCGCACGCCGCGGGCCTTGCAGCACGGCGGATCCGGTGGCTTCCCCATCTACCGGTTGGAGCTGGAGAAGCGGCGGCGGGGAGCCGGCCGCCACTTCGAGACCCGGAATGTCCCGGACACCGGCGCCGACACACCAGGGCGGCTGATCTCGAAGGCTCTGGAGGCAACTTCTCACGCGCGGGCCTTTGTCACTGCCGCCGACAGCGCCCTGGACTTCCTGCTCATCTGGCGGAACTCCCTGCCGGGGCCCAGGAACGCGTCCCCGGTGACGCCATTCGGGATCGGCCTGACGAAGAACGCGGCCGACTCCTGGCTCCGGGAAACCGGCCTAACCGGCGCTCCCCTGCAAAGACTGCGGAAGACGGTCAATGTGCTGTACCGCAGGGAGCCCGGCCAGAACAGCCAGGACACCCACGACGCGGTCTATGTCCTCCCCGAACCCCAGGCGCAGCAGGCATCCGTCCCGATCGTCGCAGAGGGCGCCGAGAGCGCACTCGCCCACGCCCGGCACACCGTCTTGCGCGCTCAGCTTTCCGACACGGCCCGCCCGGATTCCCAGGAGACCCCCACTGCCGCCTGCTGCGACTACAAGAGCAGTCCATTCAGCCCCCATGGAACGGGATGCCGGGCCTCGTTCCTGATGTGCACGGCGTGCCCCAACGCGCGGATACACCCGAAGCATCATCCCCGTCTGGCATACCTGCACCGCTCGTTGGCCAGCTTGCGTTCGGTCCTGGGCGAAGAGACCTGGGCATCGGACTGGGGCAACCCGTTCACGCGTCTGGAGGACCTCAAGCGCAGGCTCGGTGACCAGGTCTGGGCGACCGCCCTGGCCAGCGTGACCTCCACCGACAGAGCAATCATTGGCAGCCTTCTGGAAGGACAGTACGACCTGTGACCCTCGCAATCGAAGAGAGCGCTTCGCACCCGGCACTGCATGCCCACGCCATCCTGCCCGGTCTGGTCGCCGAAGGCTTCACCGGCCCGGTCCCCCGATACGGGGACCCGTCCTGGAGCCTGGACGCACTGGAGCACGGCCCCGGTGTATCGCGCACGACGATCCACTGGGAGACTGTGCCCGCGGCTTTCCGGGAGGAACTGCGGCACCTGACTTGGCTGCTGATCAACACTTCGCTGCCCGCCACCTTCCTGATCGGCAGACACCCTCGGTGGCGGACCACCGTATCACCCCGACATGTGTATCCCACCGTGGCGATATGGAGGGCATTCTGCCAATGGCTGGAAAAGAGGGGAAGCGCATCCCTCGGCGACTGCACTCCGGCAGACCTGCAGGCCTACGCCCTCCACCTCGCAACAGACCGGGCAATGACGCGCAACCCCGCCCAGAAAGTCCTCGCAGCCCTGACCCGGCTCTGGGCGCTGGACTCCTCGAACCCCTTCCCGGTCGGACTCTGCGAACCGCCGTGGCTGATAGAGGGCGCCGATGATTTCCTTCCGGCCGGGTCGTCCGTGGGCGAGAACTCGACAGAGCCGATCACCCCGGAAACCATGGGACCACTGCTGATCTGGGCCCTGCGCGTGGTCGACGACTTTGCCGAAGACATCCTCACTGCCGTCCAACGTAAAGAAGAAATACTCGCCAAAAGCAAGCAGAACGCGGCCACTCCAGAAGGCCAGGCTGCGCTCGAGGACTACCTGGGGCGCCTCATCGCAGCCGGCACATCGCCACCGAGCATGGCAGCCGGGAACAAGAGCGGACTCGCTGCGACGTACATCTCCTACGTAACGGGGGCGGCGGTCCATCAGGTCCACCATCAGGTATTCGCAGGGCGTTGGCGGGAACAGCTCTTGTCCGCCGATGGTCCCGCTCCCGTCTTCACAGAGATCTCGGGCACGGTCGATGGCCGCGCCTGGAAGGAATTCATTGACTACTCCGAGGCGGGGACCCTCAAGACCCATCTGACGACCGCGGCCTACATTGTGGTGTCGTACTTGACGGGAATGCGGCCCCGCGAGCTCCAGGGTCTCGAAAGGGGCTGCTGCCCGGAGCCGGAATCGGGGCGCTACCTGATCTACGGCCGCGTTTACAAGACGGCCGTCAACGACGACGGGAACCACGTCCCGCAGGGAACAATTCGCGACGTTCCCTGGGTTGCCATCGAACCGGTGGTACGGGCCATCCGCACCCTTGAGAGGATCAACCCCGACGGGTATCTGTTCGGAGACCTGCCGCCCGACACCATGAACATGCGCATCGAGAAGTTCATTACATGGGCTTCGAACCTCGCCAAGAGCCTGGACCGCCCCCACGAGACAGTCCCTGGGGACAAGCATGGCTCGATCGGGGTCTCGCGGTTCCGCCGGACGCTGGCCTGGCATATCGCCAGACGCCCCGGCGGGCTCGTCGCCCTCGCGGTTCAATACGGCCACATGCGCACCGCCATGAGTGCCGGGTACGCGTCACGGAGTCGGAACGGAATGCACGACCTGCTCGACCTGGAAACGGCTCTCGCAGCTGCCGACACGCTTGCCTCGCTCAACGAAGACCTTGCGAACGGCGCAGGCATCTCAGGCCCGGCGGCGCGCAGAGCCATCAACGCCGCCCGGCACGCCCCCGAATTCGCTGGCACGATCGTCAACGCTAGGCAAGCCCGTGCGCTTTTGGAGAACCCGTCGCTGACCGTCTACGAAAATCCGTCCGCGATGCTCATGTGCGTCTACAAACCGGACCGCGCCCTCTGCAACCGCATCACCGAACGCGAAGCGCCGCGCCTGGACCGCTGCGTCACATCCTGCGCGAACATCGCACGAACCGATGATCACGCACAACTGATGCTACAAGAGGCGGAATCCCTGGAGAAACAGGCCCCGAAGGCGCCCGAGCCCCTCGGACACCGGCTCGAGGCCCGGGCCCGGCGGCTCCGTCAGGAAGCCGATCAGCACGAGCGTTCCCGCATTGTTATCGAGGAGAGACAATGAGCCCCGCGCAAGACGAACGCGCCCACATCCAAGCGGCCATGGAGCGAATCCTTGACGGGTACCCGGAGAGGTCAAACGGGGCCCTGACCGTCGTGGCCCTCGCCGCAGAAGCAGGAGTCCCGCGAAACGCGCTCACTCAGCGGCACCCCGACCTGAAGAACCTCTTCTACGAGCAGGTAAGAGCGTCCGGCGGGACACCAGACAGCGAACTACGCCTCCGGCGCGAGACAGCCAGGCTGAAACGGCTGCGGGAGGAAGACAGAAAAGTGATCCAGCAACTAAAGGCAGACAGCGAAGCCCTCATCGGCGCCCTCCACCTCGCACAGCTCCAAAATGAAGAGCTCCGACGGCGACTGGCAGAGTCCGGAGGCATGATCCATGCCATAGGCAGTAGTTTGACGCAGAAATGAAACGGCTTCCGCTAAACGACAAAGTGAACATGCCTCGCAGCAGCCATGGGAGATAGTCCCCGTACTACTGCGGTACCGCTGACAGGCACCGAAGAACATCCTCAGCAAGTCTGCTCCCGAAATCGGGTCTTGGAAAACCCCTCAACCTGCGCGGGCATCAAGACCGTCTGGGTCCTTACCTGCTCGTATGGCCTTTCTATTGTGGCAGCCACCGTGAAGGTCGGCCCGTTTCTTGTGGTGCTGCTGTTGACTGCCGAATCATGAGCTCTGGAGACCACGCGGCCGGGTGGGTGACGTCGCGGTCACCTTCCAAGGCGGCGAGGAGACTTTGTGCGCCCTGTGCCGCCCTCCGGGCTGAATATTGAATGACCGCCGTCAATTCCAGTGATTCGCCCAGGTCCTGGCCGTCCATTGCCACGATGGACAGATCTTCAGGAATCTTCAGGCCCTTCCGCTCGGCTTCCAACAGCACGCCCAGAGCCATCTCGTCGGAAGCGCAGACGATCGCGGTCGGCTTTGACCCGGGCACCGCCCAGAGACGGCTGAACGCCGTCCGGCTGTTGCGGATTACCCCTGGCCGACGTTCAATCCGGACTTCCCTCAGCTTGATGCCATCAGCGTTCAGAGCGCTCGTCCAGTGTTCCAGTCCGCCTGCCTGCAGCCGGGTCCGGATCGCGGCCCCAAGTTCGCCATGGAAGAAGGCCAGGTCCGTGTGCCCGAGCTGAACCAGGTGGCGAATTGCGGTGGTTGCAGCTTCTGCCTCACTGTCGTCCTGTTCGCAGTGCAGACCGATCACGATGTGCGGCATCCCGTTCCGTTGCAGTTGCTCGATCTGGTCCTTTTCCAGAGTGCCGGCCCCGAGAACCAGAAGCGCGTCCACGCGTCGGCAGAGCATGTTCAGGTCCATGGGGAGCTGCGGACTGGCAGAGGGTTGCGGGAGATGGAGTAGAACCAGAGAATAATCCCGGCCGCGGAGTGCCCGCTCGGCTCCTTCAACAGCCGCGCTGTATGCAGGGTGACGAAGGGAGGAAGTCACAACACCGACGCTTCGTGTCTTGCCTGTGGCCAGCCCTGCGGCGGAGGCCGAGGCGGTGTAGCCCAGGGCCTGCGCGATTTCGAGAATTCTCGTCCGTGTGGGTTGGGCGACCCTCGGAAGACCCCTGATTGCGCGGGAAACGGTGGCCGTGGAAACACCGGCCGCCGCGGCCACATCTTCGATGCTGGCCTTGGGGTGGTGCGCCCGCGTTGCTCTACCGGCAGGCTGTATCAAAGCGAATCCTTTACAGTGTGGGGCCTGCACCCTCCCCCGGGAGGTCTTCGCGTTGGCCGTTATAGGGACCTAGGCGATGCCGCCTTGACCAACAAGCCGGGCGTGCAGGTGGTGCCGCTGCTAGTCCTGGCTGCTGAAGGCGGCGTCGAAGCTGGCCTGCGAGGGCGGGAAGTCGTATTTTTTGAGGTTGGCGAGGGCTTCGGGGGCGCCGTGGAGGCGGTCCATGCCAGCGTCCTCCCATTCGATGCTGATCGGTCCGTCGTAGCCGATCGCGGTCAGGGCGCGGAAGGAGGATTCCCAGGGCACGTCGCCGCGTCCGGCGGAAACGAAGTCCCAGCCGCGGCGCGGGTCGCCCCAGGGCAGGTGGGAGCCCATGACGGTGTTCCGGCCGGTGGGGCGGAGCTTGGTGTCCTTGCAGTCCACGTGGTAGATCCGGTCTTTGAAGTCCCAGATAAAGGAGACGGGGTCGATGCCTTGCCACATGAAGTGGGAGGGGTCCCAGTTCAGCCCGAACGCTTCCCGGTGCCCGATGGCTTCCAGGGTGCGCACGGTGGTCCAGTAGTCGTAGGCGATCTCGGAGGGGTGGACTTCGTGGGCGAAGCGGACGCCGTGTTCGTCGAAGACGTCCAGGATGGGGTTCCAGCGGTCGGCGAAGTCCTGGTAGCCTGCGTCGATGTCTTTTTCGGGGACGGGTGGGAACATCGCGACGTATTGCCAGATGGAGGAGCCGGTGAATCCGACGACGGTGCCCACGCCGAGGGCTTGGGCGAGGCGGGCGGTGTGTTTCATTTCTTCGGCGGCGCGTTGGCGGACGCCTTCGGGGTTCCCGTCGCCCCAGACCTTGGCGCCGACGATGGCTTGGTGGCGGAAGTCGATGGGGTCATCGCACACGGCCTGGCCCTTGAGGTGGTTGGAGATGGCCCAGACCTTGAGGTTGTATTTGTCCAGGATGGCGAGCTTGGACTCGACGTAGCCGGGTTCGTCCCAGCGCCAGGCGTCCAGGTGGTCCCCGGACACTGCGATTTCCAGGCCGTCATAGCCCCAGCCGGAGGCTAGGCGCGCGACGTCCTCGAAGGGCAGGTCGGCCCACTGGCCGGTGAACAGGGTGTACGGGCGGGGCATGTCAGGTTCCTTGTATCTGTGACGCTGGACTGGCGACGACGGATTGATGGACGGGGGTTACGGTGCTTTTGTTGTTGGCTGACTCTTCGACGGCGGCGAGCACCCGTTGAACCTGGAGTCCTTCTTCGAACGACGGTGACGGTGCCTCGCCGGAGTTAATGGCCAGCAGGAAGTCCCGGATCTGGTGGGTGAAGGTGTGTTCCCAGCCGATGATGTGGCCTTGGGGCCACCAGGCGTCCATGTAGGGGTGTCCGGGTTCGTTGACGAGGATCCGGCGGAAACCTTGCTCCCCGACCGGGGTGGTGGCGTCCAGGAAATTCAGCTCATTCAGGTTTTCCAGGTTGAACGTCAGGGCTCCTGCGGTGCCGTAGACCTCGATCTGGAGGCTGTTCTTCTGACCGGTAGCCACCCGTGACGCTTCGACAGAGGCGCCCATGTCGCCGGTGAGCCAGAATGTCGCCCACGCGGCGTCATCCACCGTGACCTCCTCCAATCCAGACGGACCAGGGCGCTGTACGACGAACGTTTTCAGCACCCCTGAGGCTTCAAGAACGGTTTGCCCCGTGAGGTAGCCGATTTGGTCAATGGCGTGGGAGGCGATGTCTCCCAGGGCACCGGAGCCTGCGGTTTCTTTGCGCAGGCGCCAGGTCATGGGCGATTCGGCGTCGGAGAGCCAGTCCTGCAGGTAGGCGGCGCGGACGTGCCGGACGGTGCCCAGCCGTCCCTCCGCGATCAGTTCCTTGGCGAGGGCGAGGGCCGGGACGCGGCGGTAGTTGAATCCGACCATGGACTGCACCCCTTTTTCCCGAGCGGCCCGGGCTGCCTCAGCCATGGTTTCGGCTTCAGCCAGGGTGTTGGCCAGGGGTTTTTCCACGAGGACGTGCTTGCCTGCCTGGAGTGCAGCAATGGCGATCTCGGCGTGCATCCACCCGGGTGCGGAGATGTCGACGATGTCGATGTCCTCACGGCTGATGACGTCCCGCCAGTCGGTGGCCCATTCGGTCCAGCCGTAGCTCGAGGCTGCGGCGGCGACCTGGGCGGCATCCCGGCCCACCAGGACCTTTTGCTCGAAGACCGGGACGTCGAAGAAGCTGGCGACGTTCCGCCATGCGTTCGAATGGACCCTGCCCATGAAGGCATAACCGATCATGGCCACGCCGAGGGGGCGGGTCTGTTCCTGCCGGCTGTTCTGTTCTGCTGACACGGCGCTCTCTCCTAGAGTGTTTGCGCTGACGGTTCCCAGTCCTCCGGGAGGGCAGCGGAGGCCGGGGCGGAGCTTTCAACGTCGATGAAAGCGCCCGATTCGATGGATTCGGAGATCGAGACCATGGTGTCCAGGACGTGGAAGGCGAGGTTGCCGGTGGCCCGGTGGGGAACGCCTGCCCGAATCGAACGGGCCATGTCCAGCACACCCAAACCGCGGCCGTCTGCGGGACCGGTGGCCGGAACCGTGGTCCAGTCCTGGTCCCCGGCCCTCCAGATACGGACATCACCGGCGAATTCGTTGGGGTCAGGAAGGGAAATCGTGGCCTCCGTCCCTGTGATCTCCACGAATCCCGTCCGTTCGCGCGGGGATTCGAAGCTGAAGACGCTGTGGGAGGACGCCCCGCCGTCGAATTGGGCCACGGCGGAGACATGGGTGGGAACATCGACGGTGAATTCCGTGCCCGCATTCGGTCCGGACCCGATCACCCGGACTTCCTTTGCTTTGGACCCGAGGGCCGCGACCCTGCGGACAGACCCGAAGGTCTGAACGAGGGCCGTGAGGTAGTACGGGCCCATGTCGAACAGCGGGCCGGCGCCGTACTGGAACAGGAAACCAGGATTGGGGTGCCAGGATTCCGGGCCGGGCGTCTGGAACGTGGTCATCGCAGTGAGCGGCGTGCCGATGTCCCCGCGCTCAATGATCCGCCGCGCCGTCTGCAGGCCCGCTCCCAGGAACGTATCCGGGGCGCAGCCGAGCCGCATGCCCGCGGCGTCGGCGGCCTTCAACAAACCAAGCCCCGACTCCCGGTCCAGCGAAAACGGCTTCTCGGTCCAGACGTGCTTCCCCGCCCGGACCGCGGCGGTTGCCACTTCCACGTGCGCGGCCGGGATGGTCAGGTTCACGATGATCTCGACACCGGGGTGGTTCAGCGCCGCCTCAACCCCGCCCCACCCCGGGATGCCGTACTCCTTGGCCCGCGCTTGGGCGGCTTCTTCGAACAGGTCCGCGATGACATGGACCTTCAGGTCAGGAAAGCCTATGAGGTTGTCCAGGTACTGTTTGCTGATGTTCCCGGCGCCGATAACGGCGACGCCGACCGGCCCGCTGCCGGTGGCGGCGCCGCTCATGCCGGCTCTCCTGCGTTCACTGCCGCGTTCTCCAGATAGCGCAGGCTTTGGGTGATGCCCTCGAAGATGTCCCCTGCGTAGTCGTCGAACTCAACGACACCCACCTCAAGGGACCCGGCCGCCGCAATGACGTCCAGGACTGCGATCCGGCCCCCGCCAGCGGGTTGCTGGGCTTTGATGTCGGCAGTGATCGGGCCGTCCTTGATATGGATGAACTTCACCCGGTCACCGAGGCGCCGGAGGAGGGCTTCAGGATCCTGGCCTCCGACTGCCGCCCAGTAAACATCCACCTCCAAGACAACCTCCGGTTCCAGCAGCCCGGCGAGGTACTCGAGGGCGGTCTGGCCCTCGATCATCGACTCCAGTTCCCAGTCGTGGTTGTGATACCCGACGCGGATGCCGTACGCGGCGCCCTTCTTCGCCGCCGCGTTGAGCTTTCCGGCCGTGGCCCGGATGTCCTCGGCCCTTTGCCAGTGCTCTGCCGGCAGGAAGGGGTCAATGACCGTGGCGATGCCCAATTCCCTGGCAGCCTCAAAGATTTCGTCCTGGTCCTGGCTCATCAACGGTGCGTGGCCGGAAGGTGCCGTCAGGCCGTTCTGCGCCAGTGCGGCACCAAGCTCCTTGGCTGTGGCCACGAAGTCGTACGGCTCGACCTGGGTGAAACCGATCCCTGCGACCTTGCCGATGGTGCCCGGAAGGTCGGCCTGCATGGCGTTGCGGAGGGTGAACAGCTGAAGTGAATATGACATCCGTTTCCTTTTGAAATGGGCTTTGTGATGGGAAGAGACAGCGGCCGCGCCGGGCGCCGCGGTGTGGGCGGGGAGCCCGGAGGGCTTACTTGATGCCGGTCGATGCTACGCCCTGGATGAAGAACCGTTGCAGGGCGATGAACAGGGCCACGATGGGGGCGATGACCAGCACGGAACCGGCCAGGAGCAGGCCGTAGTCGGTTGCGTTCTCGCCGGTCGAGAACAGCGACAAGGCAACGGGCAGCGTGTATTTGTCTTCGCTCTGGGCGGCCACGAGGGGCCAGAGGAAGTTGTTCCACGATCCGAGGAATGTGAGGATCCCCAGTGTTGCCAGCGGAGGCCCGCAAAGGGGCATGACGATCCGGGTGAAGGTCCGCAGTTCGCCGGCTCCATCGATCCTGGCTGCTTCGATCAGGGAGTCCGGTATGCCCATCATGAACTGCCGCATCAGGAAGACGCCCAGGGGCGAGACCAGGAAAGGCAGGATCAGGGCCGGGTAGGTGTTGACCAGGCCCAGCTTGCTGACCATGACAAACAACGGAACGAACGTCACGACGCCCGGGACCATGAGGGTCACCATCACCAGCAGGAACAGGACCTTCTTGCCTGTGAAGTCCATCTTGGCCAGGGCGTAGCCGACCATGGAGCAGAACAGGAGGTTCCCCAGGACCGTGACGACGGCGACGATGATGCTGTTCATGAAGAAGGTGTTGATGTGCAGGTCGGTGAACCAGCGCACGTAGTTATCCAGGGTCGGGTCCTGCGGCCACCAGGTGACGGGCCGCCGCAGGAGCTCTCCCTGGGTTTTGAAGGATCCCAGCAGCATCCAGACGAAGGGCAGCACCGTCGCGGCTCCGGCAAGCACCAGCCCGGTATATACCCAGGCCTGTTTTCCGATGGTGGAATGCTTCCGGCGCGGTGTGACGGCCCGTCGCGTGGCGGGGCGGGCCGGCGCCGCGGGTGCGGTTTTTGTGTTGGTCATGGTCTGCTCGCTTCAGTCTTTGGAGCGGAGGGTGCGGAACTGGATCAGGCTCAGCAGGGCGATGGCCACGAACAATACGTAGCTGGCGGCCGAGGCCAGGCCATACTTGCCGAACCCGAACTGGTTGAAGGTGAAATAGCTCACCGAAAGCGTGGAGTCCAGGGGGCCGCCCTTGGTCATCACGAACGGCTCCTCGAAGAACTGCAGGAACCCGACCGATAGCAGGACCGCGCCCAGCAGCAGGGTGGGGCGAAGGATCGGCAGCGTGACCCTCACGAACCTTTGCCAGGCGTTGGCGCCGTCCACCTCGGCAGCTTCCAGGACCTCGGTGGGGACGTTCTGCAGCCCGGCCAGGAAGATGATCATCAGGGTGCCCATGTTGCGCCAGACCGCCATCAGGATCATCGCCGGCATGGACCACGCCGTACTGTTCAGCCAGTCCGGCCCCGCGATGCCCACCCAGCCCAGCACGATGTTCAGCAGGCCGTCCGGTTGCAGGATGAACCTCCACACGACCGCGATCGCGACGATGCTGGTCACCACCGGGGTGTAGAAGCCGACCCGGAAGGCGCCGCGGAACCGGGTGATCCCGTTGTTCAATGCCACCGCCAGGGCCAGCCCCGCGGCCATCGTCAACGGGATCCCGACGATCACGAAGTAGCCCGTGTTGAGCATGGAGTGAAGGAACTGCTGGTTGCCGAAGAGCTCGGCAAACTGGTCCAGGCCGACGAAGCCCACGCCGAACGGGTTCCGGACGTCCTTGCTCGTGAAGTCCGTGAAGGACAACACAAAGGAGGACAGCAAAGGCATCAGCATGAAGAAACCGAAAATGAGGACGAACGGCAGGGCGAACAACCAGGCGACAAGGCTCTTCCTGCGGCGTCGGGAGGCTGCACTACGGTGTTCCGGCGTCCGGGGCAGGCCGGCGGACGGAGTCCTGCCCGCCTGCCCCGTTGCCGCTGTGACGGCCATGATTACTTCCCGGTACCGATTTTATCGGCGGTGGCCTGCAGGTCCTTCATGGCCGCTGCGGGGTCCTTGCCGGCCTTGACGATCTGTTCCAGCTGGGTGTCTGCTGCCGCGGAAACCTGCGTCCAGGTGGAGATGGTGGGCGGGAAGTTGGTGTCCTTCATCTGCTCACCGAAGACCGCAAGCTTCGCATTCCCGGCCAGGCTGGGGTCCTTCCAGGCGCTTTGCAGCGCGGGAAGGCTCCCCGATAGCTTCTGCCACTTTGTCTGGACTTCGGGCTTGGAAAGCCACTGTGCGAGCTTCCAGGCTCCGTCCCTGTTTTTTGCGTCTTTGAAGACCACCAGGTCCGAGCCGCCGATGAAGGACGTTCCGGTGACCTGCTTGGGGAAGGTCGCCACCATGTACTTGTCCTGGAAACCAGGGCCGCCGGCCTGATCGAGCTGGGCGAGCTCGGATGGTCCTCCGATGAAGACCGGCGCTTCACCGTTGACGAATGCCGCCTCTGCGGCACCGGATCCGGTCGCAGGGTTTTTGTTGGCCAGCCCCTCTGTGAAGAAGCCCTGGTAGTACTTCAAGGCCTGGACGATTTCCGGAGTGTCAAAAGTCCACTTCGAATTGTCCTGGCTGATGAACTTCGCGCCGTTGGACCACAGGAACGGAAGCATGGTCTGGAAGGAGTCCGAGCCGCCCGCGGGAAGTTGGAGCCCGTATTTCACCCCGTCCTGTGACTTCAGGGCCTTGGCCATGGCAGTCAGGCCGTCCCATGAGGTGGGGAATTGAGGGTAGCCGGCCTTGGCGGCCAGGTCTTTGCGGTAATACAGGACCCGGGTGTCGACGAACCACGGCACCCCCAGGCTGGTACCGCTGATCTGTGTGGACTTCACCGAGCTCGGGAAGAAGGCCGAGCTATCGATCTCCGAGGGCTTGGGATCGAAGGCATCACTGAAATCGGTCATCCAGGTGGTGCCCATCTGGGCAATATCGGGCGTGGTGCCTCCGGCGATGGCCGTCTGGTACTTGTTGTGCGCCGCATCCCACGGGATGGCCGTGACATTGACCTTCACACCAGGGTTTTCGGCCTCAAAGTCCTTCAAGAGCCCGGGAAGCAGCTTTGCCTCATCCCCTTGGGCCCACAGATTAATCGTTCCGGTAGCGGCACCGCCTGCGACTGCCTTTCCGGTTTCCGGAGTGCTCGTGGCTGCGTTGTCCCGTCCGCAGCCGGTCAGCAGCAGCCCGGCGGCAAGGCCAAGCGCTGCGATCTTCCTGATGCGGACACGCGTGTCCCCAGTGGTTTGGATCATCGTTGTTCCCTTCGGTCGGACGCCCGGGGCGCCAGGTAGCAGAACGCCAGATTGATGCGCTTAGATGCTTGCAAAGCAGGCACTCAATGCGCTTAGATCGGGCTGTAGCTCAATCTAAGCGCATTACTGTGATTTTGACAACAGTTTTCCGTGCGGAACTGCTCAGATCATCTTTTCGCGCAGCCGCAGCTTTCGCGCACCACAAGGTGCACCGGCAACTGCCTTTCAACGAGAGGGGCAACGGGCTGGGAGATGGCGTCGACCAGGATTTCCACGGCCGTGCGCCCCATCAGTTCCATCGGCTGGCGGACCGTAGTCAGTGTCGGGCTGACGAGCCGGCCCGCCACGATGCCATCAAAACCGGCCACCGCTACCTGACCCGGAACCGAAACTCCGGCGGCCTTGAGTGTCTCCATGACCACCAACGCTTCCTCATCATTGGCGCAGACAAAACAGTCCGGAAGGGAACCGGAACCCAGGAGGTCTGCGATCAGATCCGCAGTCACACCGCTGGCGCCGGGCCTGCTTTCCAATGCGGGCAGAACCTCCAATCCGCGGGCACTAAGCGCCGCGCCGAAAGCCTCGTACCTCGCTTCCGTCTCGACGTTGGGGATGCTGACGAACATCAGCTTCCTGAACCCGTGAACGCCAAGAAGATGCTCCATGAGCTGCCGCATGCCCGAGGCATTGTCCACCGTCACGTGATGGAGCCCGTCTATCCCGGACGGGTCGGAGAGTTCAAGAACGGGAATGCGGGCCGAGATGCGCCGGGTTACCTCTGCAGGAATGGTGCGGGGAAAAATAATCAAACCGTCGACCCGGCCGGCAATGTCAGTCACTGCCCTTTCGCTGCTGGCCCTGTTGCCGCCGCCGATCATCAGCGCGTAGCCCCGGCTAAAGCTCTCCAGCTGGACACCCCGCTGGACCTCGTCAACATAGACCGGGAACAGCCGGCAATCATCATTAGGCGCCACGACAGCAGCGGCCCGGTCTTTCTTCATTCCCTCCGCATCGGGCAGAAAATTCAGGAAGTCGAACGAAAAGAGCCCCAGTGCACCGGTACGGCCCTTGGCCAAGCCGCGGGCGCTGGCACTGGGCACATACCCGAGGGCCCGGGCAGCATCAATCACAGCGACTCGTGTTGAGTCTTTAACCCGGTGAGGCTGCGTGAAAGCAAACGAAACCGTGGCAATCGACACCCCAGCCCGCTCCGCAACGTCATAAACCGTCGGACTCTTCGCCACTGCCATCACTCCCCTTAACACGCAGACTATGCGCTTAACAATAGAGGCGAAAGCCGGGAGTGGATCTTGTCCCTCACGGCCGGGCATGTCGGCCCCCGATCCCGCCGGGTGCCTCGACCCGATGCATTCATCAAGGATTTCGGCTTGCACGGCCGGCTGAACGGCGTCGGACTGGGCCCGCAGGGTGAAAACCTCGGCAGTGAACGGGCCTTCTGCCGACTCCTCCCGACGTCGGTGGCGTCCGATTCCCTGGAGCGGGCCCGACGGTGGCCACTTGGGGTTCCCGTAGCATCCGCCGAAAATCGGGCGGATATGGCTGGTTGCGGTAACCCGGCAGTTCAGTCGTGTCGGTTGTTCGGCTGTAGCGTGGCGAAGTCGGCGTGGGCCTGGTCGACGGCGTCGGGGTAGGCCTGGCGTTTTTCGTG